>JAEUUU010000161.1 GCA_016787345.1 Saprospiraceae bacterium | reverse complement strand
GCCGAATTCGCGGTTGAGCGCCTCCATGAACATCAGGGAAATATCCTCGTGATGCAGATCGATCAGGGTATGTTCGAGGGCATGAGAAAAAGGGCCGTGCCCGATATCGTGCAACAAAATAGCGGCGCTCACCGCTTCGGCTTCTTCCGGCGTGATGTCGACGCCTTTGGCGCACAACACTTCGATCGCTTCACGAACCAGATGCAGGGCGCCCATGGCGTGGTGCAGGCGGGTGTGCAAAGCGCCGGGGTAGACGTAATGCGCCAGTCCGAGCTGGCGGATGCGGCGCAGGCGCTGAAACCAGGGGTGGTCGATCAGGTCGAGCAAAAGGCCGTGCGGTACGGAGACAAAGCCGTACACCGGGTCGTTGAATATTTTGGTGCTGCTGCGCATGGTTTGAAAGGTTCCGGCGGCAAAGATATCCCAAGAGTCGGCATTGAAATCACAACATGCGCTAACGCCGCACAACCAGTGGAGAGAAAACCGCCCGCCCGTCGGTCAGCCTGGCCAGGCAGCCGTATACGCCCGCCGGCCACGCAGCAACATCGATCCGAACAAACGTACGCTCATCCAGCCCCTCTTCCCGCAACACGATCCGCCCCTGCACATCGGTCAGGATCAAGGCCGCCACCTTTCCTGCAGGCCATTCCAGTTCAACCCGGCTGTGCGCCGGATTGGGCGACATTCGGATCAAATCCGCAAAGCGGGGCTCATGCGACAGCGTGGTATAATGAATGGCGATAACACTGTCGCAGCCGTGTACCGTGGCCAGGTATTGAATCGACAGCGTATCCGTCTGGCCCGGCGGAAGCGGTTCATACAGTTCAGCGTAATACACCGGCCAGGGAAAAACATGATGGTTAAACGGGGTCTGAAATTCATTCAAAAAGGCCGCCGGCTGTACGATCACCGTTGTATCCCACACGGGTACGCCCCACAACACGGCGCCGGCGCACACGTACAACGTATCGCCCCAGCGCGGATAACGGGTTAAGAACGTATCGTTTACAATCTGATCGTCGGCCCAGGCCACTACTATTTCGTGGGGAGCCACAGTACCGCACAAGAGGCTGTCGGGGAAATTATTCCAGGTATCGACCCACAATTTGCCGGGGCCCAACAGCTCCACCTCGGCCCAGCCGGAAGAACCCGCTTCGGCGCCCTGCCACTGGTTGGGCAAATCCGGGTCGGCCACCCGAAGGTCGAAACCCGGCCAGTTGAGGTCGCCAGGGCCCGGCTGGCAGTCGTAGTTTCCGTCGCGCAGGGCTTTTATCTTCAAACGGGCGTTTTGAAACTGCGACCACAAGAGATTCAGCGTATCGGCCGACTGATAACCGGGCAGATAAACCGAGTCGGTCGAACAATAGTAGCCCCGCAAGGGCCCCACCCGGTAGTTGTACACCTGCAGACGGTACCAACCGGTGTCCAGGCTGGTTTGATAAAACCCGTTGTCGTCGGCTTCCACTTCAACAAACTGCCCGGCGCGCATGATCCGAACCCGGCGGGCATTAGCGTAAAAACCGAAATTCGGTTCGTCGGTCGCGCAATTGCCGTTGTCGTCCCGCCAGATTTGTCCCGACAGGCGGGCGGTATAGCGCAAAACGGACAAATTGGCCGTGGCAAGCGGCAGAGAATCCGTCACATGGAGCACCGTATCGACCTGGCAATTCCGGCCGAAAAAAAAGGCTACGCTGTCGGCCTGCTCGATCCGCCAGTAGCCGGACGGGAGGTAGCAGAACATCTCGCCGTTCGCATCAGCGCGGCCGGTCCACGACAAGCCGCTGGTATCCAGCGGAGTAAAACGCACCCGGGCGAAGGGCAGCGTTTCGAATGGTCCCTCCGACTGGCAATCCTGATCCGTATCCCGCCGTGCATTGACCTTTACGGGGTAATAAGTTGCGGTTGAATCATTGCCCCAAAGACCGATTTTTTGCAAATAAATGCCGTTGTAAGCCGCCCAGCCGAACACGGCGCCCTGATCGGCCGTGGCATGAATGATCCGGTTGGGCCGTTTGATCCGCCCGGCATGCAAGGAGGCATTGACGTTCAGCGGTTGCTGCCAGGCCACCTCGTTCAGGTCGTAACTCACCCGCCAGAGAAAGGCGTTGGTATTGATCTGCCCGAGCACCAGCATGTCGCCGGCAGCAAGCGGCGCTGCCGCCACGGGTGTAGGGCCGTAGACGGCGCCCATTTGAAAAATCGTGGGTGGAAAATCGGCGCCCGACACCAGTTTCCCGTTTTCATCCACGGCGCTGCTAAAACCGGTAGTGGAAATTGCGGGGTGCGCCGGACCGCTGGTAGCCCATTTCAGGCCGGAGACGAACACCAGGCTGTCGACCGTCGGGCGCACCATGCGGGTTTCTCCGGAAGTGGCATAAGTCCAGTCAGGGGCAAAATCCCGGCTATACATTTTTACGCCTTCGGGGCTGACGCGCAGTAAATGCCCCGCGCCATGCGCGCCTTCCCAGCTGTCGGCGCTCGCCACCACACAGCTGCCGTCGGGCATCACCGCGGCGTCGGTGATGTTTCGATAGCCGTTGAATCCCCACCCGAAAATGGAATCGGTATGCAACAGCCAGAGCCGGTTGCCGGCTGCGTCGAGGCGCTGGACGAGGGTTTGGCGGTAGCTCGGCGGAGTCGTCGGCCCGTTTGTACTGACGACATAACACCCGCCGTCGGGCAGCGGCGTCAGCACAGGGCTGCGCTGTGGGAAGGTGTCGGTCAGCAGTTGTTCCCAGAGCATGGCCCCGGTACCGTCGAGTTTTTGCAACTTCAAATGGGTATTTTGAACCCGGCAGGTCAAAAAGCCGCCATTGGCGGCCGGTACGATATCGGCAGGTATCGGGCCGAGGAAAACGGTATCCAGCGGCCAACCCAGCGAATCGGTACGGATTTGATAAACCTGCTGTGCATTGTTCAGCAACATGGCATAGCCGCCGTTGGGCAGGGGTTGAACGCTGATCAGAGAGTCGGCGACGGCGAAATGCCGCACCCAGCCGGATTGTGCGCTCAGCGGTAAGGCAGCCAACAGAAGAAGTGACTGGAAAAGGTTTTTCATCATAAGGCAGTTTTAATTTCGCGCTCCAATTTACTTCTTAATCGGCGGCCGGAATGTTGCCAGGCACGCTTTTTTACCATTATTTCATCCCGCTTCGGCTCGATTGACCTATGTATAAAATCCTCATCCCCCTGCTTTTCCTGCTCCCTCGATTGTTCCAGGCCCAACCCTGCACTTACCTGGCCTACGACGGTTTCGACTACCCGGCCAACACCCCCCTCAACAACCAAAGCGGCGGCGGCGGCTGGAACGGCGTGTGGAACGTTCAGGCCAACGACGAAACCCTGCCCGGCTATCAAACCAACACAGGAGCAGGCTCGCTCTCCTACGGCGCCTTGCTTGGTCAGGGCCGTTATGCTATCGGTGGACAAGCCTACCTGACCGCGGGCCGGCGCCTGTCGACAAGCGACAGCGGCCCCTTTGCCGCCTACGTACAAACCGGTCAGAACGGCATCGGCACCGCCGCAAACGGCGATACGCTCTGGGCCAGCGTTCTCCTGCAAAAACAGCAGAATAACAACGACGAAGTCTGGTTCGACCTGCACAACGACGGCAACATTCCCTGGTGTACCGGTTGCGCTCAGCAACACATCGCCGTGGGCTATTTCGGCAGCGCCAATTCCAACGTCGGCGGCCAACGCCGCTGGACGCTGCGGCTCAACAATAACTATTACCCCACCGATATTCCGATCACAACCGGCACGACGGTTTTTGCCGTATTGCGTATCATTTTCAACCCGGGCAATACCGCCGTCGCCCTGTACCTCAATCCTGCCGGGCTGGGCAACGACATTCCGCTCTCCCCCACCCTCGCTCAAAGTACCGGGGCTGAAAACGCGATCCGCAGCGCGGGCGTTTACCTCGGCAACACGCCCGGCAACGGCGCCGTCGACGAAATCCGGCTGGCCGAACGCTATGCCTGCGCCGCGCCCGACAATACCGTGGCCCTCAACCTGCCGCCCGTGGCCGCCATTACCCTTACGCCCGCAAGCGGCAGCGCGCCCCTGCAGGTGCAGCTCGACGGCGCCTCCTCCTACGACCCCGAAGGCGGCGCCCTGACGTACGAATGGAACTTCGGCGACGCCTCGCCGGCCGAACAAAGCGCCGCGGCCAGCCATACCTACAACGACCTGGGCCAAATCACCGTGTCGCTCACCGTCACCGATCCGCTGGGCCTGCAACACACAACTTTTAAAACCGTTACGGTGACCAATGCCAATGGCACATACCCCTGTCAAAGCGCGTTTTCCGTGCTCAAAATGGCCGATTGCGGCCAAAACAACGGCCGTATACGCATCAATTCCAGCCTGGCCAGTTCGTACAGCCTGACCAGCCCCGCCGGCCAAACCATGCCCCTCAGCAACGGCAACGAATACCACAACCTGGCGCCGGGTATCTACACTTTTATGGCCAGCGGCGGCCAGTGCCGCGATACCTTTCAATTATTTATCCGCACCGACAGCGCCAGCTGCGCCGGCTGGGAACCCAACGCCTGCGATCTGCACATTGGTACCAACATGTCGGGATTTGCCGACTGGGTCGTAGAGCGCCCGATGAAAAACCTGATGAAACACGTGCGGCCGGAACCCATTCCCTACACGCCCGATTGTTTCTGCTGGTATATTCCGGTGCTCGATGAAATGAGTTTTGATGAAAACGGCTACCCTACCCATTTGCCGCAAAACACCTCCGCCGGCAGCAATACCGTGCTCCGCTACATTATTTCCAGTGAAGATGCGAACCTGCAACCGGGGCAGCAGTACGTGTTTCTGTACGAGGGCAGCGGCGTCCTGAGCATCCCCGCGGGGGCCAGTATACAAAGCCAGACACCGGGGCGTATCCAGTTTGCCGTCACCACGGGCGGCAATATGTGGGTCGACATCGCCAGTTCGGAAGCCGCCAATCCGCTGCGCAATTTCCGACTGCTGCGCCTCGCCGATGAAAACGCCGACCTCGACGCCGAGCCGTTTTATCCAGGTTTTTTGGATAAAATCGAACCGTTTGCCGCCCTGCGCTTCATGGACTGGGGCGCCACCAACGGCAACCCGCTCGTGCATTGGGACGACCGCGCCGACACCGGCTATTTCACCTACGGCACCCCGGCCGGCGTACCCTACGAGGTCATGATCGAACTCGCCAACCAAACCCAGAAGGACGTCTGGATTTGCGTACCCCACGCCGCCGACGAGGAATACGTGGCCCAAATGGCCGCCCTGTTCAAAAACGGCCTCGACACGGGTATCACCGTTTACCTCGAATACAGCAACGAAGTGTGGAACTGGATTTTCGCACAAGCCCATTACAACGACCAGAATCGCCCCAACAACCTCAACTACGGCCGCGCCTACGCCGAAAAAGCCAAACACAGCTTCCGGATCTGGCACGAGATCTGGGGCGCCGACAAACACCGGGTAAAACGCGTACTGGGCATGCAAGCCACCTACAATTTCCTGAACGAGCAAATTCTCTCGCAACTCGATCCCGACGACTGGGACTACGGCTCGCCCACCTTCTATTTCGGCCTCGACCACGGCAATTCCGGCAACCCGCCGCTCACCGCGACCTCCTCGGCGCAAGACGTGGTGACCAACGCCCGCAATGCCTGGCATGCCGGCAAACACTTGTTTAAAAACGACTACAACCAGGTACACCTGTTCGGCAAAGAGGTAATCAACTACGAAGGCGGCCAGCATTTCACCAATTTTACCGTGCCACCCTACATCAACGCCATGTACGCCGCCCAGTACACCCCGGAAATGTATGCCCTGTACGACGAGGTGATCGACACGACCCGCCGATGGGGTTCCCGACTGGCCATGCACTTCTCGCTGGCGGGGCGCCAGGAAAGCATCTACGGGTCCTGGGGCAGCATCAGCGATATCGACCAGCCGGCGCCCTGGTTCTCTACCGCGCCGAAATACCAGGCCCTGCTCGACAACATACCCGATTGCGCGCCAACGCCCTCGGAGACGACCGGGCCAATGCTCACGACAGGCGTCCAAATCACCCTTTCACCCAACCCGGTGTCCGATCAACTGCTGATCCGCTGCGAAGCGCCCGGATTGCTCCGGCACGTGGAAATCCTCTACGCCGACGGCCGAGTGGCCCGCCGACACCAGGCCGGCGGCGCCCCGCAGACGAGTGTGGAGATGGGAGATTTGCCGGCGGGGCTGTATGTCGTGCGGATGGAATGCGGGGATGGACAGTGGGTGGTGCGGAAGGTGGTAAGGTTGTGAGTGCTATCCCATACAGGCTTCACCCCAAGGTCACACTCTTCGTCTCCATAAAGAACCGCATGGCTTCCCAGCCGCCTTCGCGGCCCACACCCGACTGTTTCACGCCGCCGAAGGGCGTGCGCAGGTCGCGGAGCAGCCAGCAATTGATCCAGATGATGCCCGCCTGCAATTCGGCCGCGAAGCGGTGGGCGCGTTGCAGGTGGTTGGTCCAGACCGTGGCGCTGAGGCCGTAGCCCACGCCGTTGGCCAGGGCCAGGGCTTCTTCGTCGGTATCGAAGGGCTGGAGGGTGACCACCGGGCCGAAAATCTCCTCCTGATTGGTGCGGCATTGCAGCGGCAGACCTTCGATCACCGTGGGCCGAATGTACCAGCCCTTGTCGAGCGGGGCGGATTGCGGAGCGGGTTCGCCGCCGCAGAGGATCGTGCCGCCTTCCTGCCGTGCCAGTTCGATGCAGCCCATCACCTTGTCGAAATGCGCCTTGCCGACCACTGCGCCCTGATCGCTGGCGGAGTCGAAGGGATCGCCGACGCGCAGGGCTTTTACCCGTTCGACGAAGTCGCGTTTGAATTTTTCATACAAAGGCCGCTCCACATAAATCCTTGATCCGCAAAGACATATCTGCCCCTGATTGGCAAACGAAGAACGGACGGTGGTGTTCAGCATCTTCTCGTAATCGCAATCGGCGAAGATGATGTTGGGGTTTTTGCCGCCGAGTTCGAGCGAGAGTTTTTTGAACATGGGCGCGGCGATGCGCGCGATCTCGGCGCCGGCGCGGGTGCTGCCCGTAAACGACACGGCTTTCACCAGCGGATGCCGCACGATGGCTTCGCCGGCGCGCGGGCCCAGGCCGTGCACGATGTTGAGCACGCCCGCGGGCAGTCCGGCCTGCTGGCAGATTTCCCCCAGCAAATACGCCGTGTAGGGCGTCACCTCGGAGGGTTTGGCCACCACGCAGTTGCCCGCGGCGAGGGCGGGCGCAATTTTCCAGGTAAATAGATAAAGCGGCAGGTTCCAGGGCGAAATGCCGCCCACTACGCCCAGGGGCTGGCGCAGGGTGTAGCCCAGGGCGCCGGGTTGCTGGTGGCTTTCGGAGGCGAAATGCAGCAGCGCCGTGGCGAAAAACTTGAAATTCAGCGCCGCGCGCGGAATATCGACGGTACGCGAAGTGTGCAGGGTTTTGCCCGAATCGATGGTTTCGGCCTCGGCCAGCCGGTCGAGGTTGGCGCTGATGCCGTCGGAAACGGCGCGCAGGATGTCGTGCCGCTGGTCGGGCGGCAGGGCGGCCCAATCGGGGAAGGCGGCCTGGGCGGCCTGCACGGCGGCTTCCACGTCTTCGGGGCCGGAGTCGGGCACACGGGCGAACAGTTCGCCGGTAGCCGGGTTGAAATTGTCGAGATAACGCCCTTCAAGCGGGGCGACGTATTGGCCGTTGATAAAATTGGCGAGGGTTTTCATGCGGTAAAGATCGGCGTCGACGCCGATCAATCCAGCTCAATTTTTGTCAAAACCTTTCCGAATGCCTCCGCTTCCTGCTCGCTTCCCAGTTCGAAGACGTTGATGGATTGGCCGCTGTTGAGCCGAAACGGCGTATCGGGATGTTGCAGTTTGTATTTGCATTTGGCCTCAAATTCATCGATCGGCTCCAGTCCGATCAGGGCTCTTTGGCGGTCGACGGCAATGCGGTCGGCCGGCAGATCGAGGTAATAGCGGTTTTTGCTGCTGCCGGCCACGCGAAGGTTGATGATGCCGAAAGCGCCGTAGCGGTAAGCGGGATCATTCTGCAGTTCAAGCCAGTAGGCCGCCTCCACGGGGTCCAGCTGGCCGTTTTGGGCGGCTTTGATGAGCTGCGGTCCCAGGTCGGGCCAACCTGCGTATTTATCGCCGTCGGACAAATGTTGCGCATGGTGGTGCAGAAAAATGTGATACACCGGGTGGGCCGGAAAATCGGCGCCAATCAGGCGTTCGGAAGGGAAACCCTTGGCTGCATAAAGTCGCTGCCAGCGCAGCACGTTGAGCGAGTCGATGTGCCGGATCGTATCGCCATACACGGCATAGGAACCCTCTTTTTGCCGGAACTCCTGATCAATATCGGCCATGTAGCTCAGTTCGCGGCGGTATTCGAGGTCGGTTTCGGCCAAATGGCGGCTGTGCAGGGCCGGGTAGGCCTTTTCAAAAGCCGGCCAGCCGGGCGTTTGGTGTAAGGAAGCGAAAACGGGGCGTTTGAAATACTCGATCGTCACGCCGGCAAGGGCCATTTTTTCAAAAAATACAAGGGCAAGGGCGGGCTGACCCGACTGTACGGCGCAGAGCGCGGCATTGTGGTAGTCGCGGGCCAAACCGCCGTCGACGGCCCTGAAAGCGGCCTGATACGACAGCAGGGCCCCGTCGAAATCGTCCGACAGGATGGCCATTTCGGCAAAATGAATGCGGGGATAATAATCGGAAACGTAGTCGGCTTGTTGGGCAAAGCTTGCGGCGAGGGGCAACAGGAGGGCGGCGAACAGGCAAAAAAGATGTTTCATGGAAAGGATCGTTGGTTGGGAGGCTGTGCGCGATTGGTCGGACAGCCCGTGTTTTCAGTCGGACAAAAACGTCCCCGCAGCCGGTATAATTTCAATTTTGGCCGAAAAAAACCGAGCCTTAGGGTAAAATCTCCGAGTTTTCCCCCGCTTTGATTCGAAAGACGAAACGCAAATCACATTCATGATCCTATCTATCCAAAACGTCGTCAAACGTTACGACAAACATACGGCGGTCGATCACGTCAGCTTCGAGGTCCCGCGCGGCAGCGTATTCGGGCTGCTGGGCCCAAACGGCGCCGGTAAAACCTCGCTGATCCGGATGATCACGACCATCACCGCCCCCGACGAAGGCGCCATCCTGCTCGACGGCCGCCGGCTCGACGAGCGTTCGCCCGAACAGATCGGCTACATGCCCGAAGAACGCGGCCTGTACAAAAAAATGAAGGTGGGCGAACACCTGCTCTACCTCGCCCAGCTCAAAGGCCTGCCGGAACCCGAGGCCCGCAAGGCCATCGGCCACTGGCTCGACAAATTCGAGATACAAAGCTGGTGGAACAAAAAGATCGAGGAGCTCTCCAAGGGGATGCAGCAGAAGATCCAGTTTATCGCTACGATCGTGCACAAACCCCGCCTGCTCATCCTCGACGAGCCCTTTACGGGCCTCGACCCCATCAATACCAACCTCATCAAGGACGAGATCGCGCAACTCAACGCCGAGGGCACCAGCATCATTTTCAGCACCCACCGCATGGAACAGGTGGAAGAAATGTGCGACCATATCGTGCTCATCAACCAGGGCAAAAACGTGCTCTACGGCGAGGTGCAGGACATCAAAAACCAGTACAAACAACACCTGTACCGGGTGGAGATCGCGGGCGACTGGCCGGCCGACTTTGCCGAACGGTTTCAGCTGGCCAGCCGGCAAAACGGCACGGCGACGGTGCAATTTTCCGACGAACAGGAAAGCAACAACGTGCTGCAATACCTCGTCGGCAAGGGCGTACACGTGCGCTCTTTCAACGAAATTCTGCCCACTTTCAACGAAATCTTTATCCGGCGGGTCGCCGAAACCGGCCAAACCGCACCAATTTCCGAAGCATGAACAAGATCTGGCTCATCGTCAAACGCGAATACCTCACCCGCGTCCGCTCCCGGGCCTTCCTGCTCGGCACCCTGCTCACGCCGCTGGCTTTCGGGGCGTTTTTCCTCATTCAGGCCCTGATGATCGGCTACAAAGGCGGCGAAAAACAACACATCGTCGTGCTGGATGAAGGCGGCTTCCTGACCAAAGGCATCCCCGACGAACAAGGGGTTCAATTCACCAAAGCCGCCCCGGGGCAAACCCTCGAAACGCTCAAACAGGCCGTGCGCGACAAACAGTACGACGGCGTGCTCAAACTGCCGGCGTTGTCGAACACGGCGGTCAAAAAACAAACCATCTATTTCTTCTCCGACGACCGGCTCAGCCCCGACGTCAATAACCTCATCGAACGCCGGGTAGCCGCCCGCATCCGCGACTACAAAATCGCCGCCTCGGGCCTCGATCCGAAAGCGCTGGAAAACCTCGAAACAGAGGTCTCCCTCGATCCCGAACCCATCGACAAACCCGACGACGCGGGCAATGCCCTGACCTCGGGCGTCGCCGTTGGCATTTCGTTTTTTCTGGGCATCATCATGTACATGGTGGTGCTGATCTACGGCTCCATCGTCATGCGCTCCGTGATGGAGGAAAAAACCAACCGGATCGTGGAAGTAATCATGTCGTCGGTGAAACCCTTTCAGCTGATGCTGGGCAAAATTATCGGTTCAGCCGGTGTCGGCACCACGCAAATGATCATCTGGGCCATACTCAACGCCCTGATTTTCATTGCCGTACAAAGTTTCATGGGCATCGACGCGGCAGCCTCCTCCACGGCCGGATTGCCCGAAGGCGCCTCGGCCATCGATCCGAACGACGCCAACGCCATGTTTGCGCAGATCATGGAAGAAGTGGGCAAACAGAACTGGTGGTACATCATCATCAGCTCCATCCTGTTCTTTATCGGCGGGTATTTCCTCTATGCCTCCATGTTTGCCGCCATCGGCAGCGCCGTGGGCGACGATATGGGCGAGGGCCAGTCGCTGACTTTCCCGATCATGATCCCCATCATCCTGGCTTTTATCATTATGACCTCGGTGGTGATGCGTTCGCCCAACAGTTCGTTGTCGGTCTTCGCCTCGATCTTCCCCCTGTTCTCCCCGATCGTCATGCCCGGCCGTCTGGCCTTCGATCCGCCCTGGTGGCAGGTCGCCCTGTCGATTATCCTGTTGTTCGCCACGGCTATCCTGTTCGTCTGGATCGCCGGCCGCATCTACCGCGTGGGTATTTTGATGTACGGTAAAAAGGTGACGTTCAAGGAAATCGGGCGCTGGATGTTTTACCGGTAAGGGGTTTTGGGTGTTGGGCGTTGGGTTTTGGTAAAAGGGGTATTCCTGCTCTCGAATAGTGTATTGGCGGGAATAAATCTGTGCCATACCAAGCTTTCCGCAACTGGGCGTTGGGCGTTGGGCGTTGGGAGTTGGGTGTTGGGTGTTGGGAGTTGGGTGTTGGTAAAAGGGGTATTCCTGCTCTCGAATAGTGTATTGGCAGGAATACCCCTTTTACCAACACCCAACTCCCAAAACCCAAAACCCCATTACCGGTTCCCGTTAAACTCGTACACTTCCAGTTCGCTGACCTGGCCGGGCACGGCGGATTTGTTCAGGACGAGGTGGAGTTGGTCGGTGGCGGGCATTTCGCCATAGCCGGAGTGGGTAGCGCCAAAAGCTGTTTGTTGGGCGAATACGATTTTCTGACCGTTAAGGGTGGCCTGCAGGTTGGCGGTTTGGCCGTCGACGGAGATAGCGTACTGGAGTGAGCCGTCGGGGTTGTCGGTGACGACCACCGAGGCCGGTTTGCCCTGTGGCTGGGCGACGCTGGTGAGGGTGTACAGACCGTTGAAAGTGCCGGCAAAGGGCGAAGGCGTGAGTTGCTGATCGTCGCTGGAGTTGTCGTTGGTGCAGGCGGCCAGGATGGACAGGGTGGCGGCGAAGAGCAGGATGAATTTTTTCATGGGAAAAGCAATCGATTTAAGTGATGAAAATGATGTCGCGAATATAAGCTCAACCCTTATAGGGTTCCAAACCCTATAAGGGCTGGTTATCTGATAAATACACTTTCCAGTCTTCCTCGGTATCAATATCCGGCAATTCGGGCAAAAGATGCGTGCTCAGTCCCAGCCGGCCGGCGATATCGAGGGTGGCGGGCAAAACGGCGGGCGTACTCCAGGCGATGTTGCGGAACAGGTCCGGAAAAAACCGCCGCATTCCCAGCAGATAATAGCCCCCGTCGGGCGTAGGTCCCAGGCTCAGGTCAGATGCGCTCAGCGCAGCAAACGCTTCTTCGATGTGGCGGGTTTCGAGCAGCGGGCAATCGGAGCCGACGATTACGACGCGTTCGGCGCCGGCGGCGAAGGCCTGCCCGAAGGCGTGGGCCATGCGCGCGCCCAGGTCGGCGCCGGTTTGCAGGTATTGGGAGAACTGCTCCGCTGGCCACTCGTCGTACCCGTCAGGCGGCTCGGCAAACCACAATTGCCGCACGGCCGCGACGCCCGAAACGGCCGCCCGGGTTTTGTCGAGCAGAAAACGATAAATGCGCAAGGCTTCGGCGTCGCCCACCGTGCGGGCCAGACGGGTTTTGACGTAGCCGGCGCGCGGGGGTTTGAGGAAGATGAGGAGCGTGTTGGGCATGGCGCGAGGGTGGAGATTTCCGATATTCGATTGGGGCGATTGGCGATTTGCGATTGGATTGGGGATTTTTGATTTTTGTTTGGGCGGGATGGGAACGCGGATGACACGGATTTAGGCAGATTGGCACGGATTTTTTTCCCGCTGCGCGGGAATTTTTTTAGACAGGATGAACAAGATAGACAGGATGTTAAGGGAAAGGGGAAAGTCTTCCTTGCCAGTAAAAATCCTGTTGATCCTGTAAATCCTGTCCAATCCCCCCCCGCGCAGCGGGAAAAAAATCCGTGCCAATCCGCCTAAATCCGTGTCATCCGCGTTCCCATCCCGCCCCAATCGTACCTCGCCAATCGCCCCAATCGGATATCGCAAATCACCGTCAAGAAAGCTCCTTCAGAATATTCCGCTCAATCCGCCCCAGCGGATCCTCCGATTCGTCTTTGTGGAAGGCCATGCCCGTTACTTTTTCGTACAGCTCGATGTAGCGCGCTGTGATTTCTTCTACGAACGCGTCGGGCATCACGGGCATGGTCTGGCCGTCCTTGCCCTGGAAACCGTTGGCGATCAGCCATTCGCGCACGAATTCCTTGCTGAGCTGGCGCTGGCGTTCGCCGGCGGCCTGGCGTTCGGCATAGCCTTCGGCGTAGAAGTAGCGGGAGCTGTCGGGCGTGTGGATTTCGTCCATGAGCACGATGTCGCCGTGGTGCAGCCCGAATTCGTACTTGGTATCCACGAGGATCAGGCCCTGGCGGGCGGCCATTTCGGTGCCGCGCTGGAACAGGGCGCGGGTGTAGGCCTCCATTTTTTCATACACCTCGCGGGGCACGAGGCCTTTGGCCAGAATGTCGTCGCGGGAAATATCCTCGTCGTGGCCGGCGTCGGCCTTGGTGGTGGGGGTGATGATGGGTCCGGGGAAACGGTCGTTTTCGCGCATGCCTTCGGGCAGGGGCACGCCGCAGAGCACGCGGTGGCCGGCGGCGTAGGTACGGGCGGCATGGCCGGCCAGGTAGCCCCGGATCACCATTTCGACGCGGATGGGTTCGCAGCGCAGGCCGATGGCGACGTTGGGGTCGGGCGTGGCGAGCAGCCAGTTGGGACAGATGTCGCGGGTAGCGTTGAGGAAATGCGCGGCGATCTGGTTGAGTACGGCGCCTTTGTGCGGGATGGGGCGCGGCAGTACGTGGTCGAAGGCGGAAATACGGTCGCTGGCAACCATGACAAGGCGGTCGCCGACGGTGTACACGTCGCGGACTTTGCCGCGGTAAAAGGCCGTTTGGCCGGGCAGGTGGAAATTCGTTTCGCGGATAGCTGGCATGAGTGGTTCGATCAGTTGCGGCAAAGGTCGGGTGCGGCGGGCAAAAAACTGACTTTCCGCTGATGTTACGTTTTGTCGAAGCGCTGCAGCCGAAGCCGGCGGCGGTTTACCTTTGCGCGCAATATCCGACTCCCTCGCATGTTCGCCCTCCTCGACCGTATCCACCGGCTGCCGACCCGGTATTTGTTCCTTTTCGTTTTGTCGCTGGCCATTCCGGCCTTTCTGATCAATATTCACCTCGCCGCGTTTATCGGCGACGAGGCTATCCGCGCGCTGGTGGCCCTCGAAATGAAACTGTCGGGCAACTACGTGGCCACGACCATGCACGGGGCGGCCTACATCAACAAACCGCCCTTGTTCAACTGGTTCCTGGTGATCGCCGGCGAGCTCTGGGGCGGCTTCGGCGAATGGCCCTCCCGACTGACCACGGTGTTTTTTCTGGGCGTGTTCGGCTACACGGTGTATCGTTTTGTGCGGACGGAGTTCGGCCGGGAATTTGCCCTGCTGTCGGCCCTGCTGACCGTCACGAGCGGTCGTTTCCTCATCTACGACTCGATGCTGGGTCTGATCGACACGACTTTTTCCTGGGTCACTTACCTGCAGATGATGGCCATCTGGTGGTTCGGCACGCGCCGGCGCTGGCTGGCTTTATTTCTCGTCACGTATTTCCTCACGGCCGCCGCGTTTATGCTGAAAGCCCTGCCGGCGATCGTGTTTCAGGGTTGCTCTTTGCTGGCCGGTTTGTGGGCGCTGGGGCAATGGCGGCGCTTGTTCAGCTGGCAGCACGTGGCGGGCGGACTGTTGTTCGGCGCCTTGATGGGCGCCTATTTGTGGTGGTATGCCCAGTACCGGCCGCTGGAGTTTTTGCTGCCCAATTTGCTCAACGAATCGGTGAAACGCACCGTGGTGGAGCACGGCTGGCAGCGTTTTACGGTGCATTTGTTCAAATTCCCCTTTGAATGGATCTACCATTTCCTGCCCTTCTCGATCGCCTTCGTGTGCTGGTTCGACCGGCGCATCTGGCGGCGTTTGCAGGAAAACCGCTTTGTTTTTTTTAATCTGGCGGTGTTTTTGGCCAATTTACCGGTGTACTGGACCTCCGTGCACGTCGAGGCGCGGTACCTGCTCATGTTCATCCCGCTGTTTACGGTGATTAACCAACACCTGCTCGAACAGGACCGCCAGGCCGGGCGCTGGACCTACCGCTTCGTCTATATCGCTTTCGGCATCGCCCTTTGCGCCACCGCGCTGGCCATCACGGCCATGCCGCTGATCCCGAAACTGGAAGTCATCCCGCATCTGGGCTGGATTGCCGCCGGATTCGGCCTGCTGGCCACCCTGATCGCCCTGATGTACCTGCACGACCCCTCGCGCTATTTGTGGTGGTTTGTCGCCGGCTTGTTCGTGTTCCGCATCGTGTTCGATCTGGTGGTGTTGCCCATCCGCGCCCAGGAAGCTCATACGACGGCCGTGCGCGCCGAAACCCTCCGCCTGGCAGAAAAATACAAGGATAAAAACCTTTACCTCTACGGCCGCTCCGACAGCCGCGAACCGGCCTCTTTTTACCTGACCAATGCCGCCGGACAAATCATCCGGCGCGACTACAACCTCAGCCATCCGAACGCCGTGTACCTCGTCAATCCGGTGATGTACCCCGATTTTCCGGGGCAGTTGCTCGATACCTTGCAGACGGATTATCCGGAGGTGGTGTTGTATTTTTATGGGATGGAGGAGTGACTACTGGGCTTTTGAACAATAACTCAGTCGCCCAATTGTCCAACCGTCCAGTCCACAAACCGCCTCACCCCCTCATCCAGCGATACCTCGGGCCGGTAACCGCACCATTCGGCGGCTTTCCGGACGTCGGCGTGGGTTTGTTCCACGTCGCCGGGTTGTTTATCGAGCCACTCCATGGCGATCGGGCGGTCCAGGGCTTTTTCAAGCGCTTTGACCATGTCGAGCAGGCTCACCGGTTGGCCGTTGCCCAGGTTGACGAGTTCGTAGCCCCAGGCCGGCAGGGCCAGTATTTTGACCAGGCCCTGCACGATGTCGCCCACATAGGTGTAATCGCGCTGCGTGCTGCCGTCGCCGTACAGGGGTATGGGCTGGCCGGCCAGCGCCAGTTCGGTGAATTTCCGGATGGCCAGATCAGGGCGTTGTCGTGGGCCATAGACGGTAAAAAAACGCACGCAGGCCACGTCGAGGCCGTATAAATGATGCCAGGTATAGGCCAGCAATTCGCCCGTTCTTTTGGTGGCGGCATACGGGGAAATGGGGTGGTCCACCTCGTCGGTTTCCGAAAAGGGCGTTTTTTCCTGGTTGCCGTACACGGAGGAGGAGGAGGCGAACAGGAGCCTCGGCACGCCGGCGTCGCGCATGGCTTCGAGCAAACGCAGGGTGCCGTTCACATTGACGTCGACGTAGGCCTCCGGGTCGTCAATCGAGGGCCGCACGCCTGCCTTGGCCGCAAGGTGAATCACGGCGTCGATGCGGTATCGGGCAAAAAGGCGGTCCAAAGCCTTCCGGTCGCGCAGGTCGCCTTCCTCGAAGGAAAATCCAGGATACGCGCCGAGCAAATCCAGATTCCCCCTTTTTATCGTTGCGGGATAAAACGGATCGAAATTGTCGAAGGCCACGACGCCGTGCCCATCAGCCAGCAGGCGTTCGCCGAGGTGAGAGCCGATAAAACCGGCGCCGCCGGTAATGAGGTATTGCATATCGGGAGAAATGGTCAATCAGGTTGTCTTTCTTCTTTATCGGGCAGCCCTTTGATTTTGGTAAAACTAAACCACGCTCCGCCCAATGAAACCAGCGTGGACAACAGGTAAAACAAAAACGCCGCGGCAACGGCTTTCTCCGCATCGAGGTTTAACACTTTCGCGCCCCACAAAAACGTGAGTTCGCGGGCGCCCGTGCCCCCGATGGTCAGCGGCAACATGGCGGCGACCGACGACACCAGGAAGATCAACGAATACCCGATCCATTGCGCGGCTTCTCCCAGGGCCAGCAACAGCCCCCAGGCGCATACCAGCTGCGCCCCCTGCACCAGCAACGACTGGACACTCAGTCGCCAGAACAGGTTGCGGTCGGTCGAGGCCAGCCACACGTAGAGCCACCACGATACGGGCACGCTCAACACCAGGCCGGCCAGCCACAGGGGCCACCAGGGCTGCAAAGGCGGCAGCAGCCAGGCCAGTACGAGCGCCAGCTGGCCCAGTGCCAGCATACCCGAAAGTCGGTCGTACAACGTCAGGGAAAACAAAGGCCGGAAAGGCTGCCCGAAGGCGTCCATCAGGATTTTGATCTTGTAGCCGTCGCCGCTCACACCGCCTGGCAGCAGGAGGTTGTAATACATGCCCAGCCAGTACAATTGCAGGTTGGTTTTGGCCGGTAAATGAATCTCGCGGACGCCCAGCAAGGCATTGAACCGAAACGCGGCGATCCATTTGGACGCCACGAACCACGCCAAAGCCCACCCCAACCAGCCCGGATGCGCCCGCCGCAGCACCTCGCCCAACTGCCCGGGATCGATGGCGCGCACCACCAGCCAGACGATCAGGACCGACAGGGCGAGCTTGACGAGCGTTTTCCAGTTCATGCCGTCTGGTTTGCCGGCTCGTGGATGCGCCGGATTTTGTACGGCTTCTTTTCCTGCGATTCGTAGTAGGTCCGCACCTGAAGTTCGGCCAGAATCCCCAACGCGATCAGCTGCAAGCCGGAAATAAACAAGCCGCCGCCGACCATGAGCAGGGGCCTGCCCCAGATGTCGTGGCCCAGGATTTTTTCAAGCAGCATGTAAAACAGGATGGCCGAACCGGCCAGCAACGACAACACGCCCCAGCCGCCAAACAACTGCATGGGTTTGTGGCGGAAACGTTTGAGGAACAGAATAAGCAGGAGGTCGCTCAGTACCCGCAGCGTGCGGTTGATGCCATACTTCGAACGGCCGTGCTGGCGGGCATGGTGCCGCACGGGCGTTTCGGCCATACGCGCGCCTTCGAGGTCGGCCAGCACAGGGATGAAACGATGCAGTTCGCCGTAAAGTCCCAGGCTTTTGGCCAGGTCGGCGCGGAACACTTTGAGCGTGCAACCGTAGTCGTGCAGATACACGCCCGATGCACGGCGGATCATCCAGTTGGCAATACGGCTTGGTATTTTGCGGAGGAACATGCCGTCCTGCCGTTTTTGCCGCACGCCGGCCAGCATGTCGAGTTGGTCGCGGCGGGCAATGTCGAGCATTCGGGGGATGTCGGCCGGGTCGTTTTGCAGGTCGCCGTCGAGGGTGACGATCCATTCGCCCTGAGCGGCGGCGATACCGGCGGCCAGGGCGGCGCTTTGGCCGTAGTTGCGGCGAAATTCGACGGTGCGCAGGCGCGGATTGCCGCTGTTTTTCAGTTCGGCGAGGGTACCGTCGGTGGAGCCGTCGTCGACGTACACGATTTCGTAATCCATCCCCGCCAAAGCCGCATCGATCTGGGCAAGCATGGGGCGGATGTTCTCTTGTTCATTAAATACACAAACGACGACGGAAAGCTGGCGCGACATGGCAGGTCTTTTTTTTGCGCCGCAAAGTTCGGAAATTATCAATCTGCCAGCGGAAATTCCTCCATTACCTTTTTGTTATACGCTTTCCAGCCCCCGCGAAAATCGCGGCTGGAAGCGGCGATAAATTCGGCCATGCGGGGCGAGTTCAATTGTTCGAGCAGTTGCCTGTAATCGCCATCGTATTTGATGCAATAACCGGAGTAGAAGGTCGCGTCCTCGCGTTCGTGCAGGATAAAGTTGGGCTGCCGGTTCATGGGTGAAAACAGGATCTTCCGCCCGAAACTGGTGTCCAGACCCTGCGAACGGGCATAGGCATACCAGGCGGGTTTGACCGGCCGGCCGTTGTCGCGGCGATCGAGGTCGGGGCGCACGGCGCAGAGGTAGGCATAGGCCAGCGGGTAGCGTTGACGCAGCTCCGCTTCGGCGATCAGGCGGGTTTTGCCGGCGTGTTTTTCATAGGGGAAAAGGGCGTATTCGCGGATGGGTTCGTCCCCGCTTTTCAGGGTCGACGCTTTGACAAGTGGTTTTAAAATATCGCGTTCCATTTTGACCCGGCCCTGCAGTTTGGTCAATGCCCACACGTATTGTCCGTCGATGTCTTCTACCGGGAAAAAATAAGCTTTGTCGCAAAGCGTGGTGATGCCGACGTGTATACGGGCCACGTCTTTGAGGCGTTTCCCCGCTGTTCGTTCGGCAGCGGCAGTGCCGAGTTGCCAGAATTTTTTTTCACTAATTTTTTCAAAACCAACAACTTGCGAAGCAAAGGTGTTTGAACCCAAAGCCTGTTCAAAGCGAAAGTTGGGTTGTGGTTCGGTACCGAACACGGCGATAGCGCTGTACGTCGTGGCATTATCGAACAACTGAATGTCGCCGTAATTGGTCAGTTGAAGCAGGTTTTGCCGGCGGGCAAAATACGCGCGCAGCGGGCGGGCGGTTTCGGTAAAAAAGAATGTATTGGGCGTAATAAATCCGCAGCGGCCGCCGGGCGCCAGCAGGCGGGTAGCGAGCTCGTAAAAAGCGATGTAAATATCGGTGGAGCCGCTCCGGCAAAATTCAAAATGCGCGCGGATGTATTGCCGCTGCGCGGGTTCGAGGTGCTGAATCCGGATGTAGGGCGGGTTGCCGACGATAAAATCGAACTGACCCGAGGCGGCCTCCTGATGCAGAGCGTCGCAGCAGTGCAGGTTCCAGTCGATCCGCAACCCCAGCGGATCGGTCAGGGCATCGAGCCGGGCGCGGCAATCGGCGAGCGCCCGCGGGTCGATGTCCCAGCCATGTACCCGGGCGAGGTGGGCGGCCAGCCCGGCTTTGGGCGACCACCTGATGATGCGTTGCACGATGGCTTCCAGAAACCGTCCGTCGCCGCAGGCCGGGTCGAGCACCGCGCGGCCCAGCACGCCGGGGTGGTTGAAACCCGTGTCGTCGAGTATTTTCCCGACCACAAACGCCGGTGTGTACACCTGGCCGGTGAGCTTCTGGCGGTTGTATTGACGGGTGAGGGAAGACATTGATTGGGAGGGTTGATGAGGTTGATAGGGGTTTATGGGGCAAGGAATTATGCCTGCTGCCTGGGCAAAAAACACCCGCCGGCGGTGATCAGGAGTTTGTCTCATCAGCAGGGTTACCCGGAAGCTCCGGAGAAAAAGTGTCACGCAAAGCCGCAAAGTCCGCCAAGGGGCAAATTCTTTGCGCGCTTTGCGACTTTGCGTGACATCATATTTCTACAATTTCGGGCCTGTGAAACAGCCGCTATTCTTCAGCGCCGCTGATTACCGACCGACAATTTTACAGTGTTTGTCCAATTTTCACCTTCAATTGCTAAAAAGTAAAGACCCTCCGGCAAAGCAGGCGGTAACGACAGCGCCTTTTCCAGGGGGCCGGAGGGCCATTCGCCCGACCACAAAACACCCGCCAGGCGACCTTGCAAATCATACAAAACCACCCGAATCTCTGCCGGTCGTATCAGGTCGAGCGACAGGGTGACCGTCTGCCGGGACACCGGGTTGGGGAATACCTGCATGAGCCGGGCCGGCGATGGTTCCGATGTTGCTGTACTTGCTTCCAGTTGGTATGCGAGCACCGTCCAGTATTCCTCCGAACGATTGGCCGCCACCAACAGGCGGTCGCCGGAAATCAGGCAAGTGTAAGACTGGTCGCTGTAACTGCCCAGATCGATAAAATTGAAGCCACCGAGCCCGAAACTCGTGTCGATGGCGCCATCGGGCCAGTAGCGGTACACCGCCAGGTCCTGATCGAAACCCGTGCGGCAGTAACCATTGACGAGTAGTTTGCCGTCGGCCTGTAAGTCCAGATTGGTGCTCCAGCATTCCAGTATGTTGTCGAAATAAACAATGGAAATGCCCCCGTTGCCAAAACTGGTATCGGGTGTGCCGTCGGGGTTGTGCCGGGTAATGATATTGTCGATAATCGTCGGGGCCAGACCGTAAAGACCCGCGCCAACGGTCACGATCTTGCCATCGGCTTGCAATTTGGCCGAATAAGCATAACAGTCAATGTACCCGGGCACCTCTGTGATGACGTAACCGGCGCCGTCGCCAAAATCGGGGTCGAAGTCGCCGGAAGGCCAAAACCGCATCAGGGTGAAGCGCGGGTTGTACGTGTTGGGTTCCGTGTAGCCGGCGAGTACGATTTTTCCGTCGGGCTGAATAAACATATCGCTGCAATATTCATCACCCGGCGTGACGTCGGCTATCACTAGGCCGTTGTCGCCGAAACTGGCGTCCATGCTGCCGTCGGGCAGAAAACGGTACATAAAAAATGCCCCCTGGGTGGCGTTGTTCACACTGCCCGATACGACGATCTTGCCGTCGGACTGCAGCGCCAATGCGTTATGGTTGTTGTAATTGTAGGTCGGAAAACCCACCAGCGGCATGGCCGCGCGGCCGTTGTTGCCAAAGGAGGGGTCGGGGTCGCCGTTGGGCAGATAGCGAAAGAGGTTGGAAGGAGATTCGCTGTCGGAAACCGACACCACGAGGATTTTCCCGTCGGGTTGCAGGGCGATGCCCCGGCCGGTCTGAAAACCGTTGTCGACGTCGCTGCGCACCAGGCCGCCGTCGCCAAAGAAGGGATCGCGTTGTCCGTTGACCCGCAGTCGCATGACCGCCACGTCGCTGTACGGCGGTTCGCTGTTCCAGGCGACGCCGGCCAGCAGAATTTTGCCGTCGGGTTGCAGGGTCATGGCGTCGTAGCTTTCCATGCGGCCTTTAAACAAGCCGTCGCTCGGAAAAACGATGCCGTTTGTGCCGAAAGTGCTGTCGATAAACCCGACTTGTGCAGCAGTAATAAAGGGAATCAGGAGGAAGGAGAGTGATAAATAGTTTTTCATAGTTGTGTTATTTATTTTCCTGTAAGCCCTATAAGGGTTTAAAACCCTTATAGGGCTTGAAACCTACCGCAGCACCGTCACCTCCCCGTAAATCGGTTTGATCTCGCCCTGGCACTCAATCTCCAGCAGCCACACGTAGGTATCCACCGGCGCGGGTTTGCCG
>JAEUUU010000148.1 GCA_016787345.1 Saprospiraceae bacterium | reverse complement strand
GGATTGGGCGTACCTGTTGTGATGAAGGCAGGGCTAAACCCCGTCTGCATCACATCTTTATTTGTCTCGTTCTGGACAAAAGCCAGGACCTGCAATTGCGCCCAGTCGGGCGTCGGGTCCCCGCCGTAAATCTCCCATTGCGCTTCGATGACGACCGAATCGCCAACAGCCCAATTGGCCGGGAGCGGTGTGCCCGTCGCTTCCGGCAACAGTTTCCGCATCACGTTCTGAAAATGATTTTCGCCGTTGTACGAAGTGAAGCCCGTGATGTCCTTCTCCGTCACCGCAATCTTTGCCCTCAATTGGAGCATCCCTGAAATGGCTTGTGTCGCCACGATCGCCGTGCGTGTAAAAATGGTGTCGTATACGGGAGAAAAGGTGTGAGAAACCGAAATGGCAAATGGCGATGGCACGGTATATCGCGCGTCCAAAATTGCCTGATTAAAACTGAACACGGGGCCGCTCCATGTATTGCCGTCCATGTGGCCATACGGTGCGGACGCGTTGGAATAATAGATGCTCGCATTGTCCACATCCGAAGGATTGTAATCGTACAACCTGGGCGTACCGAACGGTATGTTGGTTTGGTACTTGATAGAGACAATTTTCTGAGCGTTGGCATCGAGCAATTGATTCAAGCCGGGGTTGTAAATAGCGCATGGCGGGCAGTTTTCTCCCGTGAACTCTTCAAACAACATCAACCGCTGCGATTGACCTTGCGAAGCGAATGAAAAAAACATACCGGCGATCAGCAGCATTGACCTTCTCATGTTGAATATTTTTTAACGCGCGCATCAAATAATTTTGACGTACAACAGCAGGGTCAGCCGGGCGGGAGCTGTGGAACTCCCGACCCGGCTACGCACCCTGTATAAACCCCAATGAATCATTTTTCAAAATCAATCTCCACCTCCACGCTGTCCACCGTGTTGCCGATGCGCAAAGTGTTGCCTTCGAGGTGGTGAATCGTCCATACGTTCCCAGACAACGAGAGTTTCATATTGGCCTCATCCGCAGCCCATGTACCCGACGTGGGATGCGTGAAGGGCGTGATGTTGGTGGTGATTTCGTAGTTGCCGCCCGTTTGCAGGTGCAGAAACATCGTCGTCGAGGCCGGAGCTGCTACACCGTCAACCTTGATTTCGGTGGAATTCCACTCGGCGGTCAGTTTTTCGGTAAAGGTCGGGTCGTCGTTTTTGCAGGCTGTAAAAGCCAGGGCAAGGAGAGCCAGGGCAAACGTGAGTTTTTTCATCGTTGTTGAAAAATGTTTGAGTTTTGAATACAGAAAAGTGCTTGAATCGAAAGCGGCTTATTGAATTTCATAATTGAGCATCATCCCGCCGTCCTCGTGTTCGAGGTTGTGGCAGTGAAAGACGAATTTGCCTTTGAGGTCGGGAAAACGGACGATGATGCGCACTTTTTCGCCGGGAAAGGCCAACACTGTATCTTTCCAGCCTTTTTCCCATGGTTCAATGGTGCCGCGACCGCCTGTTCGGGATAGCACCTGGAATTGCCCGGCGTGCAGGTGCATGGGGTGCGTCTCGGTACCAGCCGAGTTATCGAACTCCCATATTTCGACCGTTCCGGCCTTCACCACTTCGTCGCGGCGGTCAGGGTCAAATGTTTTGCCGTCTATTGGGTGCATCACCATACCGTCCATGCCGCCGTGCTGCATCATGTGCCCGATGTTGAACGAACGCGTGGCAACCGCCTGCGACTCCGGTATTTTTTCAACCGGCATCAGCGCGTCAGGTACTAATGTATTGTCGGATTCTTGCCGCGTCACCCTGAATTTCAGGAGGTAAAACGCCTGCTGTCCCTGTGTCGCCGTGCCGGCAAAGGCGTTGCTCTGCAAGTACAATTCCGAGCCGATGGCCTGACCGTCGAAATCGAACAGAATATCTGCCCGCTCGCCGGGCGCAAGCATCACGGACGACACCGACACCGGCGCATCCAGCAAACCGCCATCCGAACCGATGAGATGGAACATAGCGCCGCTCGAAAACGCGAAGTTGTAAATACGGGCGTTCGAGCCGTTCAACAACCGGAACCGGTATGTGCGGGTGGCAACTTCGAGCACCGGCGAGGCCGTGCCATTCACCAGGATGGATTCGCCAAACATTCCGATGCTGCGGTCATCGGTATCCGGGTTGTAGGTCAGGCCGCCGTCGAGCCGCTTGTCCTGCACCACAAGCGGCACGTCGTATTCGCCCGAAGGCAGACCTAAGGATTCTTCTTCCGGCGAAGTGACCACGAAGAAACCCGCCAGCCCGCGCCAGGCCTGACTGGCCGTAGCCATGTCCGGGTGC
The DNA here is from genome assembly GCA_016787345.1 of Saprospiraceae bacterium. Lineage (GTDB taxonomy): Bacteria > Bacteroidota > Bacteroidia > Chitinophagales > Saprospiraceae > M3007. The sequence goes on along the minus strand of JAEUUU010000148.1, from coordinate 3,839 downwards.
GGGTGATACCAGTAGGTGCCGGGGCGGTTTTTCACCGGGAAATTGTATTGGAACGAGCCGCCGGGCGCTGTCACATCGGTCGGGTAGCCGTCCTGCGCGGCAGGCACTTCCAGCCCGTGCCAGTGTATATTGGTCGCTTCGCTCAAATTGTTTGAAAATGCCAGATTGAACCCTTCGCCCTGCCGGATCCGAATGGTTGGCCCCAATATGGCAGCACCGCCATACCCCAAAGCATTCACGCTTACGTCTGTGCCGAGCTGTGCCGTGCCGGATTTTGCATCGAAAGCGGCATTGGAGCCATCTACAAAGGCAGGTATTGCCAGCGGGTTGGAAAACCCGCGTTCCACCACCTTCCGGGCTGTTGCTGCATCGCTGTTGTTCATTTTTTGGCAGCGCGCGCAAGAAAGCACAAGAAAAGCAGCCATCACCGCCAGTCCGGGTAATTTGATTCGTAGTTTCATTGTGTGAAAAAATTGCCGTTAAAAAATCGTTATCGCAAACTCGTAGCAACTAAAAAAGCAAGTGCGGCGCGGCGCGGAGAAAGGTTGCACGAGCCTTCATTTTTTCTAAGAAACCGTCTGAAAACCCCCGGCGAGGCGAGAAGGCGTAGATTTTGGTGTCAGGTAAGGCTCATTTTTAAGGGAATAGTCTTGTCCTATTGCCGAAAAAATAGCCGCTGCATGACGGCAAAAGATGCGCCTTATCGCCCGGTGGGGGTTTTCAGACGGTTTCTAAATCTTGACAAAAATCTTTCGCCTCCAAAGCTCCCGGCACACCAACCAAATCACCGCCGTAAAGCTCAGCGCGAACAGCAACGAGCCGAGTTCGGCACCCGCAACGGGGTAAAACATCTTTTCATAAATCCAGTATATCGCGTTGCGGGTTCTGCCGGCCGGGTCGGTGTATTTTATCGGCAGCATACTTCTGGCCGCTACGCTCGAAAGCACATAAGCGAACAACGGGTTTGCCCCAAAAACCAGAAACGGCCGGGCAATGGTCTGCCATCCCCGGACATCGAGTGCCCAGATGCAAAAGGCCAGAAAAATCATAGCCAACCCTGAGGTGTAGAGCACGAAAGAGCTCGTCCAGAGCAATTTGATGATGGGAAAAATCGCGCCCCACGCCAGTCCGGTGGCGGTAAGCGCCAGCCCATATTTCAACAAGTCGGACACCGGGCTTTGCTTGTTCTTCTTTTTATCCGCAATCAACCCGCTCGTGAGATACCCGATGACGACCGTGACGACAGCTGGCAAGGTGCTCAACAACCCTTCCGACTCGAACGGAATACTGATGCCATGATTGAGGTGGGCAGCGCCGAGCAGCGCAAGGTCAATTTGCCGCACTAAGTTCGTTTCAATGGAATAAGAGTCGCCCGCACAGCCAAGCCACAACACCGCCCAGTACCCGGCGAGCAACAGCCCGCACGCGATGACCAGTTGCTTTTTGTTCAGCGACAAACAAAGGAAGGCCGCCAGCCCGTAGGCCAGCCCGATACGTTGCATCACGCCCATGATGCGCAGTTCCGGCCAGTTGGTATGCACAAACGGATAAGCGTTCAGCGCCACTCCGATAAGGAAAATCAGCCCGGCTCTACGAAGTATTTTCCGTGCAAGAGCGGGCGACAGTTTTTGATGGTATTTTTCAAATGAAAACCACCCCGATACGCCCACGATGTACAGGAAAAAAGGGAACACCCAATCAGCCAGTGTGCAGCCGTGCCATTCGGCATGACGCAGTGGCGCAAACACATGCTCCCAATCACCGGGCGTGTTGACCACAATCATCAATGCGATGGTAAGGCCCCTGAAAAAATCAATAGCCAAATAGCGGCTTGTGGTAATGGTTTCTGACATTGTTGCGCTTTTGTGCGGTTCCTGTGCTGTTCAGTTATTTTCAAATATGGCCAGGCCTCCGTGTGGCAAGGCAACCCACCCCTGGCGGTGGCCACAGAGCGGTATTTTGGCGTTGACCAATCAATTGAAAGGGGAGGGATAGCGGTAGAATACCGCCGACGGGGGAGCGATATGATTTACCGAGGGTTTAGGCGCGAAACCTGAATTGCACTTGCAGCCTGATTATCCACCCGGTTTGATAAACTTGCTGTTGACAAACAGCACGTCTGATTCCACCATTTGAAATTTATTTCTTTTGCTCGCGCCGATGTGACAGTATTGGTAGAAGCCATTTTTGTAGAGCTGCTCGAATATCTTGTAAAAAGGCACGGCATTTTTGTAGAATTCGAGGTATTGCACTTCCAGATACAGCATCTTGACTTTTTCTCTCAGCGTTTGCAGCCCGCCTTGCAGCACGTTGTATTCGAATCCCTGAACGTCTATTTTTACAATGTCAACCTCTTCGCTATCAGCAAAATATTCAGCATACCAGATGTCCAAAGTCAAAGAGTCCACTTGAATCGTTTTGGTCTCTGCCAACGCTTCTTTGATTTCAGGATAACATCCGCCGTAGAGCGCATCGTTCGGTTGGAGACAAGAATTGGTTGGAGAAAAATCAGAGATATGAAAATCCAGTTTTCCGTTCGACTCCGCCAGGGCAATATCGAACAGAAAGACATTTTTCGTACCCCCGTACTTTTCGTACAATTCCCTGAAAATGTTCGGGGTTGGTTCAAAAGAAAAAATGGAAGCATTGGGAAAAAGTTTGCTGATGTAATCAATCGTTTGACCCGTGTTGGCGCCTATATCGAAAAACACGACAGGGTCATTTTTGTCAAAAAAACTGAGCAGTATGTCATCGAGTCGTGGATGCAGAATCGCCAGTTTCGAGTTGACAAAAGGAATCCACCGAAGCATTTGCAGCAACGTCATGTTCTCATCATTTGAGCGTTTGAAAAATGAAGGGGAGCGGGAATCGGGATTATCTGCTGTGGTACTTGTTGCTGTATTTTTTTCTTAAAATGGTAAGCCCGTTGTTCCAGGGCAACGTTGACCATTCCCAAAACTGCGGATTCAACTCCGCGACAGCCCTGTACGGCCCGCCTTTGGCCCACTGGCCATCTTCGAGCGTTAAATCCGTGTGATAAAACGGGTCCGTGTTTCCGTACATCAAATCGTGCAGCAGCACCACGCTGCTCGGGCCGATCAACCTGTCGAGAAGCTCCAATTCCTTTTTTACATGTGGATAAGAGTGCCAGTCGTCAATGAAAATGACGTCAATTTTTTTCCGCTCATCCCAAGTTTCGAGAAACTCGATGGTGTCCTGCTGACAGAAAGTGTAATGCGAGGAGTCCGGGATAAATTCCGTCGGCGGATTCAAATCCACAGACCACAAATGCCCGTTATTCATTTCGGCTGCCGTCAGCAACGGTTGGGTGGTATGCCCCTCTCTTACCCCGAGTTCCACAAATGTTTTGCCCTTCGATGCCAATGCGATGGCGAAAATGGAAATGATGTGCCTGTCGGAATCTTCCTTGCCAAAGAGCGCCTTGTCGCAAAAAGATTTGACGGGGTCCTTGGCTGAGCCGTTTGGGTGCTGTTTCAAGGGGTGATTCACGTGAATTTCGGAAACCTTGACCCCATTAGTAGGATCATGCAGCGGATAAGTGTGATTCATTGTCATGAGTTTAAAAAGTTAGATACGGGTCGGAGGGAAAGAATGTGTGCAAGGGATTAAAAAAACTGTGTTAGATTAGGGAGGTCGATTAAAAATGATAAAACAATCCGGCGCTGGCAGAAATCGAAGTTTGCCCCCTTCTCCCGGTCAGCAACTGTTCAAAAGACAGTCGCCAACGCGGCGCAAGCCGGTACTCTATTCCTGCTCCGAACAAGTAGTGCAGCGCCATCTTGTTGTAGTCAACTATCGTCACCACCGGTATGTGCCCG
>JAEUUU010000156.1 GCA_016787345.1 Saprospiraceae bacterium | reverse complement strand
CCGGGCTCGATATTGCTATCCGTCCAGACGCTGATTTTGCCATTTCGTTCGAGCGGTATCAGGTGTTTGCGCAACTCTTCCAGATAACTCTGGTCCGACCGGGAGTACGCGATAAAAACCTGAATGGATTGTTTCAAGGGCATAATCGGGATGATTTTTCAAAAAAAATCAGGCTTCCTGCATCCGCTTCCAAACGCTCCGCACCCGCCAGCCCAGCCCCAGCAGCATCAGGCCGAACAGCAAGGCATAGGCGCCGATCCACCAGGTGATCGAAATTGCGCCGGCATTGGGATTGACCAGCATGAGCACGCCCAGGGCAATGGAGACGGCTCCGGCAGCGCCGAGCAGCCACTCGTTATCGATCTCCTTGCGCAGTTTGACAGCCGCGGCAATCTCGAAAACGCCGGTGACCAGGCACCATAGCGAGACGAAAAAGATCAACAGACTGGCCGTGAATTCCGGATGTACGAATGTGGCGATACCCAGTCCGAGGCCGAGCAGACCTTCCAGCAAAACCACCCACCAGTCGTCGTCTTCCCCGCGCATGCGAAGGCCCAGCAGGGTGGCAAAGGCCCCGTCGACCAGGAAAAGCGCCCCCAAAAGCAGGACGAGAACGCTGAAAGTCACATTCGGCAGCACAAAAGCCAGAATGGCAAAAACGATGGAGGCGAGTCCGCGGACGACCAGTACCCACCAGTGAGAAGCGAGATTGCGCAGCATGGTTTCGTTCGATTTTGGTGAACAATTCGTACCGCAAGGTAGCGCATGTTTTTGCAATCGCTTCCTGGCAGGTTTATCGTTTTTCTTTCAGGATTTCGACGTCGAAGCCCAGTTCGCGCAGTTTTTCGGGGCTGAGTTCTTCCAGGCTGGTGATTTCCAGCACTTTGCCCTCTTTGTTTTTGAAGGTGACGATGGTGGTTTCGCGGTTTTCCACGTTTTGCTGGGCGGCCTGCGCCTGTTGCTGCAGGAGTTCGGCTTGTTGTTTGGCAGCGGCCAGTTGTTGGCCGGCTTGTTGCTCCTTTTGTTGCGCCTCCCAAAGTTGTTTTTGCATACCGGCGTTTTTCTCCACGCTTTCACCCAGCAAACGGCGCAATTCTTCCACCTGGGCCCGTGCGGCGGCGAGCTCGTTTTCGCGTGTTTTTTTCTCCTCTTCGGCTTTGGCGGCGTCGAGCCGGGCGCGTTCGGCGCGTTCGCGGCGGGCAATTTCCTCGCTGGCGATCAGACTTTCGCAATTCTGGAGCGAAAGCAGTTTTTCCAGGCTGACGATATCGACCGATACGATGTAATCCACCTTGAACTGGTCGGTGCTGCTGTACACCTCGCCGTTGGCGCTGAATGCCACCCCGCTGACGGCGGCGTCGCTCGTAACTTTTTGATAGGCGCGTGTGTACACCGTGGTCAGTTTGGCCGAGCGGATGTAGTAGGTTTTTTTGCGGGTTTCGGGCGGAACATTGCCCGAGGCTTTGCAGATTTCGAAGTAAGGCACATAGTCTTCGGGCAAAAAGGCGGTAGCGATGTCGGTAATGACAATTTCGTAAATGGCATCCTGGCCCACCTTGGTGGAAGCGATGCAATACGCGCCGTTGAATTTGAATTTCTGGTCGATTTTGGAACTGTAAATCACGTCGGAGGTGGAGGTCGTCACGATAGGCGGCTTGCCGTCTTTGACGAAACGGGTCAGCACCGAGGTTTTGGCGCCGTCGATCAGGATCATGGAGCCGACCAGTTGGTCGATGTTGTTGGTAAATCCGGCGAGCCCTTTGATGAAGGTGCGTTCCTTGTACGATTGCGGCAGGTCGAAGCCCAGGGCTACCGGGTTGAGTTTGATCTTGCGGGAGGTTTGGCCGTGCAGGGCAGGATGGAACAAAACAAAGAAGGCAATCAGGGAGAATAAAAGGCGGGATACCGTCTTCATAAGCAGCGATAAATTTGACATGAATTCGGAAAAATGCACAAACGCCACACTCCCCTCGGAAAGTGTGGCGTAAGGCTGCTGTTGTGTATTTTTTAAAAACGTTTACGACAGCACGCCGGCATTCATGAGTTCCTCGATTTCCTCTGCTTCGATCGGGATGCTGCGGAACAGATCCACGGGGCCGTCGTCGGTGATGAGGATGTCGTTCTCCAGCCGGATGCCGAGATTTTCCTCCGGGATGTAAATACCGGGCTCGCAGGTGAATACCATGCCGGCGCGGAAGGGTTCGTAGCGCAGACAAAGGTCGTGCACGTCGAGACCCAGGTGGTGGCTGGTGCCGTGCATGAAGTATTTTTTGTAAGCCGGTTTGTCTTTGTCCTGTTTGGCCACCTCGTCGCGGCTGATGAGGCCGAGGCCGATCAGTTCGCTTTCCATGATTTTGCCGACCTCCTTATGGTATTCTTCCAGGATATTGCCCGGCACGAGCATGGCGCGGGCTTCTTTCAACACACGCAGTACGGCGTTGTACACGGCGCGCTGGCGGTCGGTAAACTGGCCGCTCACCGGGATGGAGCGTGTGAGGTCGGCGGCATAATTGGCGTACTCGCTGCCGAAGTCCATGAGCAGCACGTCGCCCGCCTGGCATTGCTGGTTGTTGTCGACGTAGTGCAGCACGCAGGCGTTTTTGCCCGAAGCGATGATGGGGGTATAAGCATGACCCTGGCAGCGGTTGCGGATAAATTCGTGGGTAATTTCCGCTTCTACCTCGTATTCCCAAACGCCGGGTTTGACGAATTCCAGCACACGGCGGAAGGCTTTGCCCGTGACGTCGACGCTGTGCTGAATCACATCCACTTCAAACTGGCTTTTCACCATTTGCAGTTTTTTCATGATCGGCTGCGCCCGCAGAAGATTGTGCGCCGGGTAGCGGTTGCGCAGGTATTTGGCGTAGCGCAGGTCGCGGGTTTCGACCTCCGACAAGTAGCGGTCGTTTTCGTTGATGTTCAGGTAGATCCCTTCGGCGAGCAGGATCATTTCGTTGAGCAGTTGTTCGGCTTCATCCAGGAAAAGGACTTTTTCGATACCGGAAGCGGCGCGGGCCTCTTCCTTGGTGTATTTATGGCCTTCCCAGACGGCGATATGCTCGTTGGTACGTTTGATCAGCAACACTTCCTTGTGGCCGTCTTTGGGACAGTCGGGGAAAATGAGCAGCATGGTTTCTTCCTGATCGATACCACAGAGGTAGTACAGTCCGGCGTTCTGGCGGAAAGGGAAAAACTGGTCGCCCGAACGCGGCATTTGGTCGTTCGAATTAAAAATAGCGATGGTGTTGGGCTTCATCTCGCGGGCAAAGCGCCGGCGATTCAGCTGAAACAATTCCGGGTTGAGTGGTGTGTATTTCATGCAGACTAATTTTGACCGCCGAAAGAAGGCGACTTTCCTTCAAAATTACAAAAACTTAACGCCACAAAAACGGCTTTTCGACCAGGAGCGGCCAATTGACGGGCAGTGTGGGAGACGAAGCATGATTTTTTTGCATCCTGAATTTTTCGGACAAGCAAAAACCCTACTTTTGGCGCGAAAAATTGCCCGCCGCCAGGTAAGGCAACCATTTAAAATCAAATTATTTCACTCTTTTCACCGCTGCAACTCGTATGACTTTCCCGTCGAACTGCAAATACACCGAAGACCACGAATGGATCCGCATTGAAAGCGGCAACATCGCTTACGTAGGCATCACCGACTATGCCCAGAGCGAACTCGGCGAACTCGTCTATATCGAAGTGGAAACCGTGGGCGACACCGTCGAAGCCGGCAAGGTTTTCGGTACCGTTGAAGCCGTAAAAACGACTTCCGACCTCTTTATGCCCCTCACGGCCAAAGTGCTGGAATTCAACCCCGCTATCGACGACTCCAAAGGCGGCAACCCGGCACTGATCAACGAAGACCCTTACGGCCAGGGCTGGATCGTAAAAGTCGAACTCCAGAACCCGGCTGACTTTGATAAACTGATGTCGCCTGCCGATTACGAAGCGCACGTAGGATAGTGGCTTCGATTTCCGATATTCGATTGGGTCGATTTGCGATTTGCGATTTGATTTTTGAATTAGAAATTTCGATTGATTGAATGTCAAAAATCATCAATCAAATCGCAAATTGCAAATCGACCCAATCGAATATCGTAAATCTTCCTACTCTTCTGCCCGGTGCAACTGACTGAAATCCAGCTTGCGCAATTTCGGCGCCCGCCACCAGGTAAATCCGACGATCAAAAGCGTCATGACCCCGCCGAAAACCACTGAATACGGCACGTTGCCGAACAAGCGCGCCGCCAGTCCGCTCTCGAAGGCGCCGATCTCGTTGGAGGAAGTGATAAACATGGAGTTGACCGACGACACGCGCCCTTTCATGTTTTCTGGCGTAAGGTGCTGCAACAGCGAAGAACGCACCACCACACTCACCTCGTCGAATACGCCGGCTACGAACAGGCAGGCAAACGACAGCCAGAAATTGCGCGACAAGCCGAAAACAATAATGCACAGGCCAAACCCGGCTACGCTGGCCAGCATCATTTTGCCCGCGCTCCTGCCCAGCGGCCGATGCGCAATGGCAAACGCGGTGGATATCGCACCGAGCGACATAGCCGCCCGCAACACCCCCAACCCCTCGGCCCCCACCTGCAATATGTCTTTGGCAAAAATCGGCAACAAGGCCACCGCGCCGCCAAACAATACGGCAAACAAATCGAGTGCTATGGCGCTCAGGATCAATTGGTTTTTAAATACGAAATGCAAACCGGCCCGGATGCGCTCTAATGCCGGTTCGGAATGATCGGTCGTCGGCACGGGATGCTTTGTGATCCGAAGGGCCAAAAACAAGGCCAGCAGGCAAAGCGCCGTCATCACGACGAACGTTGTTGTCACGCCTGCAAAACCGTACAACAAACCGCCCACACCGAGCCCGGTGATGCTGGCCACTTCCCAACTGCTGCTGTTCCAGGTGATGGCGTTGGGCAATACTTTTTTGTCTACCAGTTGGGGTAAAAAAGCAAATACCGTCGGACTGAAAAAACCGCGCGCGATACCGGTACAGAAAATTACGCTGTACAAACCGGTAACCAGTGTGTTTTTGGGAAGCAGATCCTTTTGCCACACCAGCCAGACCAGCGCCAGTGAGCATAACATCAGCATCGTTATACAAGCCGCAATGATGTTTCTCCGATTGTATTTGTCGGCGATATGCCCGGCCCAAAGACTGATGCCGATGGCAGGCAACGCTTCGGCGAGCCCGATCATGCCCAGGGCCAGCGGATCGCCGGTCAGGTCGTACATAAAATATCCCACCGATACCGACATAATCTGGATGGCCAGAGTGGTCGACATGCGCATGGCGAGGAAAAAGCGGTAATCCGGGATTCGGAGGGCGGCGTAGGCGTCGGATGCTCGTGTGCTCATGGTACAAAACGGTCGGGCGCAAAACACCCTCCGCGCGGCAAAGTTCCCACAACTCGCGCGAATGCTCCCCAGATTTTCTCAACTTTGCCCACCCCAAAACCGGTGTTTCTTTACCCATCAATTTTTGACCATGCAATTGTTATCCGGAAAAGTGGCCCTCATCACGGGCGGTTCGCGCGGCATCGGCGAAGCCCTGGTGCGCAAATTTGTCGAACACGGCGCATCAGTCGCCTTCACCTACGTATCCCCTTCCTCCGCCGAACGCGCCGACAAACTCGCGGCCGAACTCGGCGCTTCGGCCCGCGCCTACCAGAGCGACGCCGGCAACTTCGCACAGGCCGAAGCGCTGATCGCCCAGGTCGTGCAGGACTTCGGCCGCCTCGACGTGCTGGTCAACAACGCGGGCATCACCCGCGACACACTCATGCTGCGCATGACCGAACAGCAATGGGATGAAGTGATCCAGACCAACCTCAAATCGGTATTCAACCTCACCAAACACGCCCTGAAACCCATGATCCGCAGCGGCGGTTCGATTATCAACATGAGCTCCGTCGTGGGTGTGTTCGGACAAGCCGGACAGGCCAACTACGCCGCTTCCAAAGCCGGCATCATCGGCTTTTCCAAATCCATTGCCAAGGAATACGGCTCCCGCGGCATCCGCTGCAATGCCGTGGCGCCGGGTTTTATCGAAACAGAAATGACAGCAGTGCTCGATGAAAAAACCAAGGAGGGCTACCTCTCCGCTATCCCCATGAAACGCCTCGGTTCGGGCGACGACGTGGCCAATGCCTGCATCTTCCTGGCCTCCGAGATGGGCGCCTACGTGTCCGGTCAGGTGTTGTCGGTGTGCGGGGCGTTGAATTGTTAATCTTCGATGAAGATTTGAGGATGCGGGAGAAGGGTGTTGGATTTTAGGTTTTGGGTTTTGGCAAAAGGGTTATTACTGCTCTCGAAACAGGTTTTGGGTTTTGGGCGTTGGGTTTTGGCAAAAGGGTTATTACTGCTCTCGAAACAGGTTTTGGGTTTTAGGTTTTGGGTTTTGGCAAAAGGGTTATTACTGCTCTCGAAACAGGTTTTGGGTGTTGGGCGTTGGGTTTTGGCAAAAGGGTTATTACTGCTCTCGGAGATTGCTTAGGATTCAGCAAAAATTAGCTCCTCAACTCGCTCGCGCGAGGCTTTGCCTCGTGACCGCCCAAGAGCAGTAATAACCCTTTTCTCACATCCCTGCGCTTTGCCTCGTGACATTGCCCCGAAAGCACCCCCCCTTTTTCCAACACCCAACACCTGTTTCGAGAGCAGTAGTGCCCCTTTTACCAACACCCAACACCTAAAACCTAAAACCTAAAACCCAACACCTGTTTCGAGAGCAGTAGTGCCCCTTTTACCAACACCCAACACCTAAAACCTAAAACCTAAAACCCTTTACTCAAATTTTCAACCATGAACCGACTACCCTTTTACCTGCTGCTGTCAGCATTGTTTGTCGCCTGCAAAACCACTTTGCCAACGGGTTCATTCGACCGGAACCAGGCGCCGCCGACGCCCGATTACAGCCAATTGAACACTTGGGCCGCTCATCCTGACAAATCCGACCCGGCCGACCGAACGCCTTGCCCCGACGTGTCGAACGAACAGGCCACCGCCCCGGTCGACGTGTTTTTTCTTCATCCGACCACCTACACCGGCGATCATCGGTACGAAAAACACTGGAACGCCGACGTGAACGACCGACGGGTCAACGACGAAACCGACGGCTCCGCCATCCTCTATCAGGCTTCGCTGTTCAACGGCGCCGGCCGGGTATTCGCCCCCCGTTACCGGCAAGCGCATCTGCGCGTTTTTTACGGGGTAAAAGACAAAAAATCAGCGCAGGCGGCGCTCGATCTGGCTTATGAAGACGTGCAGGCCGCTTTTCAATACTACCTCGATCACTGGAACCAGGGGCGTCCCTTCATCATTGCCGGACACAGTCAGGGCGGGCGGCACGGCATGTTTTTGCTGCGCGACAAAATCGAGGGCACGCCGCTGGAAAAACAACTGGTGGCTGCTTATCTCGTCGGCTGGCCGGTGCGCGCCGATTTTTTCAAAAGCCTGCAAGCCTGCCAGACGCCCGATCAGACCGATTGTTATTGCAGCTGGCGTACCTGGGAGCGCAATTTCGGGCTGCAGGTGTTTGTGCAAAACCCCGACCAGATCGTGTGCACCAACCCGCTCAACTGGTCGACCCGCGACGGCGAGTACGCCCCGAAAACGGCCAACCGAGGCGCTGTTCTGCGCAATTTTTGCCAGGTTTTGCCCCGTGTAACCGATGCCGAGGTACACAACGGGTATTTACTATGCGTCAAACCCAAGTTCCCCGGCAGTTTCTTTTTCCGCCGAAAAAACTACCACATCGGCGATCTCAACCTGTACTATTTCAATGTCCGGGAAAATGCGCAGTTACGTGCCCGCGCATTTCTCCATCGCTGATCCTTGGTCGTACTTTTGCCCGATGCAATACATCGGTTACTTTTTTACCCGACTGCTGACGGGTTTCGTGGGACTGTTTCCTTTCCGCGCACTTTTCGGCTTGTCCGACGCACTGGCGTTTTTGCTTTACCGGGTGATTGGCTACCGCAGGGCGGTGGTTCGGGGGAATCTGGAATTTTGTTTCCCTGAAAAAAACAAAGCGGAAATCGACGACCTCGTCCGCCGGGCTTACCGCAATCTGGCCGACGTGACGCTTGAATCCGTCAAAGGCATCAGCATGTCGATACCCGAACTACGCCGCCGGTATGCCCTGCGCAACGCGGAAGTGGTCAATGATCTGCTGGCTTCGGGGCGCTCGGTCATCCTCACCGGCAGCCATTGCTGCAACTGGGAATGGGGCGTCATCACCTTTGCCGGCTGGTTCAAAGGGCATACCATCGGGGTGTACAAACCCATGAGCAACCGCCTCGTCGAACGCTGGACCAACGCCCGCCGGGGCCGCAACGGCCTGATTCTGAAAAGCACCAAGGACGCGTTCAAATCGGTGGAACAATACCGCGACGACCCGGCCGTGTTTTTCATGCTCGCCGACCAGTCGCCTTCCAACCGTATGCGCGCGCATTGGGTGAAGTTTTTCAAGCGGCCCACCGCCTGGCTGCACGGCGTGGGGGAAATCGCCGCCCGCGAAAACTACCCGATCGTGTACTACGAGGTAATCCGTCGGAAACGCGGTTTTTACGACATCGTATTCACGGAGATTGTCGATCAGCCCGCCTCTTTTTCGCCCGGTCAAATCACCGCCCGTTACGTGGCATTTCTGGAGCAACAGGTGCGCCGCCAGCCGGGCGACTGGCTGTGGAGCCACAAACGCTGGAAAATGAACCCCGAAGGAAACGAGGTGTTTTTTGAAGCCTGAGTGCCTTTAATTTGTTAGCATTGCATTAAAGCGAACACTCCGGCACGTGACCCGTGTCTGTTTTTTCGTTTCAACAACAACTCACACACAACGAACAATTCTAAATCAACGCAACCATGTGGAAAAAAGCCTTTTTTGTCCTGGCTGTTTTGCCTCTGATTTTTGCCTGTAGTAAAACGGCGTTTACGGGCCGAAAATCCCTGAACCTCATCCCGGTCAATACGCTCAACCAGATGAGTTTCACCGAATACCGCAGTTTTTTGAGCCAAAATAAAACCCTTACGTCGGGTAAAGACTACGATCTCGTACGCCGCGTTGGCAACGACCTCAGAGCGGCCGTGGAGGTGTACTACCGCGCCACCGGCAAATCGAGCGAACTGAAAAACTTCGCCTGGGAATTCAATGTCGTCGACGACCCGACCGTCAATGCTTTTTGTATGCCGGGCGGCAAAGTGGTCGTTTACACGGGCATTCTTAAAGTCACCCAAAACGAAGATGCCCTGGCCGTTGTCATGGGCCACGAACTCGCGCACGCCCTGGCCAACCACGGCAACGAGCGCATGAGCCAGGGACTTGTCGCTCAGTTGGGTCTCACCTCGCTTGATATCGCCCTTTCACAAAAACCCACCCAAACCCGCAACCTGCTGATGTCGGCAGCCGGCGCGGGCGCGCAGGTCGGCGTGCTGCTGCCGTTCAGCCGCAAACACGAATCCGAAGCCGACGAAATCGGCCTATACCTCACGGCCATGGCCGGCTACAACCCGAGCGAAGCCGCGCCGTTTTGGGAGCGCATGAACAAATCGGGCGGCAGCCGTCCGCCGGAATTCCTCAGCACCCACCCCGATCCCAAGCGTCGCAGTCAGGACCTGAGAGCCCTGGTGCCCAAAGCGCTGGAATACAAACGGAAATACCCGGTGCCGAACAGTTCGAAAAACAAGAAGTAAGCGGTGGAATGATGAATGATGAATGATGAATTTATCTCGATCGTAAAAGATTCATCATTCATCATTCATCATTCATCATTCATCATTACAGAGTTCACCTTTCCTTCTTTTAGTTTCGTCACAATTTGATCGCCGGGGCGGAGTTGATTGGCGGCGGTCACCACGCGGCCCTGGTGCAGAGTGAGGCTGAAACCGCGTTGCAGGATCGTGTCCGGATGAAGGGCGGTGCAGAGCGATTCGGCTTCCTGAAGGTATTGAAAATGGCGTTGCAGGAGCTTGCGGGAGAGCAGGGGAAGGGTTTGGTGGATACGATCCAGCTGATGCTGTTGGTTTTGTAAAAGGTTCCTGCCGCTCCAGCGCAGGTCGGTTGCGCAACGGTCCAATTCGAGTTGATGAACGCCCAGGCGGTATTCGCCCGTTGTGTGCAACTGCGCAGCCAGCCGCATCAGGTTGTTTTCAAAAAACAGGTTGTGCTGAACGATAAAATCAGCCACGGCAGTGGGGGTTTTGAGGGCTGCATACGCCACCAGGTCGAGCACCGTCTGGTCGGTCTCGTGACCGATTCCGCTGAACAAGGGTAGCGGGAGCATCGCGGCCTGCCGGCAGAGTTCGAGCGCATCGAAAGCGGCCAGATCGAGCCGGGCGCCCCCGCCGCGCAGCACAACGACACAATCGAAATCCTTGCTTTTTTTCTGAATGGCGCGAAAAGCCGCCGTTACCTCCGGCAATACGTTGGCGCCCTGAACGGCGGCAGTAAACAACTGAATATCAAACCGGGATCCAAAAGTATTACCGGCCAGTTGCTCCCGGAAATCCTGCAAGCCGGCTGCTCCTTCCGAACTGATCACGGCAATGCGTTGCAAGGCCAGCGGCATCGGCAGGGCGCGGTTGCGTTCCAGCAAGCCTTCCGCATGAAGGGTCTGGATGGTTTGCCGGCGCTGAAGTTCCAGTTGTCCGAACGTGTAGGCCGTGTCGATTTCGTCGGGCAAGAGTTTGAGGCCGAATCGCTCGTGGTAATCGACGCGCACACGCATTTTGACCTGCACGCCTTCCTGCAACACCTCATCGAATGCCGGACCAGCCTGGCGGCGCATCCGTTGAAGGTCTCTGGCCCATA
>JAEUUU010000103.1 GCA_016787345.1 Saprospiraceae bacterium | reverse complement strand
GCGGCAGTTTTCGGGGAAGTTGCTGCGGTATTGACCCAATGAACTTTTCATTAATCATTTAATATCTCATGAACAGAATCTTTACTTTCCTGCTCTTGCTCGGTTTGCCCGGGCCATTCATTCGGGCGCAATGTATCCAGTTGTTACCCGGCTGCGGGCTGACATCAGATACGGTTTGCGACCTGTCGCTCAACGCCCCGCTATTGTGGAACGAAACTTACTGGCTGGACCCGATTCACGACCTGCATGACTTGGCCGAAGGGCCCACGGATTTGCAACTGACCGCGGTGGATACCTGTCCCGGCGCCGTCTTGCACATCCGTTGCGTTTTGCTGCTCGATCTCGACATGGACGGGGTAAAAGAAACCGCCATCGACAGCGACAACCTGCCGCCCGCCGGCGTCGTGATGTTTGGCAATGCCCAAAACCCGGGTTATACGGGCGGTACGGCGCGGAATTATGACGAAAGACCGGTGAACACCGACCTCAAATACCGTTTTGCGCTGGACACGATGCCTGGCGGGGGCGATACCCTCACAGCGGCCCTGAGATGGAACAATGAGCAGTCGCCCAACACTTTTGTCGTACCGCAATTACCGATCGGTACACATCAAATCCGCTGGTTCGTGACCAATGGCCTTGGCGATACTCTCACCTGCGAGCGCGCTTTTCAGGTGATGGACTGCAAGGCGCCCGTGGTTTTTTGTTTGCCGAGTTTTAGTGTCAATATACAACAGACAGGAAGTATCTCGCTTTGGGCAACCGACTTTTTGCAATACGGCGAAGACAATATCACGCCGCCAACGCCTTACACCCCTGGGCTTCAACTGGTGTACGCAATTCGGAAAACCGGGCAGGGAACGGGTTTCCCTTTGGACGGATTTGGCCAGCCGGTGACGCAGGTAACGTTCGATTGCGACAGCCTGGGTGTGCATTCGCTCGAACTATGGGCGAGGGATGCTGCCGGAAATGCCGCTTTTTGCAATGCAGCGGTTACTGTTCAGGATCCCTTCAATAATTGCGGGACCACCCTGATGACTACCATTTGTGCCAAAGAGTATTGTTTTAATGAGCCGGTCGAAGGCGTTACGTTCACTTTGTCGGGGAACGCTCCGCCAGGATTGCCGCCATTCAATACGCTGATCATTCAGGATTCAATGGGCTGCTTTACGTTGTTGCCATCCTGGCCCCTGAGTGTCGACTATACGATTACCCCGCTTAAAGACGACGATTACAACAACGGCGTCAGCACATTCGACCTGGTTTTGATGAGCAAACACATCCTGGGAATTGAGTTGCTGGACTCTCCATACAAGATTATCGCGGCCGACGTCAACAAGTCCAATAGCGTGACGACGTTCGACATTGTTGAATTGAGAAAACTGGTGCTGGGCATATACAACGATTTGCCGAACAATACCTCCTGGCGGTTTATCAGCAAGGATTTCGTGTTTTCCAATCCTTCCAATCCCTTTGCCAGCGTGCCTTTTAAAGAGGTTTTTTCGCTGGCGGACGATCCTGTTGACTTTGTCGCCATCAAAATCGGCGACCTCAACTGCTCCGCCATAGCCAACACCCTGCGCCCCAACGGCATCCTGCTCACCGACCGGCAACTGGAGCCGGGCGAGCTCGTCGATATCCCCTTTGCCGTCGCCGAATCGGCCGACTGGCTGGGGATGCAGTTCGCGCTGGAATACGACCCCGCGACAATGGAAGTTGAACACGTAAAAACAAAAGGGACCCTGCCCAGCCAGTCGAGCGACAATTTTGGCGTTTTCCCGGGCCGGGTAGCGGTGAGTTGGTCCGACGCCAGTGCGGAAAAGTTGCAGGCCGGGGATACCCTGTTTACCCTGAGCATCAGGATATTAAAGCCGGTACGCCTGAGTGACTTGCTCCGGCTTGAACAGGACGGCCTGATCCCCGAAGCCTATACCGAGGACATGGAACGGCAACCGCTGCGGCTGATTTTCCGTACGGACGAAGCGCAAACAGAGGCAATTCAGGTGTTTAGTGCGCAACCCAACCCGACCCGTGCGGGCGCCTCGATTCCGCTTTCGCTGCACACGCCTGCCGGGCTGAGCATGCAAGTGTTCGATGCCGACGGGAAAAAGGTTTATGAAACTGAAAACCAACTGGATGCGGGCTTTTGGATGCTTGACATACCTGAAAATGCAATGTCAGGTTGCGGAGTGTATTATTGGCTGATATCTTTGAATAGTCAATCGTTTTCCGGACGGGTTATTCGCTTGTGAAAAATGAAGTTTCACGCGGAGGTCGCAAAGGAGCAAAGCACGCAAAGGGGGATTTTTTATTGCACGCAGAGACGCAGAGAAGTTTCACGCGGAGGTCGCAAAGGAGCAAAGTGCGCAAAGGGGATTTTTTATTGCACGCAGAGACGCAGAGACGCAGAGAAGTTTCACGCGGAGGTCGCAAAGGAGTAAAGCACGCAAAGGGGATTTTTTATTGCACGCAGAGACGCAGAGACGCAGAGGCGCAGTGTTTTTGCTGGTAAGTCATGGCTTCCTTCTTTGCGCGCTTTGCTCCTTTGCGACCTTTGCGTGAAACACTCTTCCCTTTGCGCCTCTGCGTCTCTGCGTGCAATACACCTAAACAACACTTCGACATTCGATATTGACAATTTGAACGCCGATCTCAGGGCATCGCCCCTTTTACATCCATCCGAATCCTGCGCTCGGCCGGCAGGTAGTTGTTCATACGATTGGGCAGCACTTTCATCCAGCCGAGCGGAAGATTTTCGTAAGTAGCCAGTGCCCAGCCTTTGGGCGCATCGGGCGGCAGATCGAAGGTTTCTTTTTTCAAAAACAACAGCGCCTGTTCGCGGCTCAGTTCGACCCTTGGGAGTTGGTGTGAAACTGCTACACTCAGGGCCAGGGCATGACTGGGGATAAAATCCCTGCCTTTGAATTGGCCGATATTGACGCCGAACCATTTGTTTTTCAAATGTTTGTCCAACAAAAGGTATTCCTGCTCCAGTGTTGCCGGCAAGGCCAGAATGTCTTCGCCGGGCGTGTGGTAAAAGCGAAAAGTGGTTGCATCCGAAACCCAGTTGGATAGTTCGGGTAACTGCGTTTTGGACAGTGGCTTCAGGCTTCTGAAGGAGGCGGGCACCTGGTAGCGCGGCGAATTGCCCGCCGGTTTGCGCAAAGCGGCCAGGAAAAAACCTTCACCGCGCAGTAGGTGCGGATAAAAATGGTACTGACTGTCGGCGGCCGTGATACCCCATTCGGCGGGAAGGTCGAGGGCAAGGCTTTCGAGACCGAATTCGGCGCGCAGCCAGCCGACGTTATCTTCATTTTCCAGCCGGTTGTAGGTGCAGGTGCTGTACAGCAATACCCCACCGGGCGCCAACGCCTGTGCCGCAGAAGCCAGAATACGCCGCTGACGGGCGGCGCAGAGACCCACGTGGGCCGGCGACCATTCGTCGCGGGCATTGGGGTCTTTGCGAAACAGTCCTTCGCCGCTGCAGGGGGCATCGGTGAGCACCAGATCGAACCAGCCTTCGAACGCATCGAAGACCTCCACGTCGGCCTGGGTGACGGCGATGTTTGGAAGGCCCCAGCGTTCGAGGTTTTCACGCAGGGGCGCTACCCGCGACTGGATCGCCTCGTTGGCCACAAGCAGGCTGTCGGGCGAAAGCAGCTCGGCCAATAATGTGCTCTTGCCGCCGGGAGCAGCGCATAAGTCCAACACCTTCAAAGGTTTGGAAAAGTCTGTTGTTTGTCGGGCTGCCTCGTAAACAAACATCGATGAAGCCTCCTGCACGTAGTAGGCGCCGGCGTGCAGCAACGGATCGAGGGTGAAAACCGGGCGTTCGGAAAGGTAAAGCCCGCGCGGATGCCAGGGCACGGGTTTTGTATCAGGAAAAGGCAGGCGAGCGGGCGATTTGGCGCCGTTCAGGCGGATGCTAACGGGCGGAGGCGCTTGCAAGGCTGCTTCAAAGGCCGCGTATTCCGGCCCCAGCAGCGTCTGCATCTGTTGTTGAAAGTCGGGTGGCAACATAATTCAGTCGGGCAAACATACGGTCCAGGTGAATGCCGGCGCTTCATCGGGGCGCGCCAGTGCGGAAAAAAGCCGGTATTGCTGCCGTATATCTCCTTTTTGAACAATGCCCTGGGTGTTGGCGCGGCGCCCGTCCCACCGAAACGACAAAACCTGCAGGTGTTCGCGGAAATCGAGGGCTTTGAGGCCGTATGATTTATAAAGACTCTCCTTGGCCGTCCAGAACAAATGCTGGAGCACAAATTGCTCCTCCCCGGAATAATTGCGGATAAACTTGTCTTCCTCCGGCCGGAGAAATTTGTGGGCCAGGCGCGGCATTTTTTCCACTAAAACCTGAATATCACAGCCACAATCGCTTCTCCCGGAGTCGACCAGCAAAGCGCCGACAATGCCATGCGAATGGCTGAGCGAACAGGCCAGATGGCCCGCATCGGGGAAAAAAGGTTTGGAAAATGCGTCTTTGGCCAGCGGGAGCCGCACCTCGCGGCCCGAGATATGGTGCAGCAGCCAGCGCGCGGCCAGCCATTCCAGGCGGCGTGGCCCTTTCAAAGTATCAAATTCGGACTGCTCTTCTTTTGAAAGTTCAGTATGGGTATAAAAAAATGCCTCTTCTTCCGTGATGTGCCAGGCCGCGAAGGTGGCGGCCGGGTCGGGATGGATCAGGAAGAGAAGAGGCATTTTTGTTGAAAGGTTGATGAGGGTTGATGGGGTTTATAAGGTTTATGAGGTTGGTAGGGATTGGTGGCAAAATTATCACCCCGATCGACCTTATCACCCCCATCAACCTTATAAACTTTATCAACCTCATCCACCTCGTCTCATCAACCCAGTCAGTTCCGCACCAGTTGGCGACTGAAATGCTGCCAGGGCGTACGCAGGTCGAGGTAGTACAAGCCCGGAGGCAGTTGCGCCGTTGAAAGGGTAATGGTGTGCTCGCCTGCCGGTAGCGTTGTGTTCCGGTATTGGGTCACGACGGCGCGGCCGAGGGCATCATACAGGATGATATCGGCGCTGGCGTTTTCCGGGAGTGAAAAGGAGACCTGTAAAACGTTGCTAAACGGGTTGGGAATACATTGCGGCCTGGGCAAAGCATCGGCGACAGCGTTGCGTTCTTCGGCGTTGGGTTCAGCGACACCCGGTCCGGAGCAGGGATTGATAAAGGCCCGGAAGCTGACGCCGTTGTGGGCATGGAAACCCGGTTTCAGACGAATACTGTCGCCGGTTTGATAAGTGACTGCCGAAGCATTGGTGACATGGTTCCAGCCGATGGCGATGTCCTGCGATTGAAAATCGGCGGTGAGGCCCGAAAATTCATCGGTAAAGAACAGGGCGCGCGGGCAGGCGCCGCCACAGCCGCCGGAGCCCGCCAGTCCGTCGCGGCCGCCGCCGGAAGAAAAGGAGGCGAGCATACGGGCTTTCTGGCCGGCGGAGAACATGTACATGCAGCGGTCGTCGGTGTAGTCCATATAATTCATCGACATGTCGCCATTGGGGCCGTTGCTGCAACTGACCGTGACGCCCGGGCAACCGCCATTGGCATCGAGCTGGTTGGGCGTATCGGCCACGTTGTCGGAGTCGGTGCAGGTGGGCGGGTTGTCGTCGGCGAAGATGTGGATGAGATTAAGCCAGTGACCCACCTCGTGGGTGGTGGTGCGGCCCAGGTTGTAAGGCGAGATGGCGGAACCGAATTTGCCGAAGGTAAAAACGTCGATCACAACGGCATCGGTAGCGGCCGAAGCGGTCAGGGGGTAGGGGGCGTAGCCCAGCGTGCCGCCGCTGATGTTGCACACGTACAGGTTGAGGTATTGTTGCGTATTCCAGGCGTCGATACCGCCTGTTGCCGCAAACATCATGTCGTTGGTGGGGTAGGCGAACGGCCCGTGCATGGTCGCGGTGCGGGTAATGCCTGTGGTCGGGTTGCCGTTGGGGTCGACGGAGGCGAGGCAGAACTGGACTTGAATATCGGAGGCCAGCGGCTGAAAGGGCACGAATTCGGTCGGTACGCCAAGTGCAAAATCGGTGTTGAGCAAGCGAAAGTCTTCGTTCAATACCTCGATTTGTGAGTACACCTGTTCGTCGGAGATATTTTCGGCCGCGTTGTTGAACACGATATGGACTACCACGGGAATCGTCACGACGCTGTTGGGCATCAGTGATTTGGAAGCGTCGCCGCTGGCAATTCGCGCTTCGAGCAAGGCGTGTTTTTTAGCGCCTTCGGGATTTTGGGCGGCCAGCATTTTGACGTATTCGGCGGTGCCGCATACGCGTTGGGACATGCCGGTAAATGGCGCACCCAGAACTGCCGCTATCCCGATGAGCAGAAGCAGGATTGATTTTTTCATGTGCTGAAAATTGAAGGGTGAACCGTTAGTGTTTTTCAATCTGGGCTTTCAACGCGGTATTTTCCGCTTCGAGGCGTTTGTTGGCGGCTTCGAGTGCGTTGAGGCGCTTTTCCATTTCAAAAAGGTGCAGGTACACCTCTTCAAGGTTTTGCGTGACGGCCAATTGGGTTTGGCCCAGCGGCAGGCCCGTTTCGGCCACTTCCTGCGCGGTAGGTACGCCCGGCAGGTGGCGGTTTTCTTTTACAAACTGCTCTTTTTCAGCCAGCGGCATCAATTGGTAGTCTGCTTCAAAAACATAATCGGGCCAGGCGGGAATCAGCGCCACTTTGGCCTCGGTGCAAATCATGCTGCCGCCGATATACAATTGGTGCACCAGCGCGCCGGCGTGGGGCGGATTGGGCACGGAAGCGCCAAGAATCAGGGCGCCGTCGATACGGCCGCCGCCGTCGACGTCGATGTCGCCATCGATATTGGCATCGCCGCTGACGTTCTCGTTTCCACCGACGTTGTTATCGCCCGTGACATTGCTGTTGCCCGCGATATTGGCATTGCCCGTGACGACGGCATTGCCGCCGACGTTGGCGTCATTGCCGACGGTAAGGCCGCCGTTGACCCGCGTGGCGCCGCCGACCGTGAGCCGGAAAGCAGCATCCGGCGCGTTGCCCACACCGATCCCCACATTAGCGCCGTTGTCGAACAACTGACTGTTGCCCAGGCTGTTGGGGCCGGTGAATTTGGAGACGAAATTGGTTGTGCCGTTGATGTCGGCGCCGCTCAGCAGTTTATTCCAGGCTGCTCCCGACCAGTCGGCGGCATTGCCGGTTTTGAAACGGTTGTAAATACCGTCGTCGCCGAAAAACAGCTGATGATCGAAAGCGGTGGAGTTCAGATCGGGCGCAATCGTCAACGTAGCGCCGAAATCGTTGCCTGCGCCGGCCGGTACGCCCAGGATGCTGCGTTGTTTGCGTTCAAAATACGCTTCGGTTAAATAGGTATTCGGCGCATCGTCGGTTGTGGGGTTGTTATCGATGTGCCAGCGCCCGAAATAGTCGCCGCTGGTGTGGGTATTGCCCACGACATCGAGGTGGTATTCCGGGTTGAGGGTGCCGATGCCCACCAGACCGCTGGAAGTGATAATCATGCGGTTGGACTGTAAAAAGCCGGTGCGGAATACCAGATTGCTTTGCAGAAAGCCGGGCGACACCGGGCCTTCCACCCAGGAAAGTATGGAGGCGCCGGTTTTGATGTTGCCCGTGGCGGTCAGGGCGTTGAATTTGATCCGGCCCGTGGTATCGCCCTGCATGGCGGGCTGCGCGCCGGTCGGGCTTCCGTTGGAGAAATAAAGGATCAGTTCGGGCTTTTGGCCGGCGATTTGGGCCGACAGCGAAACGCAGCCCAAAAGGAAAAACAAAACGACAGGAAGGATACGCGAATGCATCATTTTTGGAAATTTTGGAAGTGTAATAATGGGTTGTTTGAATATCAGGGGCAAAAGTTGGGTATGCGGGCGCTACCTGTTGGAAATCGCTTGGAAATGATTTGGAAGAGAAGAGGAAAATCTGCAATTTTGACCCGACCAATTGATTGCTTTACCAAAAAACTACCCCAAATGGACAAAAAAGACTTTTACGTCTTCAGCGCCCTGCTATCCGACGTACACGCCAAAGCGTTTGGCGAACCCCTCAGCCGCCTCTCCCACAGCAAAGCGCAAAGCCTTAGTTGGCTGGTGTATGAAGCCACCGGCGAGTTGCTCAGTTATAAAACACTGGGTAATTACGTCAGCGCTGTGATGGAAAACGACCCGGAAAAGATCAACCCGACGGGAATGACCCTTTCCATTCTGGCTCAATATGTCGGCGGCCCGGCAATTCCGGCCTATCGCGGCCTGGCCTGGTTCAAATACCGGACGGGGATGTTAAACCGGCCGATGGTTGCCTGAGGGCTACATACCTTATGCCGCGATGCGGCAGTTGCGACAACTCAATTTTGTTGTTGCGGGATAAATCAGGACCTTCCTGTTTTGTGCCGCATCGCTGCAAAATGTAGGTTGATCTTGCAATATGGATTCAGACGTGTTTTCTCCCTCAAATGTACGCCTCGACGCCGCGTTTTACCAGCGCGAGGATGTGGTCGGTATTGCCCGCGACTTGCTCGGACGGGTGCTGGTGACACAATTCGAGGGTGTTCGCACGTCCGGGCTGATTACCGAAGTGGAGGCTTATCGCGCACCCGACGACCGGGCTTGTCATGCCTGGAACAATCGGCGCACGCCGCGCACCGAGGTGATGTTCCGGCCCGGCGGCAGCGCCTATATTTACCTGTGTTACGGTATTCATCACCTCTTCAACGTCGTCACAGGCCCCGAAGGCGCGGCGCATGCCGTTCTGGTCCGGGGGATAGAACCGCTGGAAGGTATCGATCTCATGCTGCATCGGCGCAAGGCCCGGCGGTTTGAGTCCTCGCTGACGACCGGCCCCGGCGCCCTGGCGCAGGCCCTGGGTTTGCATACCCGGATGAGCGGGCAAAATATGCTCGACCCCGGTTCGCCGGTTTGGATTGAACGCGGCGCTCCGGTTTTGTCGGTCGGCGCCGGACCGCGTATCGGGGTGGACTATGCCGGCGAATGTGCCGCCTGGCCCTGGCGATTTTGGGTGGAAGGCTCGCGGTTTTATCGCAAAAAGTAGCAGGTTGTTGTATTTTTCAGCCGTTAAAACCCAACCTTATAGTTCAAATGGCGACCCTGTTGTTGTTTTCCGATCCCGTTTTTGTCAGTTATGGTACGGAACATTTGCTTTGGCTGCTGGCCGGAGCAGCCAGCATGGTGGTTTGGATTGGCTACGGCGCCCGGCAGAAAACGGAACTGGGCCGCAGGCGGGTAGGCCTGGCGATGAGCCTGATACCGGCCCTGATCTGGCTTTCTTCCTCCGCCTGGCTGATGTTCAACATGGAACCGCTCGATCTCGGGCTGGTATTGCCTTTTCACATCTGCTATTTTCTCAATCTGCTGTTGCCGGTGATGCTGTGGCAGCGCAATTACTTCCTGTTCGAGGTCAGCTATTTTATGGTGATGGCCGGCTGTATTCAGGCTTTGCTGACGCCCGACCTGCAAACCACCTTCCCCGATCATTACAACGTCCGGTACTTTTTTGTGCATATCGGGCTGGCGCAGAGTGTTTTATATGCCATCATCGTGTATCGTTTCCGCCCGACCTGGCGCAGTTTGGGCAAATCGCTGTTGTGGTCCAACGTCTACTTCGTTTTTGTCGCGGTGATCAACTGGGTTTTGGGGACCAATTTCATGTACCTCCGCCAAAAGCCGCCGTCTCCGACCCTGCTCGATTTGTTCGGAGCTTGGCCCTGGTATATATTGGGCGGCGAGGTGCTGGCGTTGATATTATTCACCGTGGTGATGCTGCCGTTTGCCCTGCGGCGTCCTTCGACCCCAATCACCTCCTCCGATCCCACGCCATGACCACCATTCCTGTCAGCACGTTCAAGTTGCGACTTTATCCGCCATTTGGAGGATATATTCTGGTGTTATTCCCCAGTTTTTTTCTGTTTGTCATCGGAGGGGTGATACTCAGCAATTTGTTGCCCCGGGGTTGGCAGTGGCTGGGCTTTCCCTTCCTTCCAATGTTGCCGACCTTTTTTCTGGCGTATTATCTGCAGCCGCCTTGTGAGGTTCGAACGGATGCGGCGGGTATTACGGTGTATACCCTGCGGCACAGTGTAGGCTTGCGGGCTGGTGAACAATATTGGCCCTGGCCCCACCTGAGTCATTACCAATTAACATCCAATCGCGGCATTTTTTTGCGCCTTCAATTTGGCCCGGAGGAAGTTGTTTTCGTTGGAAACGGGGCGTACAAGCTTCGCGCTTTTCTGAAATTGCATTTCCCGGAGCGGGAAAAAAAGGGTTTTTGGGGCTGATGGTAACAAACGGAAGACCCGCTTGATCCTGAATCGACGACATCAATTCCCGGATATTATGCAAAACCATGCAGTGCAATTCAAACTGGTACTGGCGCCTTCCGCTGGTAAATTCGTATCCATACTCTTCTCTTTCTGGATAATTGCGGGGGTGCTGAGCGCTATTGGCGCGGCTTTTTTACTGAAAAACAATGCGCTTTCCGTTTTGCTTTTCCCTGTATTGCCCTTTCTCCTGACCATCTTGCTGTACAACAGGTTGATGGCGACTTGCACCGTTCGGGTGGATGAAAACGGATTTTCGATGGACATTGCGCCCGGCAGTCTGATGATTAAAGCCGGCCTGAAAAGCTGGAGATGGGACGAGGTATTGCAATATAAACAATCAACCGGGCGCTGGAGCGTGCTGATTGTCCGCTGCGCCGACGAACGGCCAATGCAACTGTCCGGCAGCGAACTTGACAGCCTGTATCAATACCTGAAAACACATTTTCCCGAAAAGAAAAAAACAGGGTGGTGGTAAAAGGCTCGTTCGGAGTCATCCCTTCATCGCATACGCCTGCTCCACTTTTTCGTTGAATTGTTCATAAATGTCGGAGGGGATTTTGTGCCGGATCGACTGCAGGAATTGCCGCAGTTTCAGGTACTCGTTTTCGGTGAGCACGTCGTCTTCCATGAAGGTATTGAACAATTCGAGGAAGTTTTCGCTCACGTTCCGGGCGAATTCTATGCGTTTGACCTTGTCTTCGATAAATGCCAGAAAGTACAGTCCCTCGGTGTAGTTCAGCCGGCGCCGCAACACGAGTCCGTCCACTTCTTTTTTGATTTCTTCGAGCCGGCGGCCGGCGACTTCGGCGCTGATCGCCTGTTTTTCAAAACTGGAAAATACCTGTTGGGCCCGGTCGCCGTAGCGGCGGATCAGTTGTTCGCGGCGTCGGAACACCCACCAGCCGAACAGGGCGGTGAGCAGGGCGGTTGCTGCCACCATGGTCACCTCGACGAAGTAGCCGGTGTCGTGCAGCCATTGAATCTGGCGGGCGATAAAACTCGATCCCGGTTCAAGGCCGTTTTGCCGGATCGTTTTGTCGAGCGGGACAAACTCTGATTCGGTCAGCGGCCGGCGGCCGGGGTGCATGCCGTTGACGTGGCCGATATACGCCTCCTTAAGTTGCTGGCGATCTTTGGCGGCAAAGAAATAACGCACATTGCTGCCCTGCCCGAGTTCGTAACCTTCGGCGTATTTGTCGTGGATCAGCTGGTTGGCTTTTACGAAGTAATACAAAAACTGATGTTGCTGGGCGGTATCCTGCAATGCGGCCAGTTTGGCGTCTTCTTCGGGCGTGCGGTTTTTTTTGGCCGCGAGCGAAGTTGCCTGAATGCGCATCCAGGCCAGCAGTTCGCGGGCATTGGGCCGCAGGATGTAGGGGCTCCCGAGTCGTTTGAAATGTTCGGCGTTGAGTTCGATCAGAGAGCCGGGGCCGAGGTGGGTGACGGAGAGCAGGTGGAAATTGGGCGGCAGCGTCACTTTTTGACCTTTAATGACGGCGGCTTCGCCGGGTGAGCTAAGCGCTTCCCACAGTTCCGGACCGAGGAAGGTTTCCGGATTGATCTTGTCCATGTTGTCGACCACCGCGACAAAGCGTTGTTCGGGGTGTTGGCGGCAGCGATCCCAGAACTGCAACAGCAAGCCCGGGACGAAACCTTTGTCCGTTTCTTCTCCGATGTATTTTTTGTGCAGTTCGAGGTCGAATTGCGGGGCGCAATCGATTTCCAGCAGATTCTCCGGGCTGCTGGCCAGAAGCCTGGCGGCGTAGCGGGCCTGTTTGGTGGCCTTGGTGCCCGTGACGCCCGATACCACCATCAGCGGCTGGCGTTTGGCGGCGCGGCAGAGCTCGCGGAAGGTGTTCCATTCTACGGTGGAGATTGATCCGTACGAAGCGAGCCGGTTGATGGCCGTGCGGTCGCCCGGTTTGAAGGCGAGCCCATGGATTTCGCAAAACAATTTTTGCAAAGAATCCGGTTCGTCAGCGATCAGGACGGGGTGTTCGCCCAACAAACGCTCGGTTTCCAGCCAAACGGGATCGGGAGATTGGCGGACGCCGAGCCAGAGCAGACCGGCGATGAGCGGGAGCGCCAGCCAGCCATAAGGCCGGCGGCGGGCGGGAGGTGGTGTAATTGGTTCCAACGGATTAAATGTTGTTGAGCAGCAAAAATAGCGCGACCAAAGCCAAAACGTCTCACCCCACTGCTGCATTTCCTGCCAGGATGCCTACTTTTGCGGCCGTTTTACAACAACCTGACTTTCCAGTGTCCGATTTTTTGACCGAACTCAGCCGCCGCCGCACTTTTGCCATCGTCGCTCACCCCGATGCCGGCAAAACAACCCTGACCGAAAAACTGCTGCTTTTCGGCGGCGCCATTCAGACTGCCGGCGCTGTAAAAAGCAATAAAATCAAAAAAAGCACGGTGTCCGACTTTATGGAGATCGAACGCCAGCGCGGTATCTCGGTGAGCACTTCGGTGATGGGTTTTGAATACCGCGACCTGCAAATCAATATCCTGGATACGCCCGGTCACGAAGATTTTTCCGAAGATACCTACCGCACCCTGACCGCCGTCGACTCCGCCATCGTGGCCGTCGACGTGGCCAAAGGCGTTGAAACCCAGACCGAAAAACTGACCAAGGTGTGCCGCATGCGCGACACGCCGATCATCTTTTTTGTCAATAAACTCGACCGTGAAGGCCTCGACGGCTTCGATTTGCTCGACGAAATCGAACAAAAGCTCAACGTGCGCGTCAGGCCGCTTTCCTGGCCCATCGGCATGGGGCAGCGCTTCAAAGGCGTGTACAACCTGTACGAGAAAAAACTGGTTCTCTTCAACCCGCACGGCAAACAGGAAGACGAAGACCTGATCGTTTTCGAAGACCTTTCGCACCCCGACCTGGAAAAACACCTCGGAGAATCGGCCGCACGCACCCTGCGCGAAGAAGTGGAAGTGGTAGAGACCGTTTATCCCGAATTCAAAAAAGAAGACTACCGGAGCGGCAAAATTTGCCCGGTATTTTTTGGTTCGGCAGTCAATAATTTCGGCGTGAAAGAGATGCTGGATTGTTTTGTCGAAATTGCGCCCACTCCTTTACCGCGCGATACCGAAGAGCGCCGTGTGCTGCCGGAAGAGCCCAAAATGACGGGTTTCGTGTTCAAAATCTTCGCCAACATGGACCCCAAACACCGCGACCGGATCGCGTTTTTGCGCATCTGCTCGGGCAAATTCGAACGCAACAAAAACTACCGCCATATCCGGCTCGAACGCGAGTTCAAGTTCCCCAACCCGACCATGTTCATGGCTTCGCGCAAAACCCTGCTGGAAGAAGCTTATCCGGGCGATGTGGTCGGTCTGTACGATTCCGGCAACTTCAAAATCGGCGATACGCTCACCGAGGGCGAAATTCTGCACTTCAAGGGCATCCCTTCGTTCTCTCCCGAGCAATTCCGTTATGTGGAAAACGCCGACCCGTTGAAACAAAAACAATTCGCCAAAGGGCTCGATCAGCTGATGGACGAGGGCGTCGCCCAAATGTTTACCCGCCAGAGCGACGGCCGCCGGATTATCGGCACGGTGGGCCAGCTGCAATTCGAGGTGATTCAGCACCGCCTCGAATCGGAATACGGCGCCAAATGCCGCTACGAACCCGTCAATCTGCACAAAGCCTGTTGGGTCACCAGCGACGACCCGAAAGCCTTGCAGGAGTTTCTCGATCGCCGCAAACGCGACATTGCCAAAGACAAAGACGACAACATGGTCTTTTTGGCCGAAACCGCCTGGACGCTCCAGACGGTGCAGGAAAACTTCCCGAAAGTGAATTTCCGCTTTACTTCGGAAGTTTAGCCTCTCACAAACGCCATAAACTGCTGCACGAAAAAATCCATTCGTTGCACAGAGATCTCCACCCGCTCCTGTCCGGGCAGGTGAATCAGACCGTTGCGCCCGGTTCGCTCCCAACGTTCGACGTGCGCCATATTGACCAAAAAACTGTTGTGGGTGCGGCAAAAAAGAGCGCCGGGCAGTTCCGTCTCGATCTCTTTCAAGGTTCGGGAGGCTATTATTTTCTCCACGCGGCCCTGTCGGAACAACACGATAAGAGTAGCCGAGCCGTCGGCCTCGCAGTACAGGATGTCGCGGGCGCGCAGCACAAGATTGCCTTTGCGGCTGTCGGCGATGACGAGGCTTGAGTTGTCGTGGGTATTGCCATTGACACTGGCTTCGAGGTTTTTTTCTCGAATCCTTTCCCCGGCCGTGCGTACCGCCGCCATCAGATCGACCACCCGGTAAGGTTTGACCAGGTAAGCCCAGGGTTGTACGGTATTGATCGCCTCCACGGCGTATTGCGGATAGGCCGTAGTGAAGATGACGCCGAACGGCAGCGTCTGGAAAGGGCGTAAAAAATCGAAGCCGTTGCCGAAAGGCGGCATTTCAATATCCAGAAAAACGAGATCGGGGCGGTATTGGGTAGCGGCGCGCAAAGCGCCCTCGACGGAGTTGGCTTCCGCAACGATGTGGACTTCCGGGCAGAATTCGCCCAACATGCCGCGCAAGGTATTGACGGCGCCGTTTTCATCGTCGACGATCATTGCGTTGATGTGGTTCATGGCAATTGAACAGGTGTTGGTGAACGTTCTGATTTGGCGCCGGCCAGACCGGCCGCCGGGGCATTGGAGGGGATGTAGGAAATGACAACGCGGGTGCCCTGCTTGTCAGGGCCATCGGGGTTGTGGCTCAGGTCGCGGAGCTGGATACTCAGGTCGATGTCGTACAGCCGGTTGAGCGTTTCGACTTTTTTACCCAGCATTTCCAGCCCTTTCGATTTGCGTTCGGGGGCGCCTGTTGATTTTTTGTGCGCTTTGGAGGCTTCGTAGCCCACTCCATTGTCCGAGATGGTACATAACAGATGTTTGCCCGACCAAGAAAAATCCAGTTTCAAGCGGGAAACACCCTCGGGCGCCAGGCCGTGCAGGGTCGCATTTTCCAGTAAAATCTGCAGCAACATGCTGGGAAGCGGCGTATGCGAGGGTACGTTTTCGGCGCCGGAAATCGTGTACTCGAAACGTTCGCCGAAGCGCAATTCGATTAGTTTGAGGTAATCGCGATCGTAGGCCAGTTCCTCCTGAAAAGGAATAAAATGTTTTTCGGAAAACAACAGCGTGCGGCGTAGCAAATCGGTAAAGGTGGAAATAAACTCGCTGGCGCGCAGGGGGTCGGGAGGGTAGAAAAACTGCTGAATGGCGTTGATGCTGTTGCCGACAAAGTGCGGGTTGATCTGCGCCTGCAGCGCCTGCAATTGCAAGGTGGACACCGAGGCCGTAAGGTCGCGGTAGGCGATCCGCGCTTTGTAAATACGCCGGATGCCGTACCCGACCGCGGCCCAGAACAACAGCGCCAGCCACAACGACTGGTACCAATAGGGCTGCATGATCAGGGTGATTTCAGCGGGATATTCGCTGACAATGCCCGATGGATTGATGGCGGTGATTTGCAGGCGGTAGGCGCCGGGCGGAAGGTGTACGCCGAAGCTGAGCAGGGGCTCTTCCACCACGGTGGTATTGGTATTGGGCCCGAAACCTTGAAAAATCCAGGTTATCAGGTGGTCGAAGGTCCAGCAGGCCATGGGTGGGGGCACGGGCGTCTGGCGGCAGCGGTAAAAGAGGTTGCCCCTGCCTCTGAAATCCAGTCCGGCCAGTTCGAGTTGTACCAGGGAGGCGTGGGCTGGAAGCGTTATTTTGTTGCCGGGCGGGATGGAGTCGAGCAAATCAACCAACACGACCCGGTCGTCGTTTCTGTACCGAAGCGCCGTGACAAGCGTAGGGAAGTTGCCGCGGGCATCGGACTGCCGGAGTATCAGTCGGCATAAGCCGTTGGCGGTAGCGGCCCAGAGGGTGTCTTTGTGCACATAAACGGCATTTACATCGTCGTCGGCCAGGCCGTCGTGTGCGTCGAAATGAATCACGTGCCAACTCGAATCAAGGCCATAAATGCCTTTGTTGGTTGCCATCCATAGCCTGCCGCCGGGTTCGGAGTACAGGTGTTGAATATTGCGTATCGGGTTTTTCAGGCGATCGGACACCCTTTCCACATCGATGATTGACCCTCTGTCGGTACTGGCGCGCAGGAGGCCCGCTTCGGGGGTGACGATCCACAGATAACCTTTTGTCGAGGGGGCAATCGCGATGATGCGGTTTTTCAGCAGCGGAAAATGTTCGCTCCAGTTGGTCTGAAAGCCGTCTTTTTCTGAAAAAAACTCGTCGATCCCGCCTACCCATGCAAAGCCTTCGGCGTCGGCCGCGATGGTGGTTTTTCGATGGGGTTTCAGGGATGCAGAATCTTCGAAAACACCCAGGATATCATACAATCTTGCTGAGGAAGCCAACATAACATGCCCTTCGCGCACCAGAATTTCCTTGGGGTGACCCAGTTTAAATGGCGATGAAAAGCGCTTGGGGTAAATACCATTGGGATCGGGCGCTTCAAAATACAATTCTTCATCCGTGGCAACCCAGCGGCTGCCGTCCGGTTGCGGGAGTATTTGCCTTACCCGGTTGTAACCGTCTTTGGAGCCGTAGTCGACATGGGTAATCCCTTTGCCTTCTGCCAGCCGAAACAGTTTTCCTTCGTCGTTGCCGGCCAGTATTGCTCCCTGGTAATCGCGCGAGACGGCTGTGATATTTGCGCCCGTCAGCCCTTCCCATCCGTTGTAAATCACGGGCGAATTGCGCGGCAGGGCAAACACGCCTTCGCCGGCCGTACTGAACCAGAAGGTACCCTGCCCATCTTCGAAAAAGGTCGTTATTTTTTTCTCCGGCAAATAGACGACCGGGTTAGAAAGGTCGTGCCGGTAGTTGTCGAAACACACGGCGCCGCCTGCCAGCGAACACACCCAGAAGCGGCCGCTCCGGTCGAGGTAAATCCGCCCCGCCGGTTCCGGCTGTCTGTCGACGACGCGCAGCCGGCCATCGCCGAGATATTCTGTCAGAAACAAGCCGTTTTCAGTGCTCCACAACATGTATTTGCCCTGACTTTCCACGCTGATGTACTTCGCAGCCTGCGCCAGTTCGGGATCGTTTGTATGATTTAAGACACTTCCGTCGGTGCGAATAAAATAGTACTCGGCCGTATTTCCGGTAGCGCCAATGACGCCGTCGTAGAAACAACAGGTTTTGTTGATGCCTTTCACCCCTCTTATCGGAACGACACTCGTATCCGTCAGGCGGTAATACCGGTTGGAAAAACTACTAATCCAGATGACGCCGCGTTCGTCTTCGGTCAATTCTCCAAGCGCGGTTTCAAAGTCTATATTGGCCAGCAAAGGATCGGAGGCGCCGGTGACGATGCGCCCTTTGTATCGATAACAGGGTTTTTTTTGATAACAAAACATCCACAAGCGGCCTCGGCTGTCGGTTTTTAAATTAAAAACTTCACTGTCGGGCAGCCCGTCGGACATGTCGTACACCCGAAAACGGGAGCCGTCGAATCGTGCCAGTCCTTTGTCGGTGGCAAACCACAGCAAGCCGTCTTTGTCCTGCAGTCCGCAGTAAATCAGATTGCTCGGCAATCCGTCCCGAACACCGTAATGCAAATAGGCGGGGGTTTGGGCATTCAACTGCCAAGCCGCCAGAAGCAATACAAACAGAGTACGGAAAAAACTACCCACGATGGAACCTGATTTTCGCAGGAAAAATACGTCTCCACAACCCAGACGGTTGCGTTTTTTTCACAACTCTGTCAACTGGGCTTGCAATCGTGTCAAAATCAGTCATGACTCGACCAAGGGGCAAATCTGCACGGTTATTGGCCCAAGCCGCACGGTTAAAGGTTGGGGCTTGATTTGTCGGCAGTTCGATCCTTTTTTTGTCCTGCCAATAAAAACCGAGTTGCACCAATCAGTTGCTCTGTATCTCGCCCAAATTGACAATCCAGGTGTAATCTCTCACACGCAACATTCCTATTTCGACCACCATACGTTTGAAAACCTGTCCACTTCCTAATGGGAAGCCTATTCAGAGTCGCCTCGAATCTTGTGATTTAGGGGCGATTTTTTATTTGCCCACCCGCGCCCAGGCTTTTTCCGCCACTGCTCTGCCCTGCAACTGCCCGTTGTCCAAAGCATCCCTGAAATGAATGCCGCCGTAAAGGCGTGAAATGGATGCCTCGTCGGCCGCAGAGCGGAACGATTTGAACCGCCGGGGCTTCATGCCGTACAACACTTCGGTATGGTCGGTAAAGCCCAGGTCTTCGCCCAACAAGCGGCTCAACATCTCTGCCCCAGCGGCCGAAACCGCGCTGTGGCCGCTTACGTACTCCGGAAACGGCGGTGTTTGCAGCACCGGCTCCCAGCGGGCATCCAGGTGCCGGTTGATCGCCGTGATGGGACGTATCCGGTTGCTCCGGTATTTTTCCTGCCAGCAAACGATAAACGCGTCGGCCATCACCATGGCGGTCAGGGCATGCGCTTGAAGGGCTTTCCCCAGCGCTATGTCGTGCTGTTCGCAAGCCTGGCCGATGATGTTGATCCAGTGGCCTGCGGGCGATATTTTTTTAATACCGATCATCATGTGGCCGGCGTGAAATATGGCAAATGGATTGCAGTCCCAGTAAAGGGCGATCTCGCGTTGTTCGTCGTTCAGCGACCGACTGGTTTGGTACACTTCGTCCATGAGCTGAAAAAAAGGCGAGCCGCTTGTGGTATCGAAAGGCGCCGGCTCGGGTATTTCGATCACGGTATTCCGGTCGAGCAAAAACGGCCGAAGTGTGTGCCATTGGGGCTCCACGGCGCCCATCCAGTCGGGCGGAGTCGGCGCCCAGTCGCCCGGTGCGCCCGTGGGCCGGTAGCGGGGCAGGGCGGTAAGTTGCGGGTAGCCGTCGGTTTTTGCCCAGTTCAGGATTTCTCTGGCAACGGCTTCGGCGGCGGCTTTCGATCCGGCAATCCGGTATTCGGGCAGTTTTTTTTCTCTGAAAAAAGCTTCCAGTTCGGCCTGTCGCGCACTCAATTCCTGCCCCGACGGCATGATGCCCCGACCGGTTTCCAGAATCGCCCATAACGCGGCAAAGGGCGCGCAAACGGAATCAGCCGCGACCGTCGGCCGCAGGGCCGGGTATTCGTTGACGCGGCCTTGCAGGCCCGATTGCCCGCTTTGGTACAGCGCATACGTCTCGTAACCCGCCACCAGCGCATAGGCATAAAACCTGCTGGCCGCCGGCGGATTGGCGCCGTCGTGCAGCATCACCTCCGAAAGGGCAAAGCTGACGGAACGCAACCTGGCCGAAGCCAGCCGCTCCCATTTGTTTTGGCCAAAAAGACCCGCCGGGAGTAAAACGAGCCAGAGTAATTGTTTCATTATCGCCATTGGTAAATCCTTAAAGGGGCGTTGTTGACGCCAAAGACATAAGATTTTGAACTTTTACCGGTGTTCAACTCAACCACGCTGCGCACGTCGCCCTGCACCCCGAAAGGGTGGTCGATCAGCCGCCACTGGCCGTTGTGCAGTTCAAACACCGGGGCGTGGCCGGCGTCGTAACAGCCGAAACGCAGCCGCGCGCCGTCGAGATTGCCGGCCAGCATCAATTCCATCTTGCCATTTAAGTGAAAATCGCCGCTCATGGCGGCAAATACCGGTGCGAACTGGGCTTCAACGGGCAAGTTTTTTTCCACAAAATGCCCGCCCTGGTTTTCAAAATAACTGGTGGCCAGGTGGTCGGCCCGAAGCGTGTCGGCGCCGGCCAGTTCTTCGGCGGTGAAAATATCCGGGAGGGTAGCGCTGGCGTATTGTTCGTAACTGGTAAAGCGCGGCCGCATGGCGGTGATTTGTTCGAGCAATTCGTCGCGGGTGAGGAAAGGGTAACTTTTACCCTGATTGTAGAAGCACAGGATAGGGTCGATGGAGCCGTTGCCGTCGAAGTCGCGGTAAACCAGCGTGGCGGGCTCTTTTTCGGAGGCTTTGAGTTGGCTGTTGAGCCCCAGGTTGCCGCCGAGCAGGTCGGGATCGCCGTCGTGGTCGAAGTCGGCGAGCAGCAGGCAGTTCCACCATCCGCTGAACGGGCGCTCGAAAAAACGGGCGCTCGTTTCCACAAAGCTGCCGTCGTTTTGCCGGCTGAATACCCGGATGGGCATCCATTCGCCGCAGATCAGCAGCTCGGCGCGGCCGTCGGCGTCGAGATCGGCCCAGGCGGCGTCGGTGACCATGCCCGGTTGCAGCAGGGCCGGAGCCAGGGCGGCAGTCACGTCGGTGAAGCGGCCGGTTCCGTCGTTTTGCAGCAAAAAACTGCGCGGTGCGAGCGGGTACTGGCCCGGAATGACACGGCCGCCGACAAACAGGTCAAGGTCGCCGTCGGAGTCGAAGTCATAGGGGCGGGCGCAACTTTTCGATACCGGCATGTCGGGCAACAGGGAGTCGGTGCGAATCAGCCGCCCCTGGCCGTCGCAGAGGTAAAGCGCGTCGTTGAGCGCCGGATCGTTTTCGGCGTAGTCTTCGTAACCGCCGGCAACCAGGTACAAATCCGGCTTTTTGTCGCCGTTGGCGTCGAAAAACACGGCGTCGGCCACGGTCATAAACTGATCGGCTTTAAACATAGCCGGGTCGGTTTCGACGAATTGCCGGGCGGCGGTTTGCAGGTAAAGGCGGCTGGTTTGCCATTTGGAAGCGCCCACAAACAGGTCGTCGAGCCCGTCGCCGTCGAGGTCGGCCGCGGCCAGTTGCGGGCCTACACGGCTGAGCATGTGGGGCAGGAGCGGCTGGCGCTTGAAGTCGTTGTAATCGTATTCTTCGTGCCGAAACGGCAGATCGCGGTGCGGCATGGCCGACCAAAAACCTGGCCCTCCGGTCGAGTTCGACAGGACATCGACGACAGGAAAAGAGGTTTCTCCGATGCGGAGGCGTTCGTTGGGGCGAGGGCGGAACATGAGGGTTTCGAGGCCGTTTCCCCAGATGACGTCGACACTTTGTACCTTTTTTTTACCCAAACCCAGATGAAGTATTTCCGTGACGCCCGACTGGTAGCCGCGCGTCGGGATGTTCTCGATCATCTGGACGGTGTAATCGGTAAACAGGACGCGTACGGTAGCGCCAATGCCGTAGGGATTTGATGCGGGGCCTTCCAGTTTGATGTCGAGATAGTCGTTGCCGTTGGTTTCGCGGGCTTTGTTTTTGTAAATAAAAGCGGGTTCGTTGATGTTGCTGACGATGATTTCGAGGTCGCCGTCGGCATCGAGATCGGCATAGGTGGCGCCGCTGCTGACGGCAGGCTGGTCGGCGCCCCAGGCGGCGCTCATGTCGGTAAAGGTCAGTTTGGGCCGTCCCGTTTCGTCGGTTCCGTCGTTGCGGTACAAGTAGTTGTGCAGGCGGGAGGCGGGCATTTTTTTGACGAGTTCGAGCAGGGAGGGTTTTTCGCCCGCGGCGGCTTTTTGCACCAGGTAATCGCCCCAGAAGCGCAGAAAGTCGCGGTTGGTGTAGTCGCGGAGGTAGCCGTTGGTGATGTAAATGTCTTTCCAGCCGTCGTTGTCGAAATCGGCGATAAGAGCCGACCAGCTCCAGTCGGTATTGGAAATGCCGGCCAGTTGACCGATTTCGCAGAATTTTCCGGTCGGTGAAGGGTCGGCGAGATTGGGGTAGATTTCCCAGGGTTGCCAGGCGTTTTGGTCGGCGGCGCTCAGGGGTTTGGGGTCGATTACGGGCCGTGTTTCCGAGAGGTGCAGCATGTTGCGCATAAACTGCTTGTGCCGCCCGCTTTTGACCATCATTTCGTACACTTCATAGTTTTCGGGGCCTTGCAGGAGTTTTTGGCGGCGGTTGTCGGGCGGCAGCATATCGAGGGTGAGCAGGTCGGGATGGCCGTCGTTGTTGAGGTCGGCGGCGTCGCAGCCCATGGAAAAATGGCTCATGTGGCCGAGCAGGGTAGCGGCCTGTTCGGAAAAATGGCCCTTGCCGTCGTTGATAAGCAGGTAGTCGGGTTCGTTGTAGTCGTTACTGACGTAGATGTCGAGCCAGCCGTCGGCGTTAAAATCGCTCACGGCTACGCCCAGACCGAAGCCGAGCGGGTTGCCGGGAATACCGGCTTGCTCGGACACGTCGACGAAGCGGCCGTCGCGGTTTTCGTAGAGTTTGTCGCCTGCCAGCGGGTCGCGGGTGCGGCGTATTTCGTCGTTTTCAAAGTTGCGGTATTCCCCGATGTTGTGGTTGAGGAGGAAACAATCCAGGTCGCCGTCGCGGTCGTAGTCGAAGAAGGCTGCCTGGGTGCTGTATCCGGGGTCATCGAGGCCGTATTGCTGCGCTTCGTCTTTGAAGCTGAGGTTTTTCTGATTGATAAAGAGTTGGTTGCGGCGGCTGTTGTCGTCGCCCCGCCCCGAGTAGCAGACGTAAATGTCGAGCCATCCGTCGGCGTTTACATCGGCGAAGGTGACGCCTGTTTTCCAGCCATTTTTGCGCCCGCCGATGCCCGCACTTTTGCTGATGTCGCGGAATGTCAGTCCTCCCAGATTGAGGTAAAGGTGGTTGCTTTCGCGATTGGAGGTGAAAAACAGTTCGGGCAGGCCGTCGTTGTCGAGGTCGCCCGCGGCTACGCCGCCGCCGTTGTAGTAGTATTCATAGGCTAGTACGTTGTCTTCCTCGTTGTTCTCCACAATGTTGTTGCGGAAGTCGACGCCGGTTTGTTCCGTCGACAGGAGTTCGAACAAGGGCGCCGTTTGGGCGCGTATACCCTGAATCCCGGTTGCGAAAGCGAGCAGAATGAGCAGATGACGCATGATTGGAGGAGGGTTGATAAAGGTTGATGGAAACCCCAAAAATAAGGGGCGCCCTTTCGGCGCCCCTTTCCATTGCAACATATGAAGTTTTAGATATTCCCGTGATTATTGGTCCCACCAGACGCGGGTGGTGTTGATATCGGCGCCCTGGCGAGCCACGGCGGCTTCGATATTGGGGCCGTTGGACGAGTATTCGGCGGTCGGGTAGCGCATGCGGCGCGGGATCTGGCCACCGGTGATATCGCCCGGGAACGAGGTCGGCGTAAGGTTAGGAATACCGGTGCGGCGCCAGTTGGCGAAAGCCTCGTATTCGTTCAGGAAGGTGCAGGCCCAATATTGTTCGTTGATCTGGGTGAGCGCATTGGCTGCATCGAACGGATTCTGCTGCAGATAGGCGTCGGCCTGTGCGCTGCTGAGCGTACCGGCGGCGTCGTACTGGTCGAGGTGGGTCATGGCGGCGCGCACGCCGGCTTCGTAATGGCTTTGGGCCGAACCGCCTACGCTCCATCCGCGCTGAGCGGCTTCGGCGAGCAGGAATTCGACTTCGGCGTAGGTTTGGAAGAAGGTCGGGCCGGTGAGTTTGCCGATCACGGAGAGTCGCGGGCGGAGGTAGCCATCCACGCTGCCGGGGTAGCCCGGGGCGCCGGAGATGGGCTGGCTGGCCAGGTCGTAGCCATTGGGCATGCCGAGGGTGGTATTCGGATCGGTGGTGCCGTCGGTATTTTCACCGAACACAAACAGGCGCGGGTCGCTGTGGCTCTTCATCCAGTTGACGAAGGTTTGGCTGAGGCGCATGTTGGGGATTTCGTACGACAGGTTCATGACGATCGAGTTGCGGCAAGGCGTCTGGCGGTCGGTAGCGGCATCGCCGAGAATGAAGGCGTTGTCGGCGTTGCTGGTCATGACGCCGCGGCCGGCGGCTTTTTCAGCCCAGGCCTGTGCCTTGCCGATGTCGCGTTTGGTGTGGCGCATAGCCAGTCGGAGCATAAGCGAGTTGGCAAATTTTTTCCACTTCGCGAGGTCGCCGTTGTAAATCAGGTCGCCAGTGACCGGGTCGCCGCTGGCATCGAGGGCGTCGGAGGCTTCTTCGAGTTCGCGGAGCATATTGTCGTAGATGTCGGCCTGTGCGTCGTAGGCCGGCGAGTAGATCTGCTGGTAAAAGCCGAGGCCTGCCTGCGAATACGGCACGTCGCCATAGAGGTCGGTCAGGCGGTGGAAGATCAGCACGCGGGTGATACGGGCCACATTGTGCACGTTGCTGCGGGCGGCATTGCCGCGGGTTTGCTCGACGCAATCCACGATGTATTTGACCTGTTCGTCGTAGCAGCGTTCGAAATAGGCGTTTTCGTACCCGAGGTTGTTGCGGGTTTTGTCGCCCACCCAATAGCCGTTGACGTTGGACAGGTGCTGCATCATGGTGCTGCAGTAGATCAGGTTGACGCGCCAGGTTTCGTAGGCGAAGTCGGTACTACCCATATAACCCAGTTGGGCGCGGGTGAGCAGGTAGTTGGGGTTGTAAATATCGGCGCTGGCCGCGGTTGGGTCGGTGTTGATCTCCTCAAAGTCCTTGGTGCAGCCTTGGGCCATAAGGGCCAGCAGCAGCACGAGAGAGGAGAGTTTGAGCAATTTATTTTTCATGATTTATTTTTTTATGAAGATTTGAGCATTCGAGCATTTGAAGATTTGAGGACTATTGTGAAAGGCAAATGATAGAGGGAAGGAATAACCCTTTTATCAAATCCTCAAATCCTCGAATCTTCGAATCCTCAGAATTTAACATTCACATTCACCCCGATGGTGCGCACGGTGGGCAGGCCGGCCAGTTCGAGTCCCTGGGCATTGCCTACGCTGTAATTGCTTTCCGGGTCGATGTTGTCGGTCTTTTTGTACAGGATCGCGAGGTTGCGACCGACGAGGGCGACGTTGAGGCCCTGGATGCCGGTGTCGGCGAACCAGGCTCTCGGGAAATTATAGCCGACGGTAACCTGGCGGAGTTTGACGAAGCTGGCGTCGTACACAAAATTGTTGCTGATCTGGGTGAGTGCGCCGTAATAGTCTTGCGGATTGACGGCCACTGCATTGGCTTCACCGGTGGCTTCGTCGATGCCTTCGGCAACGATCTGGCCTTCGCGGCCTTCGAGCGTGGCCTGGTGCAGGCCGCGGGTATAGCCGTAGTGGTTGGTGGCCGAGAAGATTTTGCCGCCGAATTTGAAGTCGACAAGAGCGCCCACATTGAGGTTGCCGAAGCTGAAATCGTTGTTCCAGCCGCCGGTGGTTTTGTGGATGCCGGAGCCGGCGTCGATCAGTTCACCTTGTTGCGGGAGGCCGTTGTTGAGCAGGATGTTGCCGTTGTCGTCGCGTTTGTAATCGAATACGCGGATGTTGGCGAAGGGCATGCCCACGGTTTGGTGGACAAAAGCCGTGAGGGTGCGGGAGCCGTCGACCTGCAGGGTGTTGACGCCTTCGGCCAGTTGCACCACTTCGTTGTTGTTGGTAGCGATGTTGAAAGAGGTCGTCCAGCTGAATGCGCTGCTCTTGACGGGCGTTACGCTCAACGTGGCTTCGATACCGGAGTTGGTCAGTTCGCCCAGGTTGTACACGGCCGTGCCGAAGCCAGAGGTGCCGGAGATGGTGGCGGCGACGATGTCGTTGGTCGTTTTTTTGTTGTACCAGGCGACGTCGAGGCCGACGCGGTTGTTCCAGAAACGGAGGTCGACGCCGAGTTCGAGTTCGCTGACGCTGAGCGGTTTCAGGTCTTTGTTCGGGATGGAGCCGTTGCTGATGTTGCCGATCGGGAAACCGTTGATGTTGCCGCCGATATTGTAGTATAGGGCTGTTTGATAGGGGCGGGTGTCGCCACCGACGGCGGCATAGGCAACGCGCACTTTACCATAGTCGAGGAAGTCGCTTTGCAGGGCTTCGCTGAATACCCAGGAGGCGCTGGCCGAGGGGTAGAAATACGAAGGATTGGTCAGCGTGGAGTACCAGTCGTTGCGGCCGGTGAGGTTGATGTAAAGTTGGTGGTAGAGATCGATTTCGGCATATCCGTACACGGAGTTGGTGCGGATGCGGTCGAGCGAGTAGCCGAAGTTGCGGCTCAGCAGGTTGCCGAGGGAGTACAGGTACGGGATCACGAAGGTTCCGCCGTTGGTGTAAATACCTTCCACGCGGCGATCGAGGCGGTTGGCGCCGATACCGACGTTGAGGCCGAAGTTTTCGGTGAAGCTGTGTGTGGAGCCGATAAGGAAGTCGGCGTTTACTTCGCTGAGTTTTACGCTGTTTTCGTTCATGCCACCGACGCGGTTGTAGGCGGTGCCCGTGGGCGTCACGCTGGTCGTGCGGTTGACGAAGAAGTCCTGACCGATACGGCCCTGTACGTAGAGCCAATCGGTGAGGTCGTAGCGCAACAGGGCCTGGCCCATGAGGCGGTCCTTGTTGGTGTTGTTGAAGAATTTGTAGGCAGCGAAGTACGGGTTGGTGATAAACTGGTTGTCGTTGAATTCCAGTTCATTACCTGCGCGGTCGGAGCCTTCGCCGTCGACGCCGGCCAGGAGTGCCTGATCGACGTTGGCGGGCAGGAAGTTGATGGCGAAGTTGGCGTTACCTGGCGAGTCGCTGAGGTTGGGGCGGTGGAGGGCTTTTTCCTTGGTGTAGTTGGCTTTGAAATCGGTTGTCAGGCGGCCCGATTTGAAATTGATCGAAGCGTTGACGTTGCGGCGGGTGAGGCCGGTTTCGGGAATAACGCTGTTGTTGCCGGTGTTGGCGAGCGAGATGCGGTAGTTGGCGTTTTCGTTGCCGCCGCCGAGGGCCAGGGTATTGACGTGGGTAAAGCCGGTGCGGTAAAATTCTTCCGCAGCGTTGCCCTTGGCGGAGTAAGCGCGTTGCTGGCCGTCGAATTCGTAGGCTTGCGAACCGTCGAGACGGCCGCCCCAGCTGAGCAGGCCGGTGTTTTTGCCTTCGTCGGGCGTGGAGGGTTTGGCGCCCAGCGTGCCCTGGCCGAATTCGGTTTGCCAGTCGGTGAGGATGACCGGTTGTTCCCAGGTCAGGTTGCTGTTAAATTCAACACCGATGCCTTTTTGGGCTTTGCCCGATTTGGTTGTAATCAGGATGACGCCGTTTTTGGCGCGCGAGCCGTAGAGTGCGGCAGCGGTAGCGCCTTTCAATACGGAAATTGTCTCGATATCGTCGGGGTTGAGGCTGGAGATACCGTCGCCAAAGTCGGCGCCGCCCCAAAGGCCTGCGCTACCGAGGTTCGAGTTGTCCATCGGTACGCCGTTGATGACGTAGAGCGGCTGGTTGTTGTCGGAAATAGAGGTGTTGCCACGCAGCGTAACGCGGCTGGAGCCGCCGGGGCCGCTGGCCGTGCTGGTCACGTTGAGGCCGGCTACGCGACCCACGAGCGAGTTGGCAACGTTGATTTCCCGGGCCTGGGTGAGGCTTTGACCGTCGACCTGGGTGACCGAGTAGCCTACCTTTTTCGACTCCTTGCGGATGCCGAGCGCGGTTACTACTACCTCGTCGATCGCGGCGCCGGCGCTCAGGCTCACATCGAGCGTGGTTTGTCCAGCGACATCGACGGTGGCCGTCGTATAACCCGTGTAAGAGATGGTCAGTTTGGCATTCGCATCCGTCAACCGAAGGCGGTATTCTCCGTTGACATCGGAAACCGTGCCATTGCGGGTGCCTGTTTCTGTGACAGTTGCGCCGGCCAGACCTTCGCCGGTTTCGGCATCAGTCACTTTGCCGGATACGGTCTGTGCCAGCAGACTGCTGGACCAGACGGCAGCGAGCACGAAAAAGGCCAGCAGGGCCGACTTTTTCAGCCACGCAGCGTAAAAGTTGCGCTTCATAATGGAAATCAAGTTTAGTGAATTAATGTGTTTTTCCGCTCAAAAATACAGAAGCATTGTAAGTCCGTGTACGTTAACGGAAAAATTTTTTTACTGCCGTGTTCGTACACGGTGAATAATTATTAGGAATTTTGGGCGAATTACTCCATCTGCCGCCAGAACGCCAACTTTGCACTATGAATCATCCGATTCGCATAAAAGACATTGCCGAACGCACCGGGGTTTCCATTGG
Source organism: Saprospiraceae bacterium (assembly GCA_016787345.1). Classification (GTDB taxonomy): domain Bacteria; phylum Bacteroidota; class Bacteroidia; order Chitinophagales; family Saprospiraceae; genus M3007. The sequence continues at coordinate 474 of JAEUUU010000103.1, read as the reverse complement.
TACGGTCGATCGCGTATTGCACAACCGCGGCCACGTATCGGCAGAAGTGCGTGAAAAAGTCCTGCGCGCCATGGAAGAGATGGGCTACAAACCCAATATCCTGGCGCGTATGCTGGTCAACAACCGCCCGTTCCGGATCGCCTGCGTTTTGCCCGACTACCGGCAGGACGCCTACTGGGTACAGCCCAAGCAGGGGGTGGAAAAAGCCGTGGAGGCCGTACACCACTACAACGTGCAGGTGGATTGGTATTTCTTCGACATGTTCGATGCCGCCGATTTTCAGCAGGTCGGCCGAAAAGCCCTGGAAGCAGCGCCGGATGCGCTGCTGCTGGCGCCTATTTTCAGGCAGGAAGGCGAGCGCTTTCTTCGCGAAGCGGCCGAAAAACAGGCGCCCGTGATCATGATCAATACGGACCTGGAAACCAGCGAATACCTGTGCTATATCGGCCAGGAATCGTACCAGAGCGGCGTGCT
>JAEUUU010000066.1 GCA_016787345.1 Saprospiraceae bacterium | reverse complement strand
GCGATATAGTAGCATTCCCGCAAGTCCTCTTTTGCCAGCCCGTGCGCCAGCCGATCCAATTTATCCAGTAAGCGGGTAAAATGCTCTTCTTCTTCCGGATGGGATAAAGACAGGATGGCATCCTGGTAGATCGCGATCAAGGGCACGGATTCAAATCGTTCGTTTTTCAGATAATCCCAAAAACCGGCAGGGATAGGTACCTTTTCCTCGGTGGCGCGGAATCCCTGATAGATAAGCCACGAGACGTAAAACTTTAATTTTTGAACGATATAGAAGTAATCCAGAAACTGGTCGGCAGGAAGCAGCTTCTGCATGAAGTCCGTGTTGGAAACCACTTTGGACGCCCGGTTGAAAATATTCCAGTGCAACTGGAAGCCGGTCAGATAATAGGTTGTCGCCGGCAGGGCGGATTCTTCCATGTTTTTTTTGACCTGCCGCTCCACTCCGCTGAGGTGTTTGCTCAGTTCGGGTTGTTCAAGCGACTTCTGGAGTTCCAGCCATTCCTGTACCGGGTTTTGCGCCCTTGTTTCAAGCGCCTTGAATTGCAAGGCAAGTTGGGTCAGTTCCGAGGCCAAACGCCGAAGATGCGCGTCATCGAACTTTTTCCCCGGGTATAACCCGCGCCAAACCTGATTTTTATCCAGCGTCGCTACAACATCCGGTCCTTTTCGAATGGCAATATTGCACAGGTCGAAAAGTCGAATCAAGTCTTCCTGTTCGTTGAAATACGGCGATAAAAGGAACTTACGAAACCGGTTCAGGTCGTATTTTGAAAAAGTAGAGAGTAAAACGAGCAGTTTTTCGCTAAACATGCCTGGCGTCGTATTTTTTTGACAACCAAATAATTGTCTCGTTTTTTGAACAAAATTAGTTCCGGCAAGTTTAGAAAAATGTTCTTGTTCGCTGTTGATATTGTCCGAATCTTTGTATACTTATATTTCTAAAACCTGCTCCTATGCACTCCACGCTACGCTGTTTACTGGGTTTAAGCTTCCTGTTGCTGCCTGCAGCGGGGCTCTTCGCGCAATGTGATCGCGTAGGCTGGGTGGCCAGTACGCAGCCGGGTTGCGGCGCCAAAATCATTGATCTGGACAACGGCGAGATCTTGCGTGCTATCGGCGGCGCCGGCAACCTGATCGGTGGACAAACCATCAGTTTCAGCAGCGAACCCACCGGTTTGCCGGGTAGCTGCCCGAATGAAGGCATTGAGGTGGTCAACCTGACCTGCATCTCTGCCAATCTTCCCTGCAAAGCCGATTTCGGTTATGCAACCGATCCGGACAACAGTTACCGGCTCAGTTTTCAGGCAGACGTATACGACGCGCAGGCCCAGATATGCAGCTGGGATTTTGGCGACGGCGCCACGGCCACCGGAGCCACTGTGGAGCATACTTTTCCGCACGAAGGCTATTTCAGCGTTTGTCTCACGGTAATGGATGGCAACGGTTGCGCCGACGACCTGTGTCAAAACGTATTTGTCAGCGCTATCAATCCCAACTGGTGCAATTATGATGTAAAAGTGACCGCGATCGGTAATACCCTCTACGGCAAGCTTTACCCGATCAGCGGGACCGGCGGCACGGTGAGTTCGGTGCAATGGTTCAACAGCAAAACCAATCAGGTACTGGCCCAAACCCCTGAGTTTACCTATCCATTGACCAATTACGGCGTGTACAATATTTGCGCGCAATACGAAATAACGGACGCAGACGGACTGACCTGCACCACTACCCGCTGCCAGCAACTCAACCTGCCCGAGCCGGGTTGTTCCAACCCTTTGCTCGCCGACGGTTCGAGCTTGTGCCCTAATCTGTTTGCGCCCGTATGCGGATGCGACGGCGTGACCTACGGCAATGAATGTGAAGCTATGGCAGCAGGCGTTGCCGGCTGGTGGGCGGGCCAATGTGGCAGCGGCACCAGCTGTGTGGCCGATATGTATGTCGAGGTTGTGTCCGGCACACCCGACGGCGGTTTTCTCGTGGTGTTTCACAACCAGTCGGCCGACTACTATTTTACCCAGATTGACTTTGGCGACGGTACGCCCTTGTACCAGGGAACCGACTGGGATACGGTTTCGCACTTTTACACAGAAAGCGGCATTTATCGCAGTAACCTGACGGCCTGGAAAAACGGAAGTAACGTATCCTCGGTGATCAAACTTGTCGTGACCGATGCCCTGAGCCTTGTGACAGCGCCCTTGCCCGATGGTACCGACTATGTGATGCCGGGTGATGCCAACGGTGATAAAAAAGCCAATGTGTACGATCTGTTGAACGTAGGCGTCGGTTACAACGACGAGGGACTGCCCAGGCCGCTCGCCAATACCTCCTGGACCCCGCAATTTGCTCCAAACTGGAATGAACATACCGGCGCCGGCGTCAATTACAAACACCTCGACTGCGATGGCAACGGGAAAGTAGACGTATTCGATACCGACCCGATCGAACAGCACTACGCGGCAATCGATACGTTGGTAGCGGCGCCCTCTGCCAGCCACCCCAAAGTTTGGGTGCAGTTCAATCAGGACACGATTTACGTCGACCCAAACAACCCGGCCCCGCTCAGCATCAGCGCCGATGTCATGGTTGGTCATGCAACCAATCCGGCGCTCAACCTGTACGGACTGGCCTTTGCCTTGCGCTATCCGGAATTCGTCAATCACAACCCGGAATCATTGTACGACGGCAATCCCTTCTTCGGATCGCCGTTGAATACCATGTTTATGGCCAAGGATATTTACCCGCGCCGCCAATACGACATGGGTTTCGTACACCGCAACGGAACCGGCGCTTCGGGATATGGCCGGATTGCCAATGTGGTATTTGAAGCCGATTTTATCATTATCGTCGACGTTATCGATCGCGCCTCCAACAACACCGTTCCTTTCACCGTAAACGTAACGGGTTTGCAAGCTGTGGATGCTGATGGCAACCCGATTGCTATGGATGGCGTGTTGCAGGACACGCTTTGGATTAAAACAATTCAGAGCGTAAAAACGCTCGATCCGGCGCTCGACCGGGCGATTCGCCTGTATCCCAATCCCGCCAGCGATGAAACGGTGTTGTATACCGGCAATCTGGCCGTAGAAAAAATCGAGGCGGTAAACGGCCTGGGACAGGTCGTCCGCACGATTGCCGCCGATTCCGACAGCGCTACGCGCATCGTTGTTTCGGACTGGGTGAGCGGGTTGTATACCATCCGGGTACACACAGCAGCCGGTATTGCAGAAAAAAGATTGCTGGTGCGTTGAGTGTTGGCGTAGTTCCGACATCTTTGCAACATGGCTGTCAAAACCTTTTTTTGCGTCGATGCGCATACCTGCGGCAACCCCGTACGCCTGGTGGCCGGCGGAGGCCCCATTCTTGAAGGGGTCAATATGAGCGAAAAACGGCAACATTTTCTCCGGGAATACGACTGGATTCGGCGCGGGCTTATGTTTGAGCCCCGGGGCCACGACATGATGAGCGGCAGCATCCTCTACCCGCCGCATGATCCGGCCAATGATATCGCCGTTTTGTTTATCGAAACCAGCGGTTGCCTGCCCATGTGCGGGCACGGCACGATCGGTACGGTGACGATCGCAATCGAGCAAGGCCTGGTCAGCCCCAAAGTACCGGGCAAATTGCGCCTCGAAACGCCGGCCGGGCTGGTGCTGGTGGAATACCGGCAAGAAGGCAAAAAGGTCAAATCGGTCAAACTGACCAACGTGCCGGCGTTTCTTGCCGCCGAACAGATTACAGTAGCGTGCCCGGACCTCGGGGCTTTGATAGTCGATGTTGCCTATGGGGGCAATTTTTACGCGATCGTCGACCCGCAGGAGAACTTTCCCGGACTGGAACATTTCCGGGCAGACCAATTGATAGCCTGGGCCCGCGAAATTCGCAAACGACTCAACGAACAACACCGCTTTGTACACCCTGAAAACCCGACGATCCAGGGGCTCAGCCACGTGCTCTGGACGGGGGCCCCTCTGCACCCGTCGTCGACGGCCCGCAATGCCGTATTTTATGGCGACAAGGCGATCGACCGCTCTCCTTGCGGCACAGGTACCAGTGCCCGTATGGCGCAGTGGTATGCCAAAGGTCGGCTGAAACCGGGCGATTCGTTTGTACATGAAAGCATCATTGGCTCCACGTTTACCGGCCGGATCGAAGAAGAGTGTTCTGTCGCGGGGCGAGCCGCCATCCGCCCTTCTATCGAGGGTTGGGCGATCGTAACAGGGTACAATACCATTCTGCTCGACGACGACGACCCTTACGTACACGGTTTTCAAGTAATATAATCCATACCGATACCGCCATGACCCAGGTAAAAATTTTCGAATTCAACCCCTTTGCCGAGAATACTTACGTCGTGTACGACGAAACGGGGGATTGCGCCATATTCGATCCGGGCTGTTATATGCCACAGGAAAAAACAGCCTTGCGTGATTTTATCCGGAATGAAGGCCTTCGGCCTGTTCGCCTGATCAATACCCACTGCCATCTGGACCACGTATTGGGCAATCAGTTTGTTCACCGGGAGTGGCAACTGGGCCTGGAGATACACCGGGGAGAGTTGCCGGTGCTCGAACGTTATCCGGCCACTTGCCTGATGTACGGCATCCCGAATGCCGACCCGTCTCCTGCGCCGGACCGTTTTTTGGAAGCGGGCGATGTGGTGGCTTTTGGCAATACCCGTCTGGAGGTCTTGTTAACGCCAGGCCATTCCCCTGCCAGTATCTCGTTTTATTGCCGGGAAGACGGGTTTGTATTGGCCGGCGATGTTTTGTTTATGGAAAGTATCGGGCGAACCGATCTGCCTGGTGGTGATTTTGATACGCTGATCGAGAGTATCCGGACACAATTGTTCACGCTGCCAGATCCTACGGTTGTGTATCCGGGACACGGCCCTGCTACAACAATCCGGCACGAAAAAGAATACAATCCTTTCCTGTGACCGAGGCTTTCTGCACTTTTGTACCATGCTCCGGTATGTTCTCCGACGACTTTTGCTGGCATTGCCGACTTTGCTGGTCATTACCCTGATTACCTTCGGGTTGAGCAAGTGTGCGCCGGGTGATCCGGTTAGTCAGATTTATGGTGAAAACCTGTCCGGTTCGCTTGATCCGGAAGCGCAAGCCAGGTCGTACGAAGAGCATGCCCGCAAACTGGGTCTCGACAAACCCGTTTTTTATTTTTCGATCCAGTCTGACATATTACCAGACACCCTGCATCTTGTTTTTCCAGCCGAACGCCGCAAACGCCTGAGTGGCCTGGCGCTTCAATGCGGCGACTGGGGCCTGCTCGACCGCTATGAAAAACAATTGGCGGTTTGTATTCGGACATTCGAGGGGATGCCCGATACCGCATTTTCCAATTCAGCCACGCTGCGGCTGGCCCTCTCGGGGTTTATCAGTTTGTACGACAAAAAAGACATGTCAAGGGCATTGGATTCGCTCAGTATGGCTGCGCGTTCTATCATAGACAGAAGTGCTCCCCTGGTGGGACAAATTTCAGCCTTGAGCGATTTAGCGGTTCAGATAGATCAACGAAACAATACAAGTCTGCTCCCTGTTCCGTCATTTCATTGGCATGGTGCTGACAACCAGTATCATCATTGGTTAACAGGCATTTTACGTGCTGATTTCGGAGTATCCTATGCTCCCGGAAAGCCAACGGTATGGTCGGCATTGTCGTGTTATATTCCTCCGACCTTGTTACTCAATGGGCTTGCGCTGTTGCTGGCTTATTTTCTGGCGGTTCCATTGGGTGTCGATATGGTGCGTCAGCAAGGCAGGCTGTCGGAAAAATGGACCCGGCGCGGCCTGTTATTTCTGTATGCCCTACCGACTTTTTGGTTGGGCAGCATGTTAATATTGTGGCTGGCAACGCCGGGTTACGGCTTGCATCTGATTCATGGCATAGCATTAAGAAGTCCCTGGTGCGGCAGCAATAAGCCATTTATTACCTGGGTGGTTGAGAATGCCGACAAGTTCGTTCTGCCAGTATTAACCCTGACGCTCCATGCTTTGGCTGTATTGGCCATGCAAATGAGAGGCGGGATGCTGGCGGTGATCGGCCAGGATTTTATCCGAACAGCCCGGGCGAAGGGAGTGCCAGAAGATCTCGTTTACTGGCGTCATGCGTTTCGCAATGCGTTATTTCCGATCATTACAGTATTTGCCAGTGTTTTTCCGGCCATTTTTGCCGGTTCGTTGGTAGTTGAATACATGTTTGGGGTTCCGGGCATGGGTCTTAAAACGCAGGAGGCTTTCAACTCGCGGGATTACCCGGTACTTTTTGCGATCATGTTGATTTCATCGGTTTTGACGGTACTTGGGAGTTTGTTATCGGACCTTATGTATGCGATGACCGATCCTCGGGTACGATTTGGGGACAAGCAGTGATTGTTTGTTGCAGGTTACAAAGAAGAAGCCCTTGCCACTGGGTAGTGACAAGGGCTTTATTTTGAGTTGGCATCGACCTACTCTCCCGCGGCATCAACCGCAGTACCATCGGCGCTGGCGAGCTTAACGACTCTGTTCGGAATGGGAAGAGGTGGGACCCCGCCGCTAAAGACACCAACATTTCTTTGCCTTGCTTTCAAGGCTTGTTTTTTATTGACAAAAATCTGGGAGGGTCGTATTGTTTTTTACGGATACAAGTCGTCGAAGTAATCAAGCCGGCGCATATCTCACGAGTCTTTTTCGCACACCTTTTTCCGGTTTGTCGTATTGTGTCGTATGGAAACTCATCAGTTGACAAGTCTTGCTCATGCTTTTCCACACGTGCACGGCGATTTCTTTTTCCAATTCATCTCTCTTTTGTCTACTTACGCTTTTTTCCCCTCTTGCAAAAGAAAAAAAAGGAAGCTTACGGGTTATTAGTACGGCTTGGCTTAGCATGTCACCACACGTACACCTGCCGCCTATCAACGCAGTCGTCTCCTGCGACCCTTAATCGGAAGATTCATCTTAGAGTAGGCTTCGCGCTTAGATGCTTTCAGCGCTTATCCCGGCCGAACATAGCTACTCGGCGCTGCACCTGGCGGCACAACCGATACACTAGCGGTTCGTCCATCACGGTCCTCTCGTACTAGTGACAGGTCTCTTCAATCTTCCTGCGCCCACAACAGATAGGGACCGAACTGTCTTGCGACGTTCTGAACCCAGCTCACGTGCCGCTTTAATGGGCGAACAGCCCAACCCTTGGGACCTTCTCCAGCCCCAGGATGCGACGAGCCGACATCGAGGTGCCAAACCT
>JAEUUU010000023.1 GCA_016787345.1 Saprospiraceae bacterium | reverse complement strand
ATATCGACCTCGCGCTCGCCCCAGGGGATGAATATTTTTGCTTGTAAAAGGCGGTAGTAAGGCTGCGACGCGGGCCCGAGGCGGCGTACCTCAAAAGGCCATTTCCGTTCTTCCAGTCCGGCAACAATCGCGGCCAGCAGGCGCTCTTCCCGTTCGTCGGCACTCAAATCGGTCAGTTGAAAGCGCAGCGGAAAACCGAGGTGTTTTTGTAAAAAGTCGTGGTAAAAACCCCAGTGCCGGAACAAAGCCTCCTGTTCAAACTGCCCCTCGCCGGTGTCGCGACCGGCTGATGTAAGGCAAAATACCTGAAAATGCGCCGTATGCCCCTTCATCATCGGCGGCTGCGCCCGCACGTGGCGATGACTGGCGCATAAATGCAGGATGGCATCCGGGAAACGGTCCGACTGCCGGCAGCGCACCGATTCGAGCGCCAGCAGGTTGGTAGCGTCGGCGGTGACCTCGGTTCCGCGCAGGGCCGACACGATCTTGTGCTGGCTCGTCGGACTGGTCACGGAACAGGTTCCGAGCGGGCTAAGCGGCGACAACGTCGTGGCTGTAAAACCCGCCTGCCGGGCGGCCTGGAACAATTGCGTATCAAGGGTAAGCAACGCCAGCGGGTCGATGGCCGAAGGCTGCACGAAGCGGTTTTGTCGGTACTGCCGGACTAGTCCAGCCGGTGAAATTTGCCCCGCCTGCCGGCGAAAAACTTCCAGCAACAAGGAATTGAGCTCCGACAAACTCAGTTTTTCCGCTAAAATATCGATGAGATCGGGGCAGCCCGTTTTTTCGGCCAGCCGGTCGGCGATGGTTTTTTCTTTCATAAAAATGCCAACGCCGACCGACTGAAAATGATTCCGAAAAAAGCCGGATCAATCCCCCTCCAGTTTCAAAATTTTGATCTCTACCCGCTGGTTGGTTCTCCGGCCTTCCGCGGTGGCGTTGGAGGCGATGGGCTTGCGTTTGCCATAACCTTTGTAGGCCACCCGTTGCGGGGCAATACCCTTGGAAATCAGGTAATCGGCCACCGATTTGGCGCGGGCGGTGGAGAGGCGGTCGCAGAATTCGTCGGGCGGGGTGCTGTTGGTATGCCCGCCGATTTCGATCACGATGCCGCCGTTTTCGGAAAGGAAGTCGTAGAGCTCGTTGAGCACAGGCAGGCAGTCGGCGTTCAGGCTGGAACTGTCGGCTTCGAAGCGCAATTGTTCCATGCGGATGGTTTGGCCGCTCGACAACTGACCGACGGTGAGCGCGGGCAGGATACGCTGTTTGACCTCAACCTCGGCTTTGGCAACGCAGCCGTTACCGTCGGTGACCGTGACGCTGTGCAGGCCCAGGCCCAGTTTTTTGGTTTGGGCAGTGGTTTCGCCGTTGTCCCAGGCAAACGTGGGCGTACCCGTGCCACCGGAGGCTTTGACGAGCACCCGGCCGTCGTTGCTGCGATCGGTCGTAGCGCCGATGTTGCGCGTCACCTCCACGGTCAGGGGCGCCGGGGCTTTTACACTCGCGGTTGCGACGGCGGTTTTTCCCTGCGCGTCGGTGAGGGTGAGCTGGTAGTCGCCCGCTGCCACGTTGGCCGGGCTTTCGCCCTGCAGCGCGACATTGTCCCAGGCATATTGGAATGGGCCTTTGCCGCCGCTGACTTTGGCTTTGAGCCGAACAGTTTCGCCGGCGCATTTGATCTTTCCATCTACTTCGATCTGGAGTGCCAGCGGCAGGATGTTTTCGGAAATGTCGAAGGTGGCAACGGCGGAGCAGCCGTTGGCATCGGTGACCGTGACGCTGTGTTTGCCGGGGCCGAGGCGCACGGCGTTGGCCGTGGATTCGCCGTTGTCCCAGGCAAAAATATAGGCGCCGGTGCCGCCGCGCGGCTGGGCGACTGCCTTACCGTCGGCATTGCCGGTGCTGGCGGGCGACTGGACGGTGGCGATCAGGCTGAGCGGGGCGGGTTGCACGACGTTGAGGCGGGCGGTAGCCGATTTGCCGCTGGCATCGCTGACGGTAACCTGATAATCGCCGGCGGCCACATTGGCGGGTTGGGCGCCGCTGAGTGCGGGATTGTTCCAGGCATACTGGAAGGGCTCTTTTCCGCCGCTGACGGTGGCTTTCAGACTGGTTTTATCGCCCGCGCATTTGATTTTGTCCGTCTCTTCGATCGTCACGGCCAGAGGCAGGATATTTTCAGTAATCTCGACGCTGCCGGTGGCGGCACAGCCATTGGCGTCGGTGACGGTGACGCTGTGGGCGCCCGGTGCGAGTTTGACGGCGGCGGCGGCGGTTTCGCCGGTGTCCCAGCGGTAGGAATAGTTGCCTTTGCCGCCTTTGGCGCTGGCCGAAGCTTTGCCATTGCTGCCGCCCGTGCTGGCCGGGGCCGTGGCTTGTACGGTCACGCTGACCGGATCGGGGGATTTGACGACCGTAGCGGCGGTCTGGGTATTACCGGCAGCATCGGTAACGGTGACCTGCCAGGTACCTGCGGCCACGCCGGCGGGTTGGTCGCCGCTGAGGGCAGGGCTGTTCCAGGCGTATGTAAATGGGGCTTTGCCGCCGTTGACCGCAACCTTCAGCGCGCTTTTTTCACCCGCACATTTGATTTCGCCGGTTTCTTCGATACTGGCGGAAAGCGGCAGGATGTTTTCGGGCACCATAGCGCCGAAGATGGCTTTGCAGCCCATCTCGTCGACGACGGTAACGGAGTGCATACCCGGGCTGAGTTTGGTGGCGAGGGTGGAGGTTTCGCCGTTGTCCCAGGTGTAGGTGTATTTACCCGTGCCGCCTTTGGCCCTGACCGAAACTTTGCCGTCGCTGCCGCCCGTGCTGGCCGGTGCGACGACTTCGCCGATAGCGACCAGCAAATCGGGCTCGCGGAGCACGTATTCGGCCGTAGCGGTACCGCCGGCCGCGTCGGTGACGGTCAGTTTGTACGTGCCACTCGCCACGCCGGTGGGCTGCTCGCCGCTGAGCGCCGGATTGCTCCAGGTGTATTTAAAAGGCGCCTTGCCACCGCTGACGGTAGCTTTCAGGTCTGTTTTGAAACTTTGGCATTTGATTTTTTCCGTCTCGGCGACCGTTACGCTGAGCGGGAGGATATTTTCCAGTACTTTAAAAACAAAACCCGCATTGCAGCCATTGGCATCGGTAACTTTCAGGCTATGCTCGCCGGGTCCGAGTTTGACGCTGGCGGCGCCGGTTTCGCCCGTATCCCACAGGTAAGTGTACGGGGGGGTGCCACCGCGCACCTGTGCCGTCGCCTTGCCGTCGGCGTTGCCGGTGGAGGCGGGCGCCTGCACGGTGACCTGCGCCGTGAGCAGCTCGGGATCGGAGACTTTGATCAGGGCCGAAGCCGTGGCGCCAAGCGCGTCGGTGACGGTGACGAGGTAATCGCCGCGCGGCACGTTGGCGGGTTGTTCGCCGCTGAAGGCCGGATTGCTCCATGCGTATTTGTACGGCGGTTTGCCGCCCGAGGCCGCTGCTTTCAGGCTGGTGGTGGCGTTGTTGCAGCGGATTTTTTCCGTTTCCGCCACTTTGACTTCCAGCACGGGTACTTTTTGCGTGATGGTCACCGTGGCTGTGGCCGTGCAGCCGCGCGAATCGGTGACGGTGACGTGGTGCACGCCTTCGGCGAGTTTTTTGGCGGCTGCTGCACTTTCGCCGCTGTCCCATTTGTACGTGTAAGAACCGCTGCCGCCGCTGGCTTTTACTTCGGCCTGCCCGTCGTTTTTGCCGGGGCCGCTTTCGGGCTGTTTGCTTTCGGGGCTGAGCGTAATGATTGGGTCGGCCAGGGTGGTTTTGGCAGATTTTGTTTTGCCCGAAGCATCGGTGACAGTGACGGAATAGGCCCCTGCCGCGAGGTTTTGGGGTGCATCGCCGGTAACCCCCTGAACCGACCATTCGTAGGTAAAGGGCGCTTTGCCGCCGCTCACTTTGACGCGCAGGGCGGCGTCTTTACCGCTGCCGGTACAACTGGCTTCTTTCTCCGTTAAAATATTGACGGTCAGGGAAGAAGCTTTGTCGATGGCATAAAGGCCCTTGTCGTCGGTGCCGATCCAGATGGCGCCGTCCTGGTCGGCGGCGATGCATCGGCCGTACTGGCTGGTGTAGTCTTCGGGGCCGCTGAACGTTTCGAATTCGTCGGTGAGCAGGTTGAGGCGGGTCACGATGGCGGAGAGCATCCACAGGTTACCTTCGGCATCGAGGTCGAAATCGATCGGGTCGCTTTCCACGGCATCGTCGGGAATGGGGATGGCTTTTACTTTTTCGCCGCGCTCGACGAGCCAGAATTCACCGTCGGCGAGCACGTAAAGGTCGGCGCCGTATTCGCGGACGCGCTGTACGTCGTAGCCCTGCAATTCGCCGCGCCATTTGCCCGGCGTGCCGGTCATGAGGCCGTCGCGGCTACTGATCCAGAGGCGCCCGGTTTTATCGCGCAGGATATTGTTGATTTCGTTGCTGCGCAGTTTGGAATTGGAGGTATTAAACTGTGCGACTTTGGTCAAAGCCGGCTTTGTTTTCAACTGCAACAAACCGGCGTCTTTGGTACCCAGCCACAGAAAATCATTGGCCGCGTCGTAATGCGCCGCCGTGACGGTCGCCGGGCTGTTGAGTATAAGCGTGAGGGTTTCATCGGTCCAGCGCACGTCGGCATTGCCGCCGGGGTACATCAAAGCGGAGCGTTCGCCGGCGGCCAGTGTGGCTGGTGTGCCCAGATCGCAGGCGCGCACCTGCGAGAGTGCGCGGGCGCTGCCCACCCATTTGCTGTTGTCCGAATCGACGTGAATATGGGTAATGGCGCGGCTTTTATCGACGCCAGAGCAGCGCGTGACCTGCAGTCCGGCTTTTTGAGCAAACAGGTTTTGAGCAAAAACGAAAGCCAACAGCAGCATTGCTGCCGGGCGGAGCGAAAAAAAAGTCATGGTGGAAATTTCCTGCTGGTATTTTTTACAGGCAAAATAAACGGTTTTTGGGCAGGGGAATTATGTGGCCGGCTCAAAAGAGCCCCCGATAAGCCATCGCACCGCAAATGCCGCCCAGCAAGGGAGCGACCACGGGGACCCAGGCATAGCCCCAATCGGAGCCGCCCTTGCCGGCTATCGGCAGCAGGGCATGCGCCAGTCGGGGGCCAAAATCGCGGGCGGGATTGATGGCGTAGCCGGTTGTGCCGCCCAGCGAATGCCCGATGGCCAGCACCAACGCGCCCACGGCGAGGGGTTTTAGTCCCTGTGCAAATTCGTTGACGCCGAGGGCCGATAAGCCGAACAGCAAGACGAAGGCGCCGATAAATTCGCTGATGAAATTGCCCGGCGTGTGCCGGATGGCGGGCGCCGTGCAAAAAACGGCCAGTTTGGCGCCCTGATCGGGGGTCTGGCGCCAGTGAGGAAGGTAATGCAGCCACACCAGCACGGCGCCCAGAAACGCGCCGGCGACCTGTCCGGCTACGTAAACCGGCACTTCAGACCAATCAAACTGCCCCGTTGCCGCCAGCGCCACGCTTACGGCCGGATTGAGGTGCGCGCCGCTCACTTTACCCACCGCATACACGGCAAACGTAACCGCAAGCGCCCAACCGATGGTAATCACGATCCAGCCCGAGTTTTCATTTTTCGTGCCGCGAAGCACGACGCCGGCCACCACCCCGTCGCCCAAAAGGATCAACAGGGCGGTGCCCAGCAGTTCTGCGAGGAAATTTGTCATAAGAATCAAATGGAGGCGGAGCCTCTTTGGGTGAAATTTTGAAAAAGAATGCGCTGAACAGGCCCGCTTCTTCAAATTCGTCCATCCTCGCAGGTCGTCGAATTACATCCACTTCACTGCGAAGCGGTTGAATTCGTGTTTCATTTCCTGATACAGCTCGCGGAATCGTTCAAAGTTCTCGCGAATATCGGCATGATCGGTAAAATGTACATGGTCGACAGCAATCGGATGCTCCTTGGCATAGTTGGCCAGGAACTGCTCGTGTTTTTTGATACGGTGTTTGAGGTCGCTGAGGTGCTCGCGCTGGAGTTCGAATCGGTTTTGAAACGATTCGACACCCGCCTCTGCTTCGTTGACCGTATTTTTTGCGATGATCTCGCCCAGACGGTGCTCCAGAATATTGAGTTCTTCCTTGTAGAAATTCAGTTCATTGCGCCACAACAGGTGTTCGTAGTGCAGGTCGGAGACGTAGGCGAAGTTTTTATCGGAAGCCATATGTGTTATGTTTAGGTAAAAATAATGCTTGTTAATAGCCGGCAAGATGGGATTTGGCGGCAATACTTGCAAGTGAAAAAAAACATTTTTAGCGATGATTTTTTTCATTCTCTATTCCACCCGTTTTCAGGTGGGCGCCAAAATCCGCCAATAATGCGCGGTATTTATCCCGTTCTACCCTTTCCCGCTCCTCCGGCCAGCCCAATTCGCGCGCCAAAATTGCCGCTACCGCCGGCGCCGCGGCGCCGGCGGCCTGCCAATCGGCGATCTCCAGCCGGAGCCGGCGGGCGAGTACGTCGCGCAATGTGCAGGCCATTTCCCTGCGCGCCGCCCAAACCACTTCGGCGCGGATAAACGGAAACCCCGCGACCAACGGTTTTGCCAACGATTCGTCGCCCTCGACAAGGTCGATGACCGCCGGGGAATTGTCGCCGTAATACTCTGAAAGGTGATGAACGACCGTCGCGTCGATTCCATACCTAGCGGCGCGTTCGGCAAGTTCGCCGGCCCTGAGCTCGCCCGCACCTGCCAAGCGGTGCGCTGCGGTGCGGCACTCAGCCTGTACGCCAAGTTCACGGCAAACAGCATCCACCGCATCGCGGGCCATCAGCCGGTAAGTGGTCCACTTGCCGCCGAGCAAACTGTACAGCCCCGAACGGGCATCGTGCTCCACTTCGTGGTCGCGCAGGAGACTTTTGGTATCCGCGCGGCCGCCGGCACGGATCAGCGGGCGCAGGCCGGCGAATCCGGCAGTAGCGGTTTCGGCAGCCGGTGTACGGGAGAGGTAGGGGGTTAATGTTTCGAGTAAAAAATCCAGGTCACGGCGTTCGGCCCGGGGCTCCTGCCCGATGTCGGGGCAGGGCTCGTCGGTAGTGCCGAGCAACATGTGTTGGCCGTAAGGCACCAGAAAAACCACACGGCCATCGGGCGTTTTAGGGATAAGCAAAGCCGGTAGTGGGGTATTGGGTATTGGGTGTTGGGTATTGGGAAAAGGGTTGTTGCTGCTCTCGGGGGGCGACAGGTGTTGGGAGTTGGGGGTTGGGAGTTGGTTTTTGGGAGTTGGGTTTTGGGAAAAGGGTTGTTGCTGCTCTCTGTGGGCAACAGGCTTTGGGTTTTGGGGGTTGGAAAAAGGGTTGTTGCTGCTCTCGGTGGGTGACAGGGTGGTGGGTGGTGGAGGGGTGAAAACGGTTTGGGGGATGGCGATATGGGCGCCCTTGGAGGCCTGAATCCGGGCCGGGAGTGCCGGGTTGGCCATTTGGCGTATATGGTCGGAGAAGGGTCCTGTGCAATTCAGAAAAAGCCGGGCTTTGATGGCAAAAGACCCGGTTTGGCCGGGGTCGGGCAGATGATCGGTCAGTCTCGCTCCGGTCAATCTGCCCGCATCATCAAAGTCGAAACCGCTCACCGAAACATGATTGGCTACCGCGGCGCCGGCGGTTGCTGCGCTTTGCACCAGCGCCAGGCAATAACGCGCGTCGTCCATTTGTCCGTCGTAGTACAACACGGCGCCTTTTATGCCTAGGTTCAGTCCGGGCATACGTTCCAGGGCTTCCCGGCGACTCAGCAGGCGGCTTTTGGGCAAGGTGTCTTTCCGCGCGGCAAACCAGTCGTACAATTTGAGGCCTAGGGCGAAATACCAGGCTTCCCACCGGCTGAACACCGGCGTCAGCAGGGGCAGGGGGCGGGCCAGATGCGGGGCGTTGGCCAGCAGGATATGGCGCTCTTCGAGCCCGTGTTTGACCTGCCGCAACTGACCGAAATCCAGTTTTTTCACCGCCTGTTCCAGGTACCGGACGCCGCCGTGGATGAGTTTGGTGCTTCTGGATGAAGTTTCGGCGGCAAAATCATTTTTTTCCACCAAGGCGACCTTCAATCCACGCAAAGCGGCATCGAGCGCACAGCCTGCACCCGAAGCCCCGCCGCCAATGATGCAGAGGTCGAAGGTCTCGGTCCGGAGGCGGTGAAGATGGGTTTGTCGATGCATTTGTTGATTTGAATGGAGAGGATTTGAGGATGCGAGGATGCGAGGATTTGACAAAAGGGTCATTCCTGCTCCCGAATCTGGTTTTAGGTCTTGGGTTTTAGGTTTTGGAGAATAGGGTTATTTCTGCACTCAATAGTGTTGATTATATCCAATTTTGAATGTCAATGTGAGAAGAGGTATCCTTTCTTTCCAATAATCAATTCACTGCGCCGCTAAATAATTCGGTAGTCGAGAGCGGCAACAAACCTTTCGTCAAATCCTCGCATCCTGTCGTCAAACTTAAAGAATACCTGAAAAGAATATTTGAGAAAGATTGCCGGAAGTTCATTGACATTTGTTGAAAAAGAAAAGGTCTATGTTACCACATAGTGAAGAGAAACGTCGCCGCGCGTACGAATTATGGCGAATGGGCAAAAAGAAGAGTGTCATATCGCGAGAATTAGGCGTTGATTACGACACGCTCTTGATATGGATCAAACGTTTTTCAGTAGAAGGAGAAGCCGGTATCCGTCTGCGTTATGAGCGCTGTGGCCGCAAATCGGTTACAGACGATCCTGTTCGGAAGCGAGCCATTGAGTTGCGGCAACAGCACGCTGATTGGGGTGCGGATTACATTCGTTTACACTTACAGCGCGAGTTTCCGCAAAGCAAGATTGTCCAGAGT
Organism: Saprospiraceae bacterium; assembly: GCA_016787345.1. GTDB lineage: Bacteria > Bacteroidota > Bacteroidia > Chitinophagales > Saprospiraceae > M3007. Next base: position 44,418 of record JAEUUU010000023.1, on the reverse strand, counting down.
AATCAAATACGTATCTGGTTAAGGAAAGCGGGCCTGATGGCAAAAAAGACTCGATTGCCACAAGGGAGCAACGATTGGGTGACAAGGCCCTTGCAACGGGTGCAGGTGGACGCCAAAGAGCAGTTAAAAACTGCCGATGGCAAGCCCTGCTGCTACCTGAACTTTATCGATGAACACACGGGTGCCGAACTGGACGCCTTTGTTTTCCCCCCATGCCCGGATTAGTCAAGTCCCCCTTGATCAGGTTCTTGATTCGGTACATTATCTGATGTTTCGTTGGGGATTTATCGGGGAATTCAGGGCAGACAACGGAAGTCCCTTCGGAGATCCTTCACGGCAAGCGCTCAGTGATTTGAACCTGCATTTGATCGCATTGGGCATAAGAGTGAAACTAAATCCGCCTCGCTCGCCCATAAAAAATGCCAAAGTAGAGCGCAATCAAGGAACAACGGCCCGTTGGGCCGACCCCAAAACTTGCGCCGATTATCTGGACTTGCAAACCAAACTGAACCAAGCCGTGGAAGACCAAAGAGACAATTATGCCACCCGTACCTGTGCGGGTATGACACGAGCAGAAAAATACCCTCAACTGTTCTGCAATCCCAAACAGTTTCACCCTGCTGACTTTGAAGTCAGTAGAGTTTTTAAACAACTGGGAAAAGGAACCTGGGAACGTAAAGTAAGTGCCCAAGGCGCCGTGACACTTTTCACCCAGAGTTATCAGGTAGGGCACAAACACAAAAACACTACCGTGACGGCTTCGTTCTGCCCTCTTAACCAAAACTGGGTTTTTAAAAACAGAAAAGGCGACATCCTTCAAACCTGTCCAGCCAAATACCTGCTGGAAAAGTTCAACTTTACTTTTTCAACTTGTCAATGAATTTCCGGTAATCTATTGTCAGTATTTTTTTCAGGTATTCTTTAAGTTTGACGACAGGATGCGAGGATTTGAGTAGGCAGGGGTTAGTTCCGGACGGCTCCGTTCCCGCGAACGAGCCATTTTTCAGTAACCAATTTTTCGAGGGCAAAGGGGCCTCGGGCATGAAGTTTTTGGGTTGAAATACCTATTTCGGCGCCCAAACCGAATTCCCCTCCATCGGTAAAACGTGTGGAAGCATTGACATAAACGGCCGCGGCATCTACCGCTGACAGAAAGCGTTCGGCCGTCTCCGGATTTTCGGTCACGATGGCCTCCGAGTGCCGGGAGGAGTATTGGCCGATATGCTCGAGTGCGGCATCGAGGTCATCTACGACGGCCACAGAGCATCGCAGCGAAAGAAATTCCCTGCCAAAATCATCGGCTGAGGCTTTTTGCAGCCAGGGATAACCGGATTTACTCAAAATATCGAATGCCGCTTGGTCGGCAAAAATTTCGACCGACCAGGGGCGAAGTCCTTCCGCCATTAATGGCAAAAAGCGTTCTGCCATTGTACGTGCGATGAGTACCGTATCGAGTGCATTGCAAACCGAAGGCCTTGAAACTTTGGCATTTACCACAATATCAACCCCTTTGTTCATATCTGCATCGGTATCGACATAGGTATGGCACACCCCGGCGCCAGTCTCGATAACAGGCACCCGCGCATTTTCACGAACAAACTGAATCAGGGTATCTGAACCGCGCGGAATCAGGATGTCGACCCAACGTTCGGCCCGCAAAAGAGTATTGACCGCCTCACGATCGTTGGGCAAGAGGGTGATGATGGCGCCGGGCAATCCCTCGGCTGCCAGCGCTTCATGCAGCAGGTCGACGAGTATCTGATTGGAAAATGCGGCCTCTTTTCCTCCTTTGAGCACACAGACATTGCCCGAACGAAGACACAGCGCGGCAACGTCGATGGTAACGTTGGGCCGGGATTCGTAGATGACACCCACGACACCCAGGGGGACGCTCACTTTTTGCAGATGCAGCCCGGGCCGGATGTCTCGTTCGAGTAAGACCTGACCGGCAGGATCGGGGAGCGTGGCGACCTGACGAACGGCAGATGCCAGTTCGGAGAGCCGTTTAGTGTTGAGCAGAAGACGGTCTTTTTTCGGGTTGTCGTCTGTCAATTGAGCCAGATCGCGGGCGTTTTCGCGTAAAACATCGGCTTCCCGTTCGAGCAATAAATCCGCCAGGCGGTTCAGGACTGCCGATTTTTGTTGGTTGCTGGCCAGCGCAATGGCAGGGGTCGCTTTATGGGCGATTTGCAAAAGTTGTTCTATCGGTTCCATTATTTGTTAAAGTGAAAGCAAAACAATATCGTCGGCATGGGCTACTTCGAGCCCCTGTACGCCCATTTGTTGAATCAGCGCGTCGGAGCCCAGGCGCATACGAGCAATCGCCAGCGTACCGCCGTTTTCGTCACAAATTTCGACCAATTCGCCATTGGCGAAGGTCCCCATGACTGTGCGCACGCCGACGGCCAACAGGCTGTTGCGCCGCAGTAGAGCGGCCGCCGCGCCGGCGTCGACGATAAGTTGCCCGACTGCCAGTCCGCCGCTGGCCAACCACCGGCGCCGGGCCGACTCGGAACTTTTACCGGCTGAAAAAACGGTGCCTGTCTGGCCGTTCAGGGCGCGGAGTATCGCGTCGGGGTCGGACAAACCGAAGATGTGCGTCTGAATGCCAAAACGTGTGGCCAGTTTGGCAAAAGTCAGTTTGGATGCCATTCCGCCCAGTCCTACGGTTGATTTTTCGGGTCGGACAAGCCCAAAAATGGTATCGTCGATTTGCGCGACTTCGGGAATGATATGCCCTTCGGCATCGAGCAGGCCGCCAGCCGTGGTACACAACAACAGCCGTCGTGCGCCGAAGCCCACTGCCAGCAGGGTAGCCAGTTCGTCGTTGTCGGAAAAACGCAATTCGCGGTCGCTGATGACGTCATTTTCATTGACAATAGGCACCACGCCGTTTTGCCAAAGACATTCGAAAGTATCCTGCAACTGCAAAAAACGAGTGCGTTCGGCAAAGTGGCGACGTTCGCAAAGTCCCTGAGCGACCGGAATGTCAAACGCCGCGAAAAACCGGGCATATTGTTGCAAAAGCAAGGGATTGCCGATGGCGGCGGCGGCTTTCCGTTCGCTCAAACTGCCGGAATAGCGCCGCAAAAACGATTTACCCGCCGCCACGGCTCCGCTGCTGACGATGGCCACGCGCCAATCGGCGCACAGGCTGGCCGTTTGCCGTGCAATCTCAAGCAGGGCTTTTTGGTGCAGGCTGCCGTCGGGGCGGGTGAGCGCGGCACTGCCGAATTTGAGGATGAGGATGGGTTTCACGGGTGGAAAGTTGATTGAAGGTTGATAAGGTTGATGGGGTTTATTTCGGCCATCCGATTCAGAGCGCCTATTTTTGAACCTCATAAACGCGGCTCATGGTATTGAACTGGCAAAAAACAGGGTCCAAAATTAAACAAAGGCTGACCAAGACCAGGCACTGGCTGCAAAATGCCGTGCGCCGGCGCCCCAGAACATTTGCTTTGCTGGGCGCGCTTTTTCTGCTTTGGCTTTTTTGTTTGCCCAGGCCGCTGTTTGATCAGCCGGTGAGTTTTGTGGTGGAAGACCATCAGGGTGATTTGCTGGGCGCCCGTATTGCCGCCGACGGTCAATGGCGTTTTCCGCAGGGGCCGGCTGTGCCCGATAAATATGCGCGTTGTGTTGTATTGTTCGAAGACCGCCGGTTTTGGTGGCACCCGGGCGTCGATCCCGGGAGTTTGACGCGGGCGGTGTGGCAAAATATCAGCAGCGGAAAGGTGGTGAGCGGCGGCAGCACGTTGAGTATGCAGGTAATTCGCATGGCAAGGGGGAACAGATCGCGTACCATTTGGGAGAAGGCGATCGAGGCATTTATGGCTACCCGGCTGGAAATGAGCTATTCCAAAAGCGACATCCTGGGTTTGTACGCGGCAAATGCGCCATTTGGCGGGAATGTCGTGGGGCTGGAGGCTGCTGCCTGGCGCTATTTTGGCAAACGACCCAATCAACTCAGCTGGGCCGAAGCCGCGACCCTGGCAGTACTGCCCAACAGCCCGGCTCTTATTCACCCTGGTCGCAACCGGGATGCCCTGCTGGCCAAGCGCAACCGCCTGCTCGACAAGTTGCGGGCAGAAAAAATCATTGAAAATTTTGATTGCGAACTGGCCAAAGAAGAACCCTTGCCGCAACAACCGCACCCATTGCCGCAACTTGCCCCGCATTTGCTAGATCGGCTTTCCAGACAAACCAACAACCGCCGTTTTCGCTTTGAAACAACGATCAACCGCGACCTTCAGCAGCGGGTGGCGGATATTCTTGCCCGGCGCCAGGGCCTCTACCGGGGAAACGACGTACACAACCTCGCCGCGGTGGTGATCGACGTGCCTACGGGCAATGTGCTGGCTTACGTGGGCAACGTCGTCGGGGCGGGAGAAGAGCACAGCGAATCGGTCGACGTGATCGCCGCGCCGCGTAGTACCGGGAGTATTTTAAAACCCTATTTGTACGCCCTTGCGCTGGAAAGCGGGGATATTTTGCCCAAAAGCCTGCTCAAAGACGTGCCGACCCAGTTGGGCGCCTACAAACCCGAAAATTTTCATGAAACCTACGACGGTGTGGTACCCTCCCGCCGCGCACTAATCCGTTCGCTTAATGTACCCTTCGTCCTGTTGCTTCAACAATACGGACTGGAAAAATTTCACTTCAACCTGCGCCGGCTGGGTCTGACGACAATCAACAAAAGCCCGGGCCACTACGGCCTGTCGCTGATCCTGGGCGGCGCGGAAGCCAATTTGCTCGATATTACCAACACCTATGCCTGTATGGGCCGCGAACTGGGCGCTTTTTATGATCGCAACGGTCGGTACGCGGCGGATGATTTCCGTCCGCCTAATTTTTTTAACACGCCTCCTGCGCCCTCCCGGGCCAACCTGAAAGAGGCGCCATTGTTGAGCGCGGGCGCCATCTGGTTTGCATTCGACGCCATGCAGGAGGTGGAGCGCCCCAACAGCGCCGGCGAGTGGGAACTTTTCCGAACCGGCCGCCGGATAGCCTGGAAAACCGGTACCAGCTTCGGTTTCAGGGATGCCTGGGCGGCAGGCGTAACGTCGCGTTATGCCGTGGGTGTCTGGGTGGGCAATGCCGACGGCGAGGGGCGGCCGGGGCTGATCGGGGTGGAAATGGCGGCCCCGGTGTTGTTTGAAATTTTCGGTCAGTTGCCGGCCGGCGAAAGCTGGTTCGATCCGCCTTACGACGACATGGTCCAGGCGCCGGTGTGCCGGCAGAGCGGATTTCGCGCTGGTGAATATTGCGAAGCCGATACCGTCTGGATACCGCGCAGCGGACTGAAAAGCCGCGTTTGCGCTTACCACCAGTTGTTGCACCTCGACGCCGCCGGCCAGTGGCAGGTAAGCAGCGATTGCGAGTCGCCGACCATTATGACCCATCGCCCCTGGTTCGTTTTGCCGCCTGTCGAGGAGTTTTATTTTAAAAATAAAAACCCGGCTTATCAGTCGCCGCCGCCGTTCCGGCCCGATTGCGCGGGCAGCGCTGTGGCGCAAAGGCAAAACCCGATGCAACTCATTTACCCCAAACAGGCTGCCAGAATCTACGTGCCGGTCGATCTCGACGGCAAACTGGGCAGTACCGTGTTCAAAATTGCGCACCGGACGCCGGATAAAGAGATCTTCTGGCACCTCGACGGGAATTACCTCGGCAGCACCAAAACCTTTCATGAAATGGCGCTGCAACCGCCTGTCGGGCAACACGTTCTGACCCTGGTGGATCAGGACGGGTTCCGGCTCGAGCAGGCTTTTGAAATTATCGGTAAAGCCGGCCGCTCCAAGCTTTCAAATACTCATTAACCCGAAGTAACACATGACACACCCTGCAATCATTTTTGCCCCCCTGCTGATTCTGTCGACATTTTTTCTCATTTACCTCAACTCGAATATCCGGCAGAGAACATACGCCAGCCACATCAGAATCGACGATGAACAAATCAATCATCAGATCAAAAAAGCCGCGAATATTCAATCACTGCTCAATTGGCGGAAACTCGTGGCCGTATTGGCTATCGGACTCGGGTTGTATTATCTGGGAGAAGTTCTGCACCATGAATATGCTTATGAATTTGCCGTAGGGTATGTGCTGGGCATTTACGGAATTATCCTGGGGCGGCAGATTTTCAATTTTGCCTTGTTTCGTTTTTTCGAGCGCAATCTGTCGGAAATGCAGGGAGAAGTAACGTACAGCGGCCGGGCGGTCAACTACGTCAGCGCCCTCGACGTGTTGCCTGTGCTGCCCGTCATCCTCTTTTTCCTCTGGGAGCGACAGGATGCATTCTCATGGGGAATGACCATGGGAATGCTCCTGTTGCTGCTGATTCAAATGTTCGGGGCGGCGAAAAAAGCGCGCCGTCAGTGATCGAGCAGCACCAGCTTTTGTACGACGCGGAAACTGCCTGAGATAAACTCGCAGGCGTATACGCCGGGCGCGCCCAGATCGAGACGCGACAGGGTGCGCTGATGGCGTCCGGCAGGCAGCGAGCTTTGTTCGTACCAAACCTCACGACCGTTCAAATCAACTACGCGAAGTTGAACCACGCTGTTTTCCGGCAGGTAAAAAGCAATGTTTGTTTTGTCTGTAAATGGGTTGGGTGCGGGGCTGAACAATTGTGGCGATAGATTGTCAACGGTGTTGAACCGGAGTGCGACCCCTGATTTTTCAAAACCTTTTTCGGCTTCAAAATAGGCTTCCGAAGGAGTGATTCGATCGCTGAGGTACAACATGTCGCGCAGGTTTCCTTCCATATTGGCCTGAAAAACAGCGCGAAAGCGCGGCTTGTCTTCGCCGTTCCAACTCATGGTCAAAGCCTGCTCAAAGACGCCGAAGTTGCTTTCGTCGAGCGCGTTGTTGTCCGGGATGAGTTCAAGCAATTGAAGGCCAGGGTATTCGAGGGTCATCTGGAAACCCAGTGGTTGCCGGTCCGGCTGAAAATCGAGGCTCAGAATTTCTCCCGCGGCAAGCCGGCGGTCGTCCAGGGCGAATTGCAAGCCGGCGCCGGCGCGATCGTCGGCAGGTGTGTTGAACTCGTTGGCGGCGGATAGGTTGAGGTCGCCGATTTTGATGGCCACGAAGTCGAACACGCTCAGGTTGTTGTCGGGCAAATTGACCACGGCGATCGAGTCGGGGATGGGCGACAGGAAGGGGTTGTACGGATTGACGAAGGAGAACTCCTGCGGCATAAAGCGCCAGGAGGTATTCATAGGGAAGACGTTGTAAATGCCCAACACCAGTTTGCGCAGTTCGACGACGTCGAAAGTTGTGACCGAATTGCTCCGATTGATATCGGCTGCGATAATCTGGTAGGGCGTATCCAGGGTATCGATGCCCAACACGTGTTTGCTCAACAGCACGATGTCGAACGTTGAAATACCGTTGGAAACGTTGTCGTTTTTAGAAGGTCTGACGTAAAAATCGGACCCGAACGGCAGGTTTTGGCTGAACTGATAGCTGCCCTGTATGTCGGTGTTTGCCGTTTGATTGAAGATTGGATCCGTGCTGACGAGCGTGACTTTCACCTGACTGACGCCGCCGGTCAGCGACTCGATTTCGCCGCCGATGGGGATGCCGGGCGGGGTGCACCCGGCTACTTCGCTCACCAGCGTAAAGGTATATTCACATACCCTCTGGTTGCCGCAAGCATCCTGCGCGATCCATTTGATCCGGTGGGTACCCAGGGGGAGTAGGGGTTCGATACCGTCGAGCCCCGGATTGTCGCTGTTAGCGGGCAGTGCTTCCGTATCCCAGCGCACGTGGGCGCTTACGTTATTACCCGATTTGACGCGATCGATGGCGAAACGGTATTGCTGATCTGCCGGAACCGGGCGCTGATCGAATGCGCGCGGCTGGCCGCCGCTGAAGTTGGGGTTGGCGGCATTATCGAAATAGACCGTGTTGGCGGGGGGCAGGTTGGTACTTGATACAACGGTTTCCTGCGTTCCGTCGTCGTTCAGGTCGAGAAAAAGCTGGTAGTTCAACACAATGTCGGCTCCCGAACAGGCGTCGCTGACGCTAATGCCGAGCGGCGCCGGGGCTTCGCACAGGTCGTCGTTGCCCGCAAAAAAATTGGCCCAGTAGTTTTCATGCCACAACAGGGCGTCGTTCTGGCTGGTGTCGGCCCAGTTGAGCGGGCCCGACGGGCAACTGAATACCGGCGGCTGGTTGTCGACTATTTTGATGGTTTGTGTGTACCGGTAGCCATTTGCACTGGCAGTCCAAAACTGACTGTAATTGGTTGCTTGCGGATCGACGGGTGTGATTTTTACCGCCGTCGACGCCCAGGCGCCGCTTGCTCCGGGCGCGGAAACCACCGGTCCGGGCAGATTGGTCGGGTTGTTGGCCTGCGGGTGCGGGTTCGGATTGGGGATGAAAATCAGCGGCTGCAAACTGTCGTACGTACAAGGGTTGACGATCGTCCAGCTGCGTTCGATTTTGTAACAGGCGTCGGGCACCACGGTGAACACTTCGTCGGTGTACTGCACATCGGGTTGCTCGCAACCCAGGTGAAAAATTTCCGGCGTTCCGTACACATTCGTTTCGTTGCAAGTCGTCACGATCACGTCGTTGGGGAAACGAACGTAATATTCCTGATGGTAGCCCGACTGGATGATCTGCGCGCATTGGGCGCCCGCCTGGCCATTGGCATAAGTTTGAAAAATCCGGGTCAGTGCTCCGCTTTTACACAAGGTGTCAAATTGCTCATAATCAACAATAATAGAGAAAGAATCGGCTTTGCAGTTGAGAACGGGCGCGCCGTAAACCGACAAATCGGAACTGAAATCGGCGCAACTCACCGCGGTATCCGGCGGGGCGATACAAGCCGGGGCGAGGGTGTCGGCCACGGCGATCAGCACTTTACACTCGTCAAAATGTCCTTCGGCATAAGCCGCATCCAGGCCCCCGGCGGGCAGGTGGATGTCGTACACCCGCAGGGTAGCCGCAAGGGTATCGCCGGCCTGGGCACAGCAGAGCAGGAGCGTTTCGGCAAAACTGCTGTCGGGCTGGCAAATACCGCCCAGGTCGGGGCGAATCCGGAAGTTTAATACGTTACAGCTGTCGGCCGCCGAGCCACTGTCGAACAGCTGAGCAGAGACTTCGGCTTTTCCTTCGGCATCGAGCCAGACCGTCTGCAAGGGCGCGCATGCGGCTTCCGGGGGCGTATTGTCCCAAATATCGACCGTAAAGGCGCAACTGGCCGTATTACCGCAATCGTCGGCGGCATAGTAAATCACCAGATGCCGGCCGACCGGGAAACCGGTTGCCGTACCCAGGATGCCGAGCGTATCGGAATTGGACAGGTTGTTGCCTGCAAAGTTGCCCAGGCTGCCGATAAGGGTATCCGCCTGGTTGTCGGGGCCGTTCCAGACCGCCCAGATTGACGCCGGATCGGAACAATTGTCGTGCACGATTACATCCGGCAGATCGACATCTCCTGTACAACCGGCTCCCGACAACGCGGCGGTGAAGGCAGGCGGGCAATTGATTGAAGGGCCTTCGGTATCAATCAGGTCGATTTTTTGGTCATATTCCAGGATCTCGCCTTCGCACCAGTTGATGATCGACCAGCGGCGGGTGATGCGACGGTGACCGGAGCACAGAAGGGTATCCTGCACGTCGGAATAATCGCTGTTGATCGAACACAACTGGGCAATTTGCATCCCCAAAACATTTTGATGCGGGAAGCCGGTGCTATCGGGGTCGATTTCGGTGTCGGAGCAGTCCAGCGTGACGTCGGCCGGCAACACGACGTCGTCGAGCGTGGGGCGGATAATCCGGATTTGCTGTACGCAGGTGATCGTATTGTTACTTTGGTCTTTGGCGGTCCATTGGCGGTTGATGGCCCCGGTAAAGCCGGAGTTGCAATCCATCGGCATTTGATTGTCAATAAAAGACGTGGTGACATTGCCCCCGCAGTTGTCTATCGCGGAGGGTTGTCCCTCGGGAATGCCAAATATTTGGGTGAGGTTGGTCGGTGTGGGGTTGATGTCGGTGCAGGGAATGTCAAAATTGGCGCAGGTCAGCACCGGTGGCAGGTTGTCGATCACTTTGACGCTGCCCCAGCATTTGTTGCCGGTGTAGCCGTCGACGACGCGGAACTGGTAGGTTTTCCCGATGTCCTGAACGCCGAAAACGTCCGTCGTCCAGGGGCCGTTGCCGAATGGCGCGACGCGGTCGACTTCTACATAAAAATTGCTCAGGCAGCCGTAATCGTTCTGGTCGCCGAAAAGGTAATACAGCGGGCCTTGCTGTCCCGTGCAGTTCTGGTTGAGGGCGATGGTGGCCAGGTCTTCGCAGGCCAGGGGCACCGAGTAGTTTTTGATCAGCACGGTGAACGAACAAGTGCTGGTATTGCCGGCCGCGTCGGTGGCGCGGAACACATTGTACGTCAGCCCGATAGGGTAGGGTTCGGTGGCGGGCAGACCGCTGGTCTGGAGGATGGTCGGCGTACCCGGCTGGTCGTCGTAGGCTGTTACGTCGAAGGGATAGATGACGGTGCAGGTAGCCGGCGGAAGGTTGACGGTATCGTTCGGCGGGCAAACAATCGTGGGCGGGATGGAATCGGTAAGAGGCTGAACGAGGGGCAGGCCGGCGCCCCAAAGGCGGATTTGGACAAGCAACAGGCTTGCCAGCAATGAAAAGGCAATACGGTTCATGGAAAAATCGGCTTGAACAATTTTAGCATTTGGTGTGAGAAGGGGGGCAAGCCGGATTAAGGGAAGTACTCCTTTCTCTCCAAAATTTGAGCCGAATTTTGCGTTTCAGCCGCTTTTTCCTAAAAATACCCTGAATGGGTAAGCGACGCCTATTTCATCTTCTTGTTCATCTTTTTTGGGAAAAGCCCGGAGCTGCTGCCTTTCTTCTTTTTTATCTCTCCTTTCCGGTTCACGGGCGCTTTCAAACTTTCGGTGGCGGGGCAGCCCGATTTCCGGCTGCAGGCGGGCGCGAGCAGGCTGACAAACAGGAGGAGGCAGAGGGCGATGATGCTGTATTTTTTCATAACAAACTGTAATGTCGGGTCATTCAAACGAAGAAGGCATTGACCGTGTTTTATCAATCCTTCCGGCTCAGTTTTTTTTGTTTGACGGCCGGATCGAGGTTTTCCAGCATCGGGGGGCGCAGTACGCGGACTTCGCCCCGGAGGCCGTTTTTTTCCTGCACAAAGATACCCTGCCAAAGTTTTCCGCAGGCATTGTGTAAACGGCAGCCGTCGAGCAGCAGCAGGCCGCCGGGTTCCACGGTGATTCGGGTATTTTCGGGCAGCGAAACGCGGCAGGAAAGCCGGAGTACGCCGCCTTCGGCCACCGTCAGACTGCCTTCGAGGTCGCGGGCGCCCGCCCAGCTGACCGAATCACGAACAACTACGTCGAGCGCCGGATTGCGTGTGCACCAGTTCGGGATCAGCAGTTTGCGCACCACGCTTTTTTCATTCGCCATGGTGGCGTGTACGCGACCGATCTGGCAGGGCGTCATGGCGCTTTTGTAGGCGTTATAATCCATCACGTTGTTCGAGGCCTGGTCGCGGCAGGGGCCTTCGGGTTGCCAGTGCCAGCAGCGGTTGGGGTGGTTGTCGGTGTCGGGGCAACCGTCTTCCTGCCAGGCATGAGCCAGGCTGAGCAGGTGGCCAATTTCGTGGTTGAGGCTGCCGCACACCCATTCCGGCGGGTCTTTGCTTTCGTAAATGCCGGCCATTTTGACGGCCGTGGTGAGCGCGATGCCCTGGTGGTTGGCGTTGTAGGTTTTGGAGCGGATACTGTCGTCGGGGTGAACCTGGATAAAGATGTTGATGATGGAATCTTTCCCGACGGCGTATTTTTCAATGACCTTGCGGTTGTAATTGTTCTGGTTTTTGCCTTTGTAAACCAGATAGTAAAGAGAGTCGTCGTAGTGAAAATAAAAGCCGTCGTCGCCCGGTATGCCGGGTTGCGGCCAAAGGACGTAGTGATACCGTTTGGGCAGCACGGCCGTGCCTTCGGGCGAGCGCCAATTGTAGAAATTGGTGTCGAGGTCGGCGTTGGCCAGATCGAGCAGGCGGCGGAAATAGGCCCGGGCGGAGTCGGGCTGGAAGTTCCGGCTGCTGTCGCGGCTGTTCATGATGTGAAAATTGACGCGCAGATAGCGCACCGGTAGGTATTCGGGGTGTGCGGGGTCGGGCAGATGGTTTTGCCAGGCATTGCAGGAGCCGCGACGGGCGAGTTCGCCGGATTCAGCGACGGGAGCATCTTCGGGAAAAAAAGGCAAGCTGCGCACGCGGCTGGTTTTGCAGCTCAACAAAGTCAGGGCCAGTCCGAGCAACCAGACAATCCGCCGCATAAAGTCAGGGTTGGGTGGCGCCAAAGGCATCTTTCCAGGCAGAGATGCCTCCAATGACGTTGCGGACGTGGTTGAAACCGTTGGATTGCAGGAACTGCTGGGCCATGCCGCTGCGGCCACCCGATTTGCAATGCACGACAATTTCGCGGTCTTTGAACTCATCAAACTCCCACATGCGGTTGATCAATTCGCCCAGCGGCATGAGGGTGGCGCCGATGTTGAATTCTTCGTATTCCCAGGGCTCGCGCACATCGAGGAACAGGAATTTTTCGCCGGACTGGATTTTTTGCTTGAGTTCTTGAACGGTGAGATCCATGGATAATATTCGGTTAGGATGGTTTATTCCGGGCATTGAGCCGGTTTTTCCTGTGTGAGGTACAAATCAATCTGTTCGCCGACCCGCATGGTTTCATTCGGGTTGTAAGCAGGGGTTTGCCGCCAGACCCACGCGGAATTGGGATCGACGACGGAAGCGTCCTTGATGACGGAACCCACGCTGAGGTTGCTGGTTTGGATCAGGAATTTGGCCGCGTCGTAGGTTTGGCACACACAATCGGGAATATTGACGGTGAGCGTCACTTGTTCGCTCACGACAAAATCGAGCGTAGCGCCCATTTCCACCTTGTAGCCGCGCCCGATCTGGTCGGTGATCGTATCACCGCGATAAATAACCGACACGATCGTATTCGGTTCCAGCCTGGGATCGGCCACACGGGCGGCGATGCGCGGTTTGAGGCCCATACGGGTCAGTTTGCGGCTGTACAGATCGTAGTCGTCGCCGCCGGCCAGGTCGGGCAGTTTGATGATGTCGGGGTTGTTTTTGGCAACGGTAAAATAAATGGTCCGGCCTTCCTTCACGAGGCTTTCCGCTTTGGGGGTTTGGGCCAGCACTTCGCCGGGCGCTTTGCCCGCCATATAAATCGAGTCGCTGATGGCTACCGAAAAATTGCGCGAACGGGCCTTGCGCGCGGCGTCGCGGAGGTTCATGCCGACATAACTGGGCACCTGAACGCTTTCTCCGTGGTTGGTATAACATTTCAACCACCAGAAGGTCATCATGAACAAACTGCCGACCAGCACAAAGATGCCCAGGCAGTTTTTCAGCACAAAGGGCGCCGTGAAAAAGCAATAAATCTCAACGGCTAATCGCCGGATTTTGGACCACATGGTTCGGACTCGGGTACAGGGGTGAGGATATGGGCCGCAAGGTAAGCCCTTCGGGCAATATTCTGTATTGCCAACTCAAATCCTGCCCGCGTGCTCCCTGTAAAAAATGTGTTCCTTTGCTGCGCTAAAAAATTGGTCACGCATGAACTACGACAATCCACGACTGATCCTCGACTCTTCCAATCCACCCGAACCCGGCGGCATCACCTGGCGCAGTCCGAGCAATATCGCAATTATCAAATACTGGGGCAAATACGGGGTGCAATTGCCCCAGAATCCTTCTCTCAGCCTGACCCTGGCAGCAGCTTGCACCGATACGCGCCTTGAATACGAAATGAGGGAAAACACCGGCGGTATCGAGCTTGACTTCTTTTTTCACCAGCAACCCAACGAGGCTTTTGACGCCAAGATCAAAACCTACCTGGAGTCGCTCGTTCCGGTATTCCCTTTTCTGGAACAATTGAAATTCACGATCTATTCCGGTAATTCCTTCCCGCATTCGGCCGGAATCGCTTCCTCGGCCTCGGCGATGTCGGCCCTTGCGCTGGGGCTTTGTTCGCTCGAAGATCTCTTATTCGGCACGCTGAAAGAGCCGGAGGCTTTTGACCAGAAAGCCTCCTGGCTGGCTCGCCTGGGCAGCGGCAGCGCCTGCCGCTCTATTTTTCCGCACGCGGCGGTATGGGGCGAATCGCGTTTCGTGCCCGGTTCGTCCAATGAGTTTGCCGTACCGGTCGGCGATCGGCTGCACGAGCTGTTCAAGGATTTTCACGACGACATCCTGATCGTCAGCGCCGATGAAAAAGCCGTATCGAGCCGCGACGGCCATGCGCTCATGGAAGCCAACCCTTACGCGGCCACGCGTTACGAACAGGCGCGTACCCGCATGGGCACCCTGCTCGATGCCATGCAGGCCGGCGATCTGGAAACTTTTGGTAAAATCGCGGAAGACGAAGCGCTTACCCTGCACGCCCTGATGATGTGCAGCAATCCGTCGTACATCCTGATGCAGCCGGGCACACTGGCCATCATCGACCGTGTGCGGGCCTGGCGCGCAGAAACCGGTCATCCGGTGTATTTTACGCTCGATGCCGGCCCCAACGTACACCTGTTGTACCCCGGCGAAATCGTGGCTGAAGTGCGGGGTTTTATTGAGGAGGAACTGACGGAGTTTTGCGAAAACGGGCACTACCTCCAGGATTGGGTAGGAGAAGGCCCGGAGGAACTCTGATGATGGTCAGACGGCGGCGGCTACCCGCTGCACCGCGGCCTGATGACGGCGCATGCGACGGCTGGGGGCTTCCTGGCGGTCGCTTTTGTCGGCGCGCACCCCGAAACCGGCCGTAAACAGGTCGTATTTGCAGGTGGCCGTCGTTTCCAAAAACAACGCAAGGGTATCGAGTGACTGGCGTACGCGGGCTTCGCGGCTGCGCTGGTTGGCCAGGCGTTCACGGGAACGCGAGGGCGTGACGTCGAGTACCTCCCGAAGCGCCCGGGTATGGTCGTCCAGTTGCTGCCACAAAGCAGCAGGACATTCGATGGAAGGATGTTGCTGGGTGGCGCGCAGGATACGCTCTGAAAAAACAGCCAGAGTAAGCCCACGAAGAACAAGAAAGTGGCGGTCGACGACCAGTTTGGCGCTCATGTTGGAAGACGTTGGTAATGCGATGATTGGAACGCATAAATGGTGCAAAATCTGCGCCAAATGGTCGCCGCCGCTTGATAATTTTTTGTTATTTCTATTAAATTTTCACCGCTTGCTTGGAAAGTACCCGATCGCCCTGCCGGAAAATGATCAGATACAGTCCGGCAGCGACCTTTTCTCCACGCTCCGATCGCCCGTCCCAAACAACCTGATGTTCGCCTTGCGAATAGTTTTCACTTCCCAGGCTTCTGATTCTTTTCCCCTGAATATCAGCAACTTCAATACTTAATTGGCCGCTTTCGGCGAGGTCGAAACGACAAGCCACCGAATCGTGGAAAGGGTTGGGGCCGGGTGGCCAGATGCGCAGGCGGGATTTGCCTTGTTCCTGTGTGTTCACGCCCTGCCCCTCGGTGATGCCGAGGTATTGATTTGTCGCGATATTGCCAAAAATTTCTTCCACGCCGGAGGGCCATTCTACTGTTACGCTTTCGATGCTGGCATCGGGGCCGAGTCCGAAGTGGGGCGCCAGTTGGTTTTGGCCGCAATAGCCGCTCTGGGCGCTGATTTCCCGCATTTGCTCCCGCATTTGCCCGCCCGACCAGGATTTTACCCTGACCCGCGTACCGATGGCCGAGCGGTTGCTTTGCGTACCGGTGCACTGCACTACGAGCCAGTGATTGGCCGATTCGGCCGCGTGATTTTCATAGAGGTAGTCGGGCTGGTTGGCATTCAGGCAATTGGCCACGGCCAGGTCGAGGTCGCCGTCGCGGTCGAAATCGCCGAATGCGCAGCCGTAGGACCAACCTTCGTCCTTTGAAACAATTTCGGAGGTGTCGCGGGTGAATGTGCCGTTGTTGTTGATAAACAGGAAGTTGCGCCAGGGGCCGCCCCAAAAGGAATTGGTGGCGAATAGGTCGAGGTCGCCGTCGTTGTCGATGTCGGCCCATTGGCTGCCGAAGGTGTTGCCGCCGCTATTGACGATGGGGTCGTTGGTAATTTTTGTGAAATTACCGTTGCCGTCGTTGTGAAAAAGGGCGTCGTTGCCCTGGTCGTTGGCCAGAAAAACGTCCTGCAAGCCGTCGTTGTCGTAATCGCCCCAACTGGCGCTCATGGTCTTGCCGCCGTTGTTGACCAGTGTGCCGCTGGTGATTTTGGTAAATGTGCCGTCGCCGTTGTTGGAATAGAGGTTTTCCGCCTGATTGTTTTCGTTGGTCACAAAGAGGTCGAGTGTGCCGTCGTTGTTGAAGTCCGTCCAGTTGACGCAGCGGGAAATGAAGGCGTCGGCGACCGGCGCACCGCTGGTGATTTTGGTGAAATTGCCGTCGCCGTTGTTGCGGTACAGGAAGTTTTTCGGGATGCCGTCGCTGTTGGTGACGTAGAGGTCGAGCAGGCCGTCGTTGTCGTAATCACCCCAACTCACCGTTTCGGAATAGCCGCCGTCGGTCACGGGCGCGCCGTTCGTGATTGGGGTGAATAAGCCGTTGCCTTCGTTTCGGTAAAGCAGGTTATTGGCGCCGTACCAGTTGGCCACAAAGCAATCGTTGTCGCCGTCGTTGTCGTAATCGGCCCAGGTAGCGCCGTCGGAGGGTTTGCCGTCCGAGACGATGGGGTCGTTGTCGAGGGCCGTGAACAAGCCCTGACCATTGTTGAGGTATAAAAAATTGTCCTCTCCTCCCTGCGGACCATTGGAAATGAACAGGTCGAGGTCCTGGTCACCATCGACGTCGATCCAGTTGACGCTGCGGGAGTCGCCGGGTGTCGTGACGACGGGCGAATTGAGTACGGGACTAAACAGCAGCGGGTTGCCGAGCCAGTTGAATGCCGCCAGCGGTCCGCGCCCGGGCCCGCCGAAAGCGCCGGCATCCTGCCTGAGGCCGCCCCGGGCAGGGTAGGGGGCACGGCTGCCGTTGACGGAAAAGTCGTTGAAGGCCGGGTCGGGGTTGCCCTTGTCGATACAGGGGGAACCGGGGGAGAGCAGGAAGCGGATGGAGTCGGCAAACAAGGGGTTGTCGTTGAAATTCCCCACGCCGTTCCAGCCGTCTTCCACGCAGGAATAGCGGATTTGAAGAGCGGCGCCATCCTGTGCGATTTGTTTGCCCGCGGCTTGCGTATTACCCCAAACGATGTTTCCGCTGCCCTGCACTTTGATGGAAAACACCCAGATGCCGCCGCCTTTGCCGCTGTAAGCCCCGACCGGGCCGG
This sequence comes from Saprospiraceae bacterium, assembly GCA_016787345.1. GTDB lineage: Bacteria > Bacteroidota > Bacteroidia > Chitinophagales > Saprospiraceae > M3007. The sequence continues at coordinate 27,080 of JAEUUU010000023.1, read as the reverse complement.
GTGAATCGTTGAAAGCGATCACGTTGTTGTGCAACTGTACCACGGTGCTTTGCCCGGCGCCGGTGGCCCAGAAACCGCCGCCCGAGTAGTTTTTGCCGCCCGTATTGTGCGCAATGACGTTGTTGCGCACGACGGCGCCGGGGCAGTAGTTGAGCACAATGCCGCCCCCGTAACCTTCGGCCTGGTTGTACACAATCAGGTTGTTTTCGATAAGTGGCGCACCTTCGCCCGAACGGATACCGCCGCCGCCCGAGCTGACCATGCCCGCTCCGGCCGGCGCAACGGCGTTGTTGCGAACGACGTTGTGCCGGATGACCGGCGAAGAATTTTCCGTCAGGATGCCGCCGCCTTCACGGAAAGTACCCGCCCCCGCCGGGTCAAGCCAAACCGTGCCGGTTCCGCCCCGGAATGTAAAACCCTCGATCACGGTGGCCGGGCCTTCGTTTTTCCAGATCAACAGACAACTGGCCGTGTCCGGATGCGCGGGCTGACTGCCGTCGACGACCGTCTGGTCGATCAGATCCGGATTGCGATCTGCCCAGAATCGGCTGCTGAGTACGATGTTGCGGCCGCGCAATTGCAGGTTTTCATAATAAATACCGGGACTGACCAATACGGTGTCGCCTTCCTGGGCTGCATCGATGCCGGCCTGGATGGTCGGATACTCAGCCGGAATTTCCCGAACGGTTTGTGCATAAAAAAGCAAAGGGAAAAAAGCCCCGAGGCAAATGAAAATTGTTTTCATAGCGCAATGTTTAGTTGTGTGTGCGCTCAAAATTCAGGGCGCGCATTCAAACCATAAAACAAGTGCTGCCGAACAACCGCTTGCGCATGACAAACGACAGGCGCCGCCCCTGATTTTTTCCGCAATTTTGCCGCTATGAAACAGCGCTGGGTACTACATGCGGCCTACTGGCTGGCTTTTTGGTGGATATACGCCTACACGTACAGCCGTTACGACGGTCACGTGGTCAAGTATCTGCTTAGCGAAGGCATGCAAATGCCCGCGCGAATGCTGGCTACCTACGGCGCCTTCTGGAGCCTCGACCGGCTGAACAACCGGCAGGGCAATGTATGGCCCGCATTTGCCGGCGCCGCGTTGGCCAATGTGGCAGGCGGCTTGCTCAACCGGCTGTTCAAACTGTGGTACATCGTGCCGACTTATTTCCCCGACAGTACGATCGCTTTTTGGGATTGGCGGGCCATGGTCGATATTTTCGATTGCGTGCTGGCCAGCGGTGTGGCTTTGACGGTCCGGCTATTTTACCGTCAACAGGATTTGCTGCGACGGGAGGCCGTGTTGCGGGAGGAAAAAACCGCTGCCGAGTTGCAGGCTTTGAAAAATCAGATACACCCGCATTTTTTGTTCAACACCATCAACAACCTCTACGCGCTGGCGCGGATGAAATCGGACAAAACTGCCCCTGTGGCTTTGCAACTGGCTCATTTGCTGCGCTTTGTGTTGTATGAAACCCGAAAACCCAGTATTCCGGTCGAGCAGGAGGTACAGGTTTTGAAAGACTACGTAGCCCTCGAACGATTGCGCTACGACGAAGACCGGCTGTCGGTGGAGATGCATATTAATCTCGACGATCCCAAACAGCCCATTACCCCGCTGTTGTTGTTGCCTTTGGTAGAAAACGCCTTTAAACACGGCGCAGGCGAGCACCGAACCGATGCCTGGGTGCGTCTTTCGGTCGTTTTGAACAACAAAATCCTGGATGTCCGGGTGGAAAATTCGGTCGATCCGCAATTTGAGGCAGCCGACCCCGGCAACGGGATCGGGCTGCAAAACGTACGCCGGCAGCTCGAACTGATCTATCCGGGCAAAAACGATTTGTCGGCAGGCGTGGAATATGAGGCCGGCAACCGGTTTTTCAGGGCCCAGCTCCGACTTGAACTGGACAAATTCCCTGCTTTATGAACTGTCTCATTGTAGAAGACGAGCCGCTGGCCGCTGCCGTTCTGGAAGATTATATCCGGCAGGTGTCGTGGCTGCATTGCGTCGGGCGCTGTTCGGATGCCATGCAGGCGCTGGAAGCTTTGCACCAGCAGTCGGTCGAGGTCTTGTTTCTGGACATCCACCTACCGGGTTTGAAAGGACTGGACTTCCTGCGCACCCTGCGCCATCCGCCACAGTCCATTCTGACGACGGCCTACCACGAATATGCCCTCGACGGCTACGAACTGGGCGTGGTCGATTATTTGCTCAAACCCATTGATTTTGAGCGGTTTTTAAAATCGGTTCAAAAACTCCGCCGCCCTGAAGAAAACCGGCAGGCGGCGAGAGCTTTTCATTATTTCAATGTCAATAAAAAGATGGTGCGGGTCTGGCTCGATGAGATCGCCGTCGTGGAAAGCCTGAAAGATTACGTGCGCCTGTTTCTTGTCGACGGTACAAACTGGGTTACGCGCAGCTCCATGAGTCAACTTGAGCAGTTGCTCGACCGCCATTTGTTTTTGCGGGTGCATCGCTCGTTTCTGGTTTCCAGAGCCCATATTTCCGCTTTTACCGCCACCGAGATTCATGCAGGTGGGCAGCAAATACCGATTGGCCGGCAGTACAAAGCCGCCGTACTCGAAGCCCTGCGGGGCTTGGGTTTTAATGACCCGCTATGACCAGTTTTTGGCAGACTGATCTGCCATCCGGGAAAATGACCCTGACCGGGTAGACGCCAGCGGGCAGTCCCTGAACGTCGATGGCCGACAGGGCTGACCCACAGATGGTTTCCTGAATCATGCGGCCCATACCGTTATAAATCTGCACAACTGCCTCGTTTTCTACGAGTTGCACCCAAACCGTATGGCTGGCCGGGTTGGGTAAAAGGCGGGCATGCGCTTGTCCGGATGCAGTAACGCCGGTGTACACGACGGTATCCTGTTCGAAATAAGCCACCAGATCGAGGTTGCCGGTCAGCACCAGTTGAATGCTGTCATTGCTGCCGGCATCGGGGGCCGACCAGCCTGCGAAATGCCAACCGGGCCGTGCGTGGGCGCTCACCGGGATGGGGATGCCCTGAAAATAGACACCCGACCAGGGCAGGAATGCTTCATCGAAGTGCAGGGTGCTGAACCGGATGACGCCGCCCTCGGGCGGTTCGGCGGAGAGTGTGACCGTCGCCAGTCCGATGGCGTCGTCGGGGAAACTTTCCAGTACGTGATTGAAACAGTATGCCTGCCGGTTTTGGCCGAAATCGCGCATTTTTTCCATGTTATCGAGCCAAAGCGGCAACCAGCCGGGCGACTGGTACCAATAGCCGAAGTGCGCCTCGATCTCCGGCAGGTAAAGATTTTCGAATTGATCGACCCGTTCGGTGATTCGGGCAGGCAGAAAAACGGTGTTGAGAAAATCGGCGCTCCGGTTGAGAAAGTAGTGGCGGTAGGGTTCGTGTTCGAGCGCCCTGCGGAGCGGCAGGGTACTCCAGTCGGGGTTGGGCCAGGCCTGCGATGTGCTGTCGATGGCACGGGCAAAGGCGTTTTGGCCGGCAAAACCGCTGTTCCAGCTGCCGTCGAGGCCATACAGGCCAAAAGAAAGGTCGAAATCGTAGGGCAGCCATTGCCATTGGCCTTCGGGTGTTTTAGGCCGGAAGCGTCGCCAGTTCTTGGTCGGCCAGTCGACGTTGTCGCTGAGAATTTGGAAAATACAGTAGTCGGTAAAATTGGCCAGGTCGGTTTGTTGCGCCAGTTGTTCGAACTGTGCAGTATCCTGAAAATGATTGTTTTGCAGCCAGTTAAAAAATTCAAACCAGGCTATGCTATCGCCCGTCATGGCGTCGCTGTAAAAATCGATCAGGTCGACCTGGTCTTCTTCCAGTTCGTAGTGGCGTTCGAGAAAATCGGCGCCGAGGTGTTCGTGCACATTAAAAATGCCTTTGTAAACGCCATTGAAATACACCACCGCGGGTCGGAACCCCTGAACGTCGAGGTGAATACGGTCGAGTACCGGCGCCTGGTCGGCATGATACCGTACCAGATCGGTGACGAATGCATCGCGGCATTGGGTGACGCACCAGTCCTGGCCGCTGTTGCGCAGCACCAGCCGGCGGTACCGGTCGTAGGGCAGATCGGGGAAAACCGGGTATTCGATTTCATTGGCGCCGAAGGAAGATTTTGCTTTGAGCAACAGGCTTTTTTGAGGTAAAGACACGCTGCCGGTGCCGAACAACTCCACCGCCAGATCGAGCCCGAAACCACGCGTGCCGTCCGGCTCGAACCATTCCGCGTGCAGGGGTTTTTCGATCTCGGCCAGTGTCGCCCAGTTGGTATAAATCCCGCCGGTCGAGTCGAAAAAATCAGCCGGTTTGAATGCCAGTGAAAGGGTGGGAAAGTTGTGCGGCGGAAAAAAGAAATAGGTGTGTGTGACGGTTGGCCCCGGCAGGTAGTTCGGCGCAAAACAACGAGCGCGAAGCAAAGTAGTATTTTGAATATCAACAGGTTCGGAATAAAGACTGTCATTCGGGCCGGGTATTTCGCCGTCGAATCTGAGCCTGATTTCAGCGTCCGGGGTGGGGCAACTCAGCGACAGGGAAAACGCTTGACTGTAAAATCCGCCCGCAGAGGAAACGACCGGCGCGGCACAAATCGGCAAATTGACAGTCGTGGTGTTGGCAGCGAGTGGGGTAGGGGCGCTGAAAAGCGTCCAGGGGCCGTCGCCGTCAGGCCATCGCCCCAGGGATACATCCTGGGTTTGTGGGCCGAATTGAACAGAATCTGCCAGGGTTAGCCCATCGGGGGCGGTGAGCAAAAGGGTTTCACCGGCGGCATTGAGTTTGAAAGGGGCGTGGGTGGGTCCTTCGGTACTTTCGTCGTCGAGCCAGAGCAGCAAAAAGCCAAGGGGAGGTATCATGGTAGCATCCGGGTCGCCGTGGGGGATCATCCATTTGAGTGGAAGGGCAGGGTTGTCGGACAAAAAATAACCGGCCAGTTGTAGCGAATCAGCGCCCGGATTGAACACTTCGACCCAATCGTCGTAGTCGCCCGAGACATCTGCCCAGACCGACTGATTGGCGGCCAGTACTTCATTGAGTCTTGGATGCTGAGCGGCTGTTACGAAACAACAGGAGCAAAAAACGGCGACAAAAAGGCGGTTCAAGTTCATTGTTCAAGCGTGGATGATGGATTACAAATATCCGAAACCTTGTGCGCCGTAGGTGAAGTAAATGAACTGCTATTCGTGTCGAAAAAAATAACCGGTGCTTTTGAGCGGAAACCGGTTGTTATGAGCGATCAAATGGTAAATTTAACACCAACAAATTTTACCCAATGGGTGCAAGCCAACGGATTCGTTTACATTTGTGATCTGAATATGTTTAATCCGCGTTTTTAATCCCTTTGTATAATCCGTTGGAACTGTCTCTTTTAAGAGCATAGTTCATCGCACATCATCAGACCGTTTTAATCTCATGTTAGCCGGTTTTTACCCGTCCTTCGTGCCCGAAAGGGCTCCGTCTCGTTATTTTGCCTTCGTGTTCTTGCTTATCCTTGCCTGCCCGAACCAATCGGGGGCCCAGGTTTGCAACGATCATTCCTATGTCTCGCTCGACGCCAATTGCAGCGCGTTGATTTTGCCCGACATGGTGTTGGAAGGCTCCCAGCCTCCCGGAGCGGAAATGGTTGTTTCGCTCGCCACTTTATCCGGTCAGCCGGTGTCCAATCCGGTCGGAATCGCCCAACTGGGACTCACTCTGCAAGCAACGGTAACTGATATCAACACCGGCAATTATTGCCAGGGTTTGCTGACGATTCAGGACAAGCTGTCGCCATTGCTTGAATGTCAGGATATTACACTGCCTTGTGCGGTGGCTGTCTACACGCCCGCATATCTTTCCACAACACTTGGCATCGCTCAGGCATACCCTGTGGTGACGGAGAATTGCGGACCGTTCTCCCTCACGTTTTCCGATACCTGGTATGATCTGGGCTGCAACGATGCTGCCGACCGCAGCGCTTACGTACAGCGCATCTGGACGGCGACCGACACCAGCGGCAACAGCGGTTCGTGTACGCAATACATTTACTTTGAACGGCTTCATATCGCCGACATTTTTTTCCCAACCGACGTGACTTTGGGTTGTGCAGCGCCGCAGACCGATCCTGCTCAAACCGGGCTGCCCTATTTCATGGCATTCGGGCAGAAGTTTCCGCTGTTTCCGTCTGCCTCCTTTTGTGAACTGGGTCTGACGTACAGCGACCAGGAGGTGCCGGTATGCGACGGCACGACGAAAATTCTGCGCAGCTGGACGGTTTTCGACTGGTGCGCGCCTTTCGGAACGCAGCCGCCTTTTCCCAACCCTTTTACCTATGTGCAACTGATCAAAATATCGGATAGCCAGGGGCCCGTTTTTACGTGCCCAAACGATACGGTCCTGATTTCCACCCCTTTTCAGTGCAGCCGTGATTTTGACCTGCCGGATTTTCTGCTCAGCGACAATTGCTCAAGAATCAGTCAGGTGCGGGCCGAATGGACGACACCGGGGGGCGTCACGCTCACTATTCCGGGTATTCTGAGCGATTTCCCCAATAATAATTACTGGAATCCGGACACACTGGCCATTATGGACCTGGCGGAGGGGCTGCCCATCGGTATTACGGACATGCGCTTTATCGCGACCGACGATTGCGGCAATACATCCTTTTGCATCATGGAGATTACCGTGGCGGATTCTATTCCGCCGGTAACGGTTTGTCAGCAATTCACCCAGGTTTCCATCGGTTATAACGGTATTTCTTTGATCGATGCGGAGACATTTGACTCGGGTTCTTACGACAATTGCGCGCCGGTATATTTCAAAGCGCGCCGCACGACGAGCGACAACTGCCAGTCGGCCGATTTTTTTTACGATCAGGTGAAATTTTGCTGTGAAGACGTCGGCGACACGGTCGGGATTGTTTTGCGGGTGTACGACCTGGCCATCGATACCGGTGCGGTGACGTATTCGTATCTGGAAGAGAATGCTTCCGATTGCCTGGTTTCCGCGGTGGTGACGGATAAAATAAAACCGGTTTGCATCGCCCCGCCCAATGCGTCCGTGGTGTGCGACAATTTTGACCCGTCGCTGGAGGCTTATGGCGAGGCGGTCGGCGCCGACAATTGCTGCCTCGATACGCTGTATTGGTCCAAAACCAATTATCAATTGTTCGATACGCTTTGCAATCGCGGAACGATCACCCGCACCTTTGCCGTGGAAGATTGCAGCGCCAACAGTAACATTTGCACCCAGCGCATTTTCGTCTCCTACGCGCAGCATTACTCGATCAAATTTCCGGACGACATCATTGTTTATACCTGCGACACGACGGGCTCGTACCCGCCCGGGCCGCAGATATTTGGTCAGGATTGCGAATTGATTGGCATCAGTTACGAAGATTTGCCTTTTCAGGCTACGCCCGGCGCTTGTTACAAGATCGAACGGATCTGGAAGGTGATCAATTGGTGTACCTACGACCCCAATTTGCCGTTGATCAACGTGCCCAATCCGCAAGCCACTTTCGAGCATAATTCTCCGCTCAATTTGCCTGGCCCCACAGTGGCGCCCATGGGCGGAAATCCGGCGCCGACGATCACCAAAGTGTTCCCTACCGATGTGGTTTTGACCAATTACAGCGTCTACTGGTCTGCAAATGCGAATGGTTACCTCTACAAGCAAATCATCACGGTTGCCGACGAAGAGTTGCCGAAGATCCGTTCCTGCCCCTTGCTCGATCCCATTCCGGTGTGCGATAAAACGGACAATGATCCCAATTTCTGGAACGCCCCGTATTACTACGATCCCATGATACCCGGTAGCCACGATCTCTGCGAGGCCTACGTCGATCTTGCGCTGGCGGCCAACGACGCCTGTACGGAAGGCAACGTCAATATCCGCTATTTGCTGTTTCTCGACCTTGATGGCGACGGTATCCAGGAAACAGTCGTCAACAGCGCCGACCTGCCGCCGCCTAATACTTTGTACTACGGCAATGCGCTTACGCCCAACTATTCCGGCGGTACGCCTTATGCCTTCGACCAACGCCCGGTGCCGCCCGGTCAGAAATACAAATTTACCATCCAGATCGTCCCGTCTTTTTTCCGATCGGCCCGTGTCAGGTGGAATACCCCCGACAGTCCGGAAGTATACGTACAGCCCCAGTTGCCGCACGGCCTGCACCGCATCATCTGGATTGTGGAAGACGGTTGCGGCAACCAGGATGTGTGCGAATACGGAGTACTGGTGAGCGATTGTAAAGCGCCAACTGTATTTTGTCTTAACGGTTTCAGTACCAATATTATGCCCACGGGAATGGTGACTTTGTGGGACGATGATTTTGTGCTGTACGCCGATGACAATTGCACGCCCGATAACTTGCTCCAGTATTCTATGAGGAAGGTGAATGGCGATACCGATTTTCCCCTGGATGCAGGGGGCAACTTGGTGGACAATCTGACATTTACCTGCGACGACCTCGGGGCGCAGCCGGTTGAGATTTGGGCCCGCGACCTGAAAGGAAACGAAGGCTACTGTGTGTCTTACGTGATCGTACAGGACCCCTTTGGCAATTGCTTGCCGGCGGCGCCTTTATCGGCAGCCGGCGTGTTGCAAACGGAGCCACTCGACGACAACCAGGGTATCGGCGAAGCCGGTGTGGAACTCAGCGGTACAGGGCCGGGCCTGCCCAATCTGGATGTTTTTGACCAAACCGATGACAACGGCCTTTACCTTTTTGGCGGAATTATCCCGCTCAATACCTCGTATACCATTACGCCGCTCAAAGACGACAACCCTATGAACGGGGTGTCGACCTTCGATCTGGTGCTCATTTCCAAACATATACTCGGTTTCGAGCCCCTCAACTCGCCCTACAAAATGATCGCGGCCGACATCAACAAGTCGAACTCCGTAACCTCATTCGATATCGTCGAACTGCGCAAACTCATTCTGGGCATCTATACCGACTTTCCACAAAATACCTCCTGGCGGTTTGTCGACAGGGATTTTGTGTTTATGCAACCCGACAACCCCTTTGCCTCGGTGCCATTTGCCGAAAATATCAGCGTGACCAACGCATTGGCCACTTTCACCGACCTTGATTTTATCGGCGTCAAAATCGGCGACGTCAACAGTTCGGTTATTCCGAATGTAACGGCCGAAATGCCGGTCGATGAACGGCAGGGCAAGGCGCCGGTGTTCTTTCATTTGGCCGACCGAAATGTAGCGGCAGGCGAGGTCTTCGAGATCGATTTGCAAGCCGAAGAAAATATATTGGGGTATCAGTTTACGTTGTTGTTCGACGCCGAAGCGATCGAATTGATGGACGTACTTCCCGGTGCGGGCCAATCGCTGGCCAATTTTGGCGTACATCAGCACGCCTTAACAGTTGCCGACGAAACCGGGGGGCGCTCTTTCGGTCTCCGGTTAAAAGCACGGCGGGCAGGTAAAATCAGCGATTTGATCCATATTTCGGGCACAATTACGCCTGCCGAAGCATACCTGATGGAAGAAAAAGTGTCGGTCCGCAATATCGGCCTGCGTTTTGATACGCCGGACGGAAGACTTGAAACGTTGCCCGGGTTCGAATTGTACACCAATGAACCGAACCCGTTTTCCGGCCGCACGCGGCTGCCGTTTTTTATGCCGGCTGCCGGAGAGGTCACGATGCGCCTTTTTGATCTGACCGGCAAGCAGATACAGTCGCAAACGTCTTTTTTTGAACAAGGCCTCAACACGTTTTTCCTGGAAACGGAGATGGTCGGCGCCCTGACGGTTCGGCTCGACAGTAATTATGGAAGCGCAAGTAAGAACATGCTGCGTTTGCCCTGATTTTGTGGCATGTTTTTGGTTGAAACAGAGGAGAGACGCCAAAAAATGAATAAAATTATTTTTAATCCGAAATTTTCATTTTTTTTGCCCCTGATAATCCACGTCTGTGTTTCTCTCCCGAGGCACTTTTTCCCTTGTGCCGATTTTTTCAGCTGCGTTTTTAATATTTTATGATTGCCTTTTGCACTAACTTGTAGTCAGTGCATCTTATCGCTATTCCCCATTCTTGCAGCGGCATCTGTCTCTTTTTAATCCAATCTTAATCACACCGGTCTTAATCGGCCGGCCAACCGTCATCTCGTCTTATGAAAAGAATTTTCCGCCTTCCTCTCCGGGGAGAAATTTCCCCGTGCCATTCACTGGATCTGATTTCCGCTCGTAGTACTGCCCAACTACATTTTCCCGTCTGATCGGTTTCCCGGCCGCGTTGTCGGCCGAGTTTCTACATGCTGTCGTATCGATACTCATGTTGTCATCGACGCGGCGGCGTGTTGCTGCATGTACCCATGAATATCTGTCTCACTATTTTAATCAAATCTCATGCGGGAATTGATCGAACTGGTCAATGTACTCAATGTTCAGCGGTTAAAAGCCGACGGGCTTTGGGGAATAATCATTGAACCCAACTCCAAATTAGAGCAACTTTATACGGCTATCGCAGAAGGTCGCGTCCGGACCGATGAGGAGGCTATCGCCTTGTTGTATCCGCCTCCGCAGAAAAGTTCGGCGTATCCAAGTTTGAAGAACAAATTGAAAGATCGCCTCACCGACACTGTTTTTTTGCTCGATTTTCACGATCCGGCCTATACCGACCGGCAGAAAGCGTTTTATGAATGCAATAAGAAGTGGGCGGCAGCATCGGTTTTGTTGTCCAAAAACGCCAAACTGATCGGCATCGACATCCTGGAGAACCTGCTCCGTCATGCGACCTTGTTTGAATTTACAGACCTGACGCTCAGTATTTTGTATACGCTGCGCCTGCATTACGGAACGATTGCCGGCGACCAGAAAAAGTACACGCAATACCGCGATCAATACAAGCAGGTGCAGGCCTTGAGTCTGATGGAAAACGAGGCCGAAGAGTTGTACACGCACCTGGTCAGCCATTATGTGGCCAGCAAGGCGACCAAAGAAGAACTCAGTGGCAAGGCCGAGGAGTATTTTGAACGGATTCGGCCACACCTGGAAAAATCCGATTCCTTCCGTTTGCACCTTTGCGGCCGCCTGATCGAGACGATCATTTATACCAGTAAAAACGATTACGCCGCTACCGCCCGGGTATGCGAAGAAGCCATCCGGTTTTTTGAAAGCAAACCTTTCGAGAGCAAACTGCCTCTTCAGGCCTTCTATTACCAGTTGGTGGTGTGTTACACCCAGATGAAAGCTTTTGATGAAGGCCAGGCGATTATCAAAAGATACCAGGCTATTTTTGACGAAGGCTCGTTCAACTGGTTCAAATTGCAGGAACTGTACCTGCTGCTGGCCATGCACACCCGCCACTATGCCGACGCCTGGCGATGCCATAGCAATGTGGTCAGTCACCCGAAATTCGACAATCAGCCGGCCCAGATCCGCGAGATGTGGAAGATTTACGGTGCCTACGTGCATTTTCTTCGCCAATCGGGCCGCATATCCGATGTCGGCGACACAGCCGAGGTGGGTAAGTTCCGCATGGCCAAGTTTCTCAACGAGATACCGACCTATGCGCAGGACAAGCGCGGCATGAATATTCCAATCCTGATTATCCAGATCCTTTTCCTGACCTACGAACAGGAATATGGCCAAACCATAGACCGTATCGAAGCGATTGAGAAATACTGTAGTCGCTATTTGAAACAGAACGATACCTTCCGAAGCAACTGTTTTATAAAAATGTTGCTGCAAATGCCGGCCGCCTCTTTCCATCAGGAAGCCGTGTTGCGCAAAGCCGAAAAACTCCTCGAACAATTGCGTTCCGTACCGCTCGAAATCGCCAACCAGACCCACGAAATTGAAATAATTCCGTACGAAGACCTCTGGGAAATGGCCGTGAACGCCTTGCAAAATCAGATTTACAAACCGAGAAAGAAGGGCTGAAATTCAGATTTATAAAAAATTTATTCGTTGCAAGTATTTGTAAATCAGTTTTTTGCAAATTATTAATCCCGCAAATCATCAAAATCAACGCGTGAGAAAGCCGGCCTGACTGTCCAGGCCGTCTTGGCTGGATGCCTGGACTTTTGACTTCGTAATCAAATTAATCGAAGTCATCATGAAAAGCAAGGTTACCCGCCGCACCCAGCGCAATGCGCTACTCGACTATTGTCCTTCACTTCAACAAAATTCTTCATCCGTGATCATTATCGACATTACCGGCGTCTGACAATCTTCTTCTTCCGGATTGCGCCCTTGCAAGAAACGGGATACATTCGCAGGCAAAAGCCTGTTAAAATAACCCGAACCTATGCAAGCGCTCCAGGAATTAGTGACGATTGTCACGCGTGCCAAACTCAGGCAAGCCGAACTCAGCCAGGCTTTTGAACAACAATCGTCGGAGGTTCGCAGACTATACGACCTGATTGCCGAGGGAAAGATCAACACCGAAGAAAACCTTCTGGCTTACCTCTATCCCTCGGGCCGCAAATCAACCCGAAGGACGCACATCAAAATCGCGCTTCGAGACTTTCTGCTGTACGCGCTCCTGCAGATCGATCTTAATCTCCCACATTTTCATGCACGCCAGATTGCCTGGTTCGATTGCTACCGCAAATGGGCAGCTGCCAAACTGCTGCTTGGCCGCAATGCCCACCTGGCTGCCGTAGATGCAGCCGAAGATGTACTCCGTCAATCGCTTCAGTTCGACTTTATCGACCTGGCCGTGGAAGCCGCGCGCGCGCTTCGGCTCTATTACGGCTCTATCGCCGGTGATCTGAAAAAGTATGAATCTTATGGTCAACTGGTTCGGAAACTGGACGAGTTGTACCGACTGGAAAACCTTTCGGAAGAGCGCTACACCGATTTGGTGGTTCATTACGTCAATAGCAAAGCGACACAGGTTGAGGTACACCAGACGGCGCAACAGTATTATGAAGAATTAAAACCCGCACTGGAGGAATACGACAGTTACCGGCTACATTTTTGTGGTCGACTGATAGAACTGATTGTGTATACCAGTGTCAACGACTATGCAACGACTATAACGGTCTGTGATAGTGCGATTTCATTCTTTGAACAAAAAAGCTACCTGGCTAATATTCCTTTGCAGGCGTTTATTTACCAGGAAATGGTCTGTTACGTTCAGCTGAAAGACTATTCAAGAGGAAAAAACGCCGCGGCCCGAGGCTTGAAATTACTGGAAGAAGGTACGTTCAACTGGTTTAAATACCAGGAATTGTTGTTGTTGTTGTTTCTGCATGCAGGCGAATACCAGGAGGCGTACGAAGTGTTTCAAAAAACCATCCGCCACAAACGCTTCAAAGCCCTGCCCGGCGGTATTCAACAAGCCTGGAAAATTTTTGAGGCCTATCTTTATTATCTGCATGAGGTCGGGCGTATCTCTCCCGAAGGCTCCGACCCGGTTTTTAACCGTTTCCGTATGGCGCGTTTTCTGAATGAAACGCCGCTGTTTGCCCGCGACAAGCGCGGCATGAACATTCCAATCCTGATTTTTCAGATTCTGTATCTGATTCTGGTGCGCCGGTACGATGATACCGTCGACCGGATTGATGCTCTGGAGAAATACGCATCCCGTTACCTCAAACGAGACGACACGTATCGCAGCAACGTCATGATAAAAATGTTGCTGCTCATACCTGCCTCCGCCTTTCACCGGAATGCCGTGGCGCGCCATGCGGAGAAGTACCTCAAAATGTTGAAAGAAGTGCCGCTTGATTTTGCCCGGCAATCGCACGATGTGGAAATCATACCCTATGAAGCGCTCTGGGAAATGGCCCTGGCTTCGCTCGATCTGAATATTTATACCCGCAAAAAAGCGGGGTAAGTGGACCATCGTACTGCAATTTTAAGTTGCTTGTACACAAATATGCAGTGTGATTTGTGTTTTTAGTGTTGGGTTTTTGGCGAAATCTTGATGTTCTAAAATCTTGAAAATCAGTTAATAAGACTGTTGATTGCCAAAAGTAGCCCGTTTTTTTACCCGTCAATAAGGTGGCTTTACTGTCTTGATGTCAGACCAACCCCCGGTCTACATTTACACCATGATTTAAACGCAAATCATCAAGAGATTACTCTGGTACTGACTTTTCAGGGACGAATTCTTTTCGAGACGGATGCTCCTGGTCTCCCACTCAAAGGAGGGGGAGACCTGGGAGCCCAACCGAACAGGAAACCTGACACAAATTCCTAAACTCATCTTTTTTTAACCGCCTTCATAATTCACACATGGGAAGCACTAAAGCGACACTGATCACCGGGGGGGGACGGTTGCGCTATGAGAAAACAGTCAAAAAATTAAAAGCGGAAGTGATTTTGGGGTCGCCCAATGCGGGCTGTAGTGGTGTGGGAATATGTCGGGTTATGGCAGCGACGAAACAAATTGATTGCCCTTGCCCCAGTGTAACAACGTGGGTAGGAATAACGGAAAGCGGCAGGGTGCAATTTGCTTTTATAAAATCGGCAATGGATGAAAAAATGATCCGGCGTCACTTCCGATGGGCCCTGTTTCAGGTGCTGGAAGCATACGAGATGCCATTACATATTACGCGATATTTAAAATCACCCGGCCTACTTATCGAGCCGGGTATATACACGGTCTGGGATACGCCCGACCGCCTCATTGTAGAGTTTTAATCGTTCCGTTTCGGGGCGACCATGCAGCGCGTGGCCGCCTTTCTCCGCAAATCATTTCGGGTTTTCGGATCGCTTCCGCTGGTGTTGCACCGGTGGGAGACAGAGGTGTAGTCTTCGTTTTAAACAACTGAATATCAAAACCTTATTTTAATTTATTAATGTCTTGTCTCATGAAAAAAAGATTGACACAGAACTGGAAACGGGGTGCGATCAACGGATTTTTATCCGTCGTAGCGCTCGGTTTGACGCTGTCGCTTTTACGTGCGAATAATGCATCGTTTGCACGGGCGATGGACGAAGTGTTGAGCGGGTTTTTCCAAAGCGCCGCTGAAAAAAACACTTCCGGCCAGTCTGGCTCGCAGTCTGCCGCGCCTGATGTGTGCTCCGTCACCATCAACCGGGTAGATGTGAGCAGCTGCTATTACTCCAACAACCAAAGCAAGGCCACCGTGTCGGTGGAAGTTGCCTGGACGGACCCGCCCGGCGGCTCCATCACGGTGACACTTGGCGCGCAATCGCGTACGATCACGCCCGGAGCGCTGATTGTTTCGCCGCAGGTTGTCGCATTTGAGGTGAATGCCGACGGTACTTCCGGCAACATCTCTGCATCTTTCAACCTCAACTGCCTCGATTCCGACACGTACACGCTTCCTACGGCTTGCGTACCCAACCCATGTCCCGGTGGTGCAGGCGTAGTGGGCGGCAAGGCATTTGTTGATTATAACCAGGACGGCGTTCAGCAAGCCGGTGAAACCAACGGCCAATCGGACGTTGAAGTACGCATTTATGGCTGCGACGCCAGCGGCAACAGCACACTCGTCGCCAACACGACGACTGATGCCGACGGTAATTACTATTTCACGGGTTTGACCGATGGCCAGTCGTATCGCATCGAGTTTACGCTTTCGTCCGGCCTGATTGCCAAGGATTACCGTCTGGGCAACAATGGCGCCGACAGCCGCACCTCCGTGCAGTTTGTCTCCTCGCCCAATTGCACCACCGATATCGGCGTATTTATTCCCAGTGATTATTGTGATTCCAATCCGCCCGTCTTCATCCCCTGTTACACCCGCGGCAACCCGCTGGCAGGCGGCAACGTAGCCGGCGACCCGGCGCTTGTCAGCTTCCCCTACGACGCCAACGGCTCTGTCAACATGTCGCTTATCACCGAATGGGCCGACCAGAGTGAAGTCGGTTCCTGCTGGGGTGTAGCGTACGACAAGGAGAACAAGCGCGCGTTCAGTTCGGCATTCCTGCGCCGCCACACGGGCCTTGGCGCCGATGGTATCGGTGCAATCTACGTGACGGACTTCACACAAACGCCTTCGAACTCGACCAGCCTTTTTGTCGATCTCAGCGCCGTCGGCGCCAATATCGGCGTGGTTTCCAGCAACGCGGCCCGCGGCCTCTTGCCCAACCGCGAACAGCCCAACTCCGACCCGGAAGGCTTTATCAAATGCGGCAAGGTTGGTGTCGGCGATATCGACATTACCGACAACGGCGATACCCTGTATTTCACCAACCTGCATACACGCAAGTTGCAAAGCTTGCGCCTCGACAACGACGGTAACCCGAACACGCCTTATACGCACGTCGCTTCCGACGTCAGTACGTTCGATCTTCCGAACGTCGGTTGCGGCGGCGGTGAATTGCGCCCCTGGGGCTTGAAAGTGTATAAAGGATACGTGTACGTCGGCGCCGTCTGTGATGCGCAGACCTCGCAGGATCGCAGCGACCTACGCGCTTTCGTATTCCGTTTCACACCGGGCACGAATACCTGGACGACTATTTTCGACTTCCCGCTCACTTACCCGAAAGGCTCGCCCTTCGGCGGTACCTACCTCAGTGGCTGGTACCCCTGGACGGATGACTGGAACACCTTTATGGCGGCCAACGGCGGCAGCCAGTACGTGGCTTATCCGCAACCCATCCTTTGCGACATCGAATTCGATATCGACGGTTCGATGGTGCTCGGTTTTGGCGACCGTACGGGTTTCCAGACCGGCTCGCAGGACTACAACACGACTGGCGGCGGCTTCTACTGGGGCTTCGTCGGCGGCGATATGTTGCGCGTGTACCAGAAAAACGGCGCATTCGTACTGGAAAACAACGCCAAAGCCGGCCCCGTGCTCGGCAACGGCGCCAATAACAACGAAGGCCCCGGTTTCGGCGAATTTTACAACGACATCTGGAACGGAGGCGGCCACAGCGAGATCATGATGGGTGGCCTGGCCCTTCTGCCGGGTTCCGGTCAGATCATGGCCGCTATGATGGACCCGCTCCTCACCGGCCCGCCTTACTGGTCGAACGGCGTACGTACCCTCAATAACGCCGACGGCAGTTACGTGCGTGCATTCTGCCTATTTGAAAGCGCCGATGCTTTGCCCGACGGCAACTTCGGTAAAGCTTCCGGTCTGGGCGACCTCGAACTCTTGTGCGCCCTGCCCACCAATACCCAGATCGGTAACCGAATCTGGAACGACAAGAATAAAAACGGCATTCAGGACCCCTGCGAAGCGACTTTGGCCAACGTCAAAGTGGAATTGTACGACCGCTTCGGCAATGCCGTGGGCGTTACGACAACCAATGCCAGTGGTGAATATTACTTCGACGCCACCAACGTCGATACGATTGCGCCGTACAACAGCGGACCCAAAACGGGTATGTCGCCCAACACCAAGTATTTTGTGGTTGTCGGCAAAAACATGACGCAATGGAATACCGGCAACGCCGAACTCTTCGTCAACGGCGGTTATTACAAACTCAGCGTGGCCAATACCGGCCAGGCGCCGAACAGCGACCTTAACGACAACGACGGCGCCGTTCTGAGCGGCCTCACCGGCGGCTTGTCGGGTCTCAACGGCTTCCCGGGCCTCATGATTACTTCGCCGAAAGCAGGCGACGTCAACCACACGTACGACTTTGCCTTCTTCCAGGACATCGATTACGGCGATTTGCCCGATAATAACACGACGGGCACTTATCCGACCGACGATACCAACGGCGGCGGCGAAGGCGTAGGCCCCTGCCACACCATTGTTGCAGGATTGAAAATCGGCAATATTGTCGACTTCGAAGCCGAAGCGCAACCCGACGCCAATGCCAACGGCGACGATGCCGCCGGCGACGATGAAGACGGCTTCACCACATTCCCCGATTTTGTACCCGGCACCACGGTGACACTGAGTGTACCGGTGATGAATATGCGCGGGACAACGGCCTATTTGTATGGCTTCTTCGACTGGAACAAAAACGGTAGTCTCGACGATCCGGGTGAAACGATTGTCGTAAACGTGCCCGATAACACCAACGGCAACGTGACCATGAACGTACCGGTGCCTGCCGGCGCAGTGGTCGGCATGAATCTCGGCGCCCGTTTCCGGATCTCTACCAACGACGACCTCGGTCCCACCGGCTGCGCCGAAGACGGCGAGGTGGAAGATTACTTCGTACAGGCAGTTGCCCGCGATTACGGCGACTTACCCGATACCTATGGCACGACCAGCGGCAACAACGGTCCTTCCCATATTGTCGACCCGAATCTCTTCCTCGGCGCTTGCGTCGATGCGGAAACCAACGGTATTCCGCAAGCTATGGCCGGGCTGATGACCGGCGGCGACGATAACAACGCGGGCACCACGACTTTCGGAACCTGCGCACCCGCAGGCGACGACGAAAACGGCATTATTTTCGAAAGCCCGCTCGTGCCGGGTACGCAGGCTTGTCTGCGTGTGACGGCCACAAACAACACGGGCGCTCCCGCAGTACTGCAAGCCTGGATCGACTTCAACGGCAACGGCACCTTTGATGCCGGCGAACAACTGACGACCGGTGCATTTGCACCGACCGGCGCTGTTATCCCCGTTGGCGGCCTCGCAGGCGTTCAATTGTGCTTCGACGTACCTGCCGGCGCTACTTTCCAGGGCGGCCAGGCCATGTCGCGCTTCCGTATCTCCACCACCGGTGGCCTTACGCCCAATGGCGGCGCCGGCATCGGTGAAGTGGAAGACCATAAAATGCCCTTGGCCAAAGTGGGTACCCTGCTTTGGACCGACTACAACAACGACGGCCAGCAGAACGAACCGCTGAGCTCGGGTATCAACGGCACCACTGTACAACTCGTGTGGGCTGGTCCCGACGGCGAGTTCAGCACTGCCAACGACAATCGTACCTATACTGCCGCTACTGCAACCATGGGCGGCAACCCAGGCCAATACATGTTCTTTGGCCTCGTATCCGGTATGTACAAACTCAGCGTACCGACGCCGCCGGCGGGTTCTATCCCCACGGTGACCGATTCGGGCTCCGATGTGACCGACTCCGACAACCCGAACGGCGTGATGGTGGTTGTTCCCAACCTGACCTCATCGTTCCTGCCCACCGGCGAAAACGGAATGGGCGATACGCCGGGCGGCACCAACGGCTTCCCCGACAATCAGGACAACCTGACCTTCGACTTCGGCTACGTAGGCTTCGACTACGGCGACTTGCCCAACACCTACGGCACTACCCAGACCTCCGATGGCCCGCGCCACGTGGTGACGCCCAACCTCTACCTGGGTACCTGCGTGGATAACGAACCCGACGGACAACCCGAAGCCATGGCCGGCCTGATGACCGGCGGCGACGACGGCAATACCGGCGCAGGCGCCCAGGGCACCTGTACGCCAGCCGGCGACGACGAAAACGGCATCACGTTCGAAACGCCGATGATCCCCGGCTCCACCGCTTGCATCCGTGTAACGGCCAACAACAGCACGGGCGCCAATGCAAAACTCCAGGCATGGGTTGATTTCAACGGTAACGGCACGTTCGAAGCAGGTGAACAACTCACCAGCGGCGGTTTTGCCGGCGGCGGCTTCACCGTACCCAACGGCGGTGTCACCAATGCACAGGTATGCTTCAATGTGCCTTCCAACGCTACCTTCCAGGGCGGCCAGGCCATGATTCGTTTCCGACTGTCGCCCAACGGCGGCCTGCAATCCGGAACGGCCCTGACCGACGTACCCCCGCTCGGTGAGGTGGAAGACTACAAAGTTACCCTCGCCAAAGTGGGCAACTACGTCTGGAAAGACACCAACAACAACGGTCAGCAAGACGAACCCAACACCAACGGTATCAACGGTGTGACGGTTCAACTGACCTGGCTGGGCCCGAACGGAACAGTTGGCGGCGGCGACGACGTTGTTTACACGACGACGACTGCCAACATGGGCATCAATGGTCAATATATGTTTATCGGCCTGACGCCGGGCATGTACAAGATCAGCATCCCGACCCCGCCCACAGGATTTACCAATACCCTGCTCAATCAGGGCAGCGACGTGACCGATGCCGACGACCCGGCAGGCGTCATGGTCCAGATTCCCAATCCGGTCAACCTGCCCACCGGCGAAAACGGCACCGGCGACAACCCCGGCGGTTCCAACGGATTTGCCGACAACCAGGATGATTTGACCTACGACTTCGGCTTTATCGGCGTCGACTACGGCGACTTGCCCGATACCTACGGCACCACCAACCCGAGCGGTCCGAAACACCTGATCAACCCGAATCTCTACCTCGGCACCTGTGTCGACGGTGAGGTGAATGGTCAGCCCGAAGCCATGGCCGGCGCCATGACGGGCGGCGACGACAACAACAGCACGCTCGCCGTGGAAGGCACTTGCGCCACCGGCGACGACGAAAACGGTATCGTATTGTTTGAAACTCCGCTGGTGCCCGGCTACACGGCCTGCATCCGTGTAACAGCTCACAATACCCTGGGTGTCAATGCTGTATTACAAGGCTGGATCGACTTCAACGGCAACGGCACGTTTGAAGCCGGCGAACAACTCACCACGGGCAACTTCGCTCCCTCGGGCGCAGTAATCCCCAACGGCGGCGTTTCCAACCAGCAGATGTGCTTCGAGGTGCCTGCCGGCGCTACCTTCAACGGTGGTCAGGCTATGGCGCGCTTCCGTCTGTCGCCCACCGGCGGCCTTGCGCCCACTGGCCCTGCTGCCGGTCCGTTCCCGATCGGCGAGGTGGAAGATTACAAAGTGGCTGTCGCCAAAATCGGCACCTACGTCTGGAACGACAACAACAACGACGGTCTCCAAAACGAGCCCGGTACGAACGGTCTCAACGGCATCACCGTACAATTGGTATGGGGCGGCCCCGACGGCGACATTGCGACGACCAACGACAACCGCGTGTATACCACGACAACAGCTGCCATGGGCGGCAACAACGGCCAGTATATGTTCTGGGGCCTGATCCCCGGCGCTTACAAGGTCAGTGTGCCGACCAACCCGACCGGCTTCGTACCCACCCAACTCAATCAGGGCGGCAACGAAAACCAGGACGCTGACAACAACACCGGCGAAATGGTCATGATCCCGACGCTGCCTGGCCTGCCCACGGGCGAAAACGGCACGGGCGACGATCCCGGCGGTTTCAACGGCTTCCCGGATGCACAGGACAACCTGCAAATTGACTTCGGCTTCGTCGCACTCGACTACGGCGACTTGCCCGATTCCTACGGCACCACCGACGGCAGCCCCTCGGACGGTCCCGTACACACCATCAATCCTGCCGTAAAACTCGGTACCCGCGTGGATAGCGATCCCGACGGTCAGCCCGATTCCATGGCCGGCCTGATGACCGGTGGCGACGACAACAACAACGGCGGCTACAACGAAGGCGGCGCCGGCGACGACGAAGACGGTATCGTATTCGAATCGCCGATGATCCCCGGCAACCAGGCCTGCATCCGCGTCACTGCCATGAACATGCTCAACCAAAGCGGCGCAGTGCTGCAAATGTGGGTTGACTGGAACGGCGACGGCGACTTCGGCGATGCCGGTGAAGCAGTGACCACCGGTTCGTTCAACGGACCCGGCGGCGGCGCAGCCGTGCCCTTCAACACCGGCCTGAACAATGCCCAATTGTGCTTCAACGTACCGGCCAACGCGACATTCACCGGCGGCCAGGCATTCGTGCGCTTCCGCATCAGCCCCAACGGCAACCTGTCGCCCAACGGCCCGGAAAACATGCCCTTCCCGATTGGTGAAGTGGAAGACTACAAAGTTCCGCTGTCCAAAATCGGTAACTACGTCTGGAACGACAACAACAACGACGGCATTCAGAACGAACCCGGCTCCAACGGCCTCAACGGCGTCACCGTACAACTCGTATGGTTCGGCCCGAACGGCGTGGCTGGCGGCGGCGACGACGTGACCTACTCCGTCGTGACTTCCAACATGAACGGCGTCAACGGCCAGTACATGTTCCTCGGCCTCACGCCGGGTATGTACAAACTGAGCGTACCGACCTTCCCGGCCGGCTTCATCCCGACGCAACTCGACCAGGGTGGCGACGTGACGGATTCGGACGATCCGGCAGGTACCATGGTGGCCATCCCGAACCCGCCCACCACTTTGCCGACCAATGAAAACGGCACGGGCGACGTTCCGAATGATCCGAACTTCCCGGACAATCAGAACAACCTGACCTTCGATTTCGGTTTTGTGAGCGTAGACTACGGCGATTTGCCCAACTCCTACGGCACAACGATCGCTTCCAATGGCCCGAAACACATTGTCAACCCGAACCTCAAACTGGGCGCTTCGGTCGACGGTGAACTGGAAGGCCAACCCGAAGCCATGGCTGGTCTGATGACCGGCGGCGACGACAACAACAACGGCGGCTACAACGAAGGCGGCGCCGGCGACGACGAAAACGGCGTGACCTTCCTCACCCCGATGATCCCCGGATTCCAGGCTTGCATCCGCGTCAATACGATGAACAACCTCGGCGGTACGGCCGTACTGCAAGGCTGGATCGACTGGAACGGCGACGGCGACGTGCTCGATGCCGGCGAACAGCTGAATACCGGTTCCTTTGCAGCCGCAGCGCCCGGCGCTATCGTGCCTGCCGGTGCAAACGTGAACACCGACTTCTGCTTCGACGTGCCCGCAACGGCAACCTTCTTCGGCGGCCAGGCATTCGCCCGCTTCCGCCTCTCGCCCACGGGCGGCCTCTCCGCCGGTGGCCCGGCTACCATGCCGTACCCGATCGGTGAAGTGGAAGATTACAAAGTGCCGCTGGCAAAAGCCGGTAACTATGTCTGGATCGATGCCAATATCAACGGTATTCAGGATGAATCCGGCGTGTTGGGTATCAACAACATAACGGTTGAACTGCAATGGGCTGGCCCCGACGGCAACTTCGCCACCACGATCGACAACCGTACCTACACGGACGTTACGGCGCCCGAGAACGGTATCAACGGTAAATACATGTTCTGCGGCCTTATCCCGGGCAACTACCGCATGGTGGTGCCGCCATTCGGCTACGTGCCCACGCTTGTGATCGATGTGAACGGAAATACGCAGGACTTCGTGGATTCGGACAACCCGGCCGGTGTCAACTTCACTGTACCGAACCCGCCGACCACATTGCCGACGAACGAAAACGGCACGGGCGACAACCCGCTGGTGATCAATGGATTCCCCGATAACCAGGGCAATTTCTCCTTCGACTTTGGCTACCTCGGCTTCGACTTCGGCGACTTGCCCAATACCTACGGCACTACGCAAGCCAGCACGGGCGCCGTTCATACGGTGAACCCCGACCTCTACCTCGGCGCTTGCGTCGACGTTGATCTCGACGGTCAGCCCGAAGCCATGGCCGGTTTCATGACCGGTGGCGACGACGGCAACGCCGGTCCGGGCTCGCTCGGTACCTGCACGCCCGCCGGCGACGATGAAAACGGCATTTCGTTCCCGACGCCGCTTATTCCGGGCAATCAGGCCTGTGTAAAAGTGACGGCACGCAACAACACCGGCGGTCCGGCTATTCTCCAGGCCTGGATCGACTTCAACGGCAACGGCACATTTGAAGCCAATGAGCAGCTGACTACCGGAAGCTTCGCTCCGGCAGGCGCTACCATCCCGAACGGCGGTGTGTCGGCTCAAAACTTCTGCTTCGACGTACCGGCCAACGCTACCTTCAACGGCGGCAACCTGTTCGCACGCTTCCGCTACTCCAAAAACGGCGGTGTGAGCGCCACGGGTCCGGCTATCCCGGGCAACGGCGTTTTCCCGACCGGCGAGGTGGAAGACTACAAACTGCCTCTGGCACTTATCGGCAACTATACCTGGATGGATAATCCGGATATCGAAGGCGACGAAGATGCCAGCGAGATGGCGCTCGACGGCATCAAACTCAACCTGATCTGGGCTGGTGAAGACGGCGTGTTCCAAACGGCAGCCAACAGCGCAACGCCCGCAGGTGACGACCGCGTGTACATGACCACGACAAGCAACGGCGGTAAATACATCTTCCGCGGCTTGATCCCGTCCACCAACTACCGCCTCCTGCCGCAGAAATACACGGCAGCCAACGGCGCCGCGGGTGCAAGTATCGCTCCGGCCAACAAAATCCTGACGATCCCGAACCTGCCCGGCAACGATAATATTGACTCGGACGGTACGCCGGCTATCGCGATCAGCATCCCGAACCTCACCACGGTATTCCTGCCGACCGCTGAAAACGGCATCTCGGATAACAACGGCGGCAACGGCTTCCCCGACAATCAGGAGAACCTGTCGCTTGACCTGGGTTGGATCGACGAACCGCGTATTGCCGCCGCTATGGCCATCAAAGGCTTCGAAAAAACGGTGTGTGGCCAGTTCGGTGTAATCATGGACCTCTGCATCAAAAACAACAGCACTGCACCGCTGGCCAGCCTGCAGGCCGTGCTGGATCTCGCCGGCTCCAATGCCTACGGATCGATGTTCCTCGGCATGTTGGGTACGCCCGAAATCGTGTCGAGCGATGCGCAGCAAAATCCTGTGATCAATGCCGCCTACAACGGAGGTACCAATAAAAACCTCTTCGACGGCGGTAGCGGCCTGCTCTGGCCGGGTCAGCAAATCTGCATCCGCGTGCGTTTCAACCTCAACCCGACGGCTCCCAACGCACCGGCCAATCCTAAATCGCAGGCTTCCGTCACCGGCAAGGCGCAAAACTTCCAGGGCGTTCCGATCCCCGACTTCTTCAACGGCGGCGCTCAGTACGTAGCAGCCGACCAGTCGGATGCGGGTATGGATCCGATGTCGAACAACCCTGGCGTATTGGGCGATACCGGCGGTTCCGACGACCCGACGCTGTTGGGCAACTGCTGGCAAGACGCACAAGACCTCGTGTCGAACGATCTGGTGTACGCTTCTATCGATGAAAACTGTGTACTCAACCTGCTGCCGGGCATGCTGCTCGAAGGTGAAAACGACCAGTGCACGGAAGAAACCTACCCCTTGGGCGGTTTCTACAAAATCAAGTCGATCAAGACCCTCACCGGTCAGAACGTACCCAATCCGATCCCGGCTTCCTTCATCGGCCAAACCCTGGTGGTTGAAGTGGAGAATATCCTGACCTGCAACAAGACCTGGGGGCATATTATCCTCGAGGATAAATTGCCGCCGGTGATCGAGTGCGCCGACGTGCATATCTCCTGCGCCATCACGCAATACGACCCGGCTTACCTGTCCAACGTATTGGGTATCCAGGAAGCTTATCCGTACACGGAAGATTGCACCCCGACGACGCTGACCTACACGGACACCTGGTTTGACCTCGGTTGCAACAGCCTGGGCGATTACAGCGCCTTCGTAGAGCGTATCTGGGTGGTGAAAGACCAGTACAACAACCAGTCGACCTGCACGCAATACATCTACTTCGACCGCAAACACGTGTACGATGTGTTCTTCCCGGCCGATGTAACCGTGGGCTGCGGCAGCACTGCAACCAGCCCCGAATTCACCGGCGTGCCCTACATTCCGGAATTTGGCCAGCAATTCCCGCTCTGGCCGAACTCGGGCTACTGCGAACTGACGACCAATTACAACGACGAGATTCTGCCCATCTGCGACGGCTCCTACAAGATCATCCGTACCTGGACGGTCCTCGACTGGTGCCTGCCGACCTCGCCGTTCCCGCCGACGACCAACCCGCAGTACTATGTACAAGTGATCAAAGTGCTCGACGAAACCGGACCGAGCTTCGAATGCCCGGCCGACCTCACCGTAGGCACCGATCCGTTCAACTGCTGCGCAACCGTCGACCTGCCCGACCTGATTGTTACCGACAACTGCTCGCGGATCAACCATATCTCGGCCAAGGTGCTGACTCATGACTACGAAACCGGCGCTCAGCTGAACGCGTACACCATGGAAGGCACGCTGACCGACTTCCCAGGCAACAACTACTGGAATTCGGATACCCTGGCAGTGTACGGCTACACGCCTGCCTGCTTGCCGCTCGGCACCCATACGGTAATCTACACGATGACCGACGACTGTGGCAACCACTCGTCCTGTTCCTTTAATGTAACAGTGCAAGACCTGACGCCGCCGGCAGCAAATTGCCAGCAATTCACGACGGTAGCCATCAATGTAGACGACCTCTACGACTGCTATACGCCTGAAAACGGCTGTGAAGGCGCAGGTGTAACCTGGGTTGCAGCCTCGGCCTTCGACTCCGGTTCCGACGACAACTGCGGCGGTATCAAGCTGACCATCCAACGTATGGCGCCTTACTCCGCTTGTATTGAGTCGCTCAGCCAGGATGATTGCATTGGCGACGAAAGCGAATACGATGTGGCCACGGCCGAAGCCGATTCGATCAAGTTCTACTGCTGCGAAGTCGGTACGACCCAAACGGTACTCCTGACGGTATACCAAACGGATATCCTCGGTAACCTGACGTATGGCCTCGACGGTTCGCCGATCTCCAACCAGTGTATGGTTCAGGTAGAGGTACAAGACAAGATCAAACCGGCCTGTCTCCCGCCGGCCAACGCCACGGTCGACTGCGAAAACTTCGACCCGAGCCTGTGGGCCTACGGCAAAGCCACGGTAGCCGACAACTGCTGCCTGGATACGACGAAAGTGTACCAGGATCAATGCGGTCTGCAACACACGGCCAGTTACACGCTGTTCGACACGGTGTGTAACCGCGGTACGATCACGCGCACGTTCCGTGCCTTCGACTGCCACGGCTTCTCGAGCCAGTGCACGCAGCGCGTATTCGTAAACTACACGCAAGACTACTTCCTGCGCTTCCCGAACGACGTGATCGTGACGGTATGCGACGGTACGGGTAACTACGGCGAGCCGACCTTCTTCGGCGAGGACTGCGAACTGCTGGGTGTATCGTTCGAAGACGAAGTGTTCACGGTAGTACCGGATGCATGCTTCAAAATCGAGCGTACGTGGACAGTGATCAACTGGTGCACGTACAACCCGAACCTGCCCTGCGTATACGTACCGAACCCGAACCCGAACCCGCAGACGAACAGCAGCCAGAACCTGCCGGGCCCGATCATCTCGGCCCCTGGCACGCCGGCTCCCTGGGCCCCGACGAACGTGAAGGTTAACCCGAGCGACGCGGCAGCCACGAACTACTCGGTGTTCTACACGGGCGGTCAGTACGACGGACAAACGATCCCGA
>JAEUUU010000184.1 GCA_016787345.1 Saprospiraceae bacterium | reverse complement strand
GTGTACCAGTACGCCCCCACGCCGAGCTGCGGCACCACGCCTTGAACATCGCCGGATGAATACACCGGGTCGCCATTGTCGTCGAGTACCGCCGAGCCGAGCAGTGATTTGTAATAAAAAGCCCCGGCTTTCAGTCCCAGCGACAGGGTTTGGTCCTTGTCCATCCGGATATGGTAGGCGTAATTGGCCGACAAATGGGTCATTCGGTCGAGGCCGATTTTATCGTGCATGAGCGAAAAGCCGAGCCCGGCATTTTGCCGCCGGCCCACCATTCCCTCGGCGCCCAGGTACATGGTTTGCGGCGCGCCGTCGAAACCGAGCCATTGCGTGCGGTATAGAGCATTGGTGGTCCAGTAACCGTGTACCCCGCAATAGGCAGGATTGCCGAACAGGTACATGCTGTTGAAGGTGTTGCGGGTGAACATGGCGTCCTGCTGAGCCCTCAGCGGCATCGAAAGCAGGAAAAGAACAGGAAGGAAAAGTATGTTGCGCATGGTAAAAGTTTGCTTGATGAGGAAAATCGGGCGGGGGCGCTTTTCCCCCGCCCATGAAAAAAATGCCGCAATTGCCACTTTACTGTCTTCGCAGGTCGACAAAACCCGACATGTTGGCGCCGCTGTCGTGGAGCGTCAGCAACACGTAATAAGTGCCCTGTGGCAGTTCATCGCCTTGCTGATTGGTACCGGCCCAGCTGTTGTCGTACTGATCTTTTTTCCACACGATATTGCCCCAGCGGTTGTACACGGTCAGGGTGACCTTGTTGCAGCGGTCGATTCCCGTGATGACGAATTCGTCGTTAAAACCGTCGTTGTTGGGCGAAAGGCCAGTGGGCAACACGATATTGGAGGGATAGCAGCAGCAGGTCGGCGGACAAATCGAGTCGAAGCAATTCGGTACGGCGATGGTGTCCAGCGCGCTTTCATAGCAGCAGGTGTCGCCCATCAAATAGCGCAAGCGGTACTGAAATACCAGAAAATCCTCTGCTATGGGAAATGGCGATGCGTCGAAACATACTGTCAGGCGGATCGTATCGCCCGCGTTCAGCGGCGGCAGCGGGAACGTGCCCCCGGAGCCGACGAAGTCGATGTGCGCGCCGCTGACTTCAAACAGGTCGAGATTGGTCGCGCCAAAGGGGATCGACGAGGTATTTTTTACCGTGAACGTGTAGCAATACATGCTGTCGTTGGGCGAACATTCGAGTTTTTGATCGCTTATTTCCAGACACTCATTGTCGATTCGTGGCACGCAGTTGAACGTCAGCGTATCGGTACAGGCCAGGCTGTCGACGCCCTGCGCATTCAGTGTAAACCATTTAACGGCAATGCGTTGCGGCGTTTCGGAAGGCTGGTCGATGTTGTCGAGGCAAAACTGGACGAGGTCCATGGTCGTGCCCTTGGGGATGTAGTTGGCGCCATTCAGGGCAAAACTCAGGCTTACTGGCGTAGAAGCCGTTATATTCCAGTCGGCCGCATTGGGACCTCCCAGTGCGTGGTAGCCGAATTGAATACCCGGCGTCACGATATCGAGTTGTATTTTGTGGAAAAACTTGTACGCGCAGTCGTTTTCGATATCGAGACTGTGGCAGCACTGATCGTCCTGGCCCACATTAATCGGATTGCTGGTCAGTTTGATGTCCCGACAAGGGTCGCAACAGGGCTGCAAAACCAGTTTCAACGGTTCTTCATTGTGGCAGCAGGAGGTCGGGCTCATCAAACCGATCGTGAGCGTCAGGTTTGTCGGGGAAAGAATGGGCGTCAGACTGGTAAATTTTACGCACAAGGGCCCCGACGTAGCGTTATCGGGCAAAGCCGGCGACAAAGGAATGATAATGGAAGGCAGGTGCGAACTGGCGTTGCAGGCGCTGAAACCGAAGTTGACCGGGTCGGAAAGGTTGTCGAGCGTTACGTGTGTCGCGGTAAATCCGCTGTTGTTGGTCACCTGGAAACTCACGAGGTACTCGTAGGGGTTCTCCGGATTACAATTAATCTGACCGGCTGAAACAGTCACACAGGGTTGATCCACCGCGGGCTGGCATTGCCGTACGATCGTGTCGCTGCACACCGGCATGAAACCCTGCCCCCCCGGCGCAGGTGTATACCAGGTAAATACCAGGATTTGCGGCGTGGTCGTATTGGGTCGAACAGGTTCGAGGCAGAAATTCAAAGCGTCTGCGTAATCGCCCTGCGGAATGGAACTGGCCCCTGCCGGCGACGTAATGGAAATCGGGAGCGAATTGGGTCCGGGCGGCGTCGGCGACCACAAAAATGGCGCGCCGGCCGAGTAGCCCGTGGCAAATGCCCAGTCGCCGTTGACCGTCGCTTCCATGTAGGCAATGGGCAGGTTTTGATGGTTGTGCAGATCGACCCGATAGCAGCATTGGTCGCCGCCGAGATCGGTGACGCTCACGCTCAGCGAATCGCAATTGGCGCTGCCGCCACAGATGAATTCACAATCGTTGTTTGCCCCGGAATCCACACCGTCCGGAGCGCTGCCGAGCACTTTATCGGGCAACAACTGGGTATTTCCAAGAGCATCGGTGATGGAGAAGTGGGCCGTAGCGGCAAAGTCGAACCCGCCCAGACCATTGTTGAGCGCCGAAAGATTGCCCGTAGTCAAGGGGAAGCAATATTGCGTACCCGAAGTCAGTACAGGGCTGTTGAACAGGGCCAGCGGCGATCCGTTTTGGTAAATGGTCAGGTCGATCTGGCAATTACCGGTATTGGCCCCGTTGTCGGGCAGGGTGTAATTGAAACAGATTTGTCCGGGCAGTCCGCAGGTATCCGAATTGTCCGGATCGAGTTGGAAACTACCCGAAGGGTCGCCGTAGCAGTCGAGACAGAGGTTGTCGATATACGTGTAACCGGCATGTGCGCCGGCCGTGCAATCTCTGTTGTAAAAAGTCAGGGTGACGTTGCTGTTGGTCATCGAATCGAGCGGAATTTCGACGCAGGTCCAGATTTTGTACACCCATTGGTTGTTGTATTTCACGACAAAATTGTCGGCAGTACTCGCCATCAGGACGTTTGAGCCGTTGCCGAGATTGACCACATGGCTGTAATCGTGCGACTGCGTGTTGTCGTACAACGTGACGCTGAACAAGGGCGTAACCGCGCTCGGCGCGCCATTGGCATGGGTAAAATCCCCCACGTAAGCGTACCAGAACCGCAGGTATCTGTCGCCGGGACCGACCACAAAAGTTTTGCTGATCGACTCTTCGCCGAAACAGGGCGCTGCATTGCCCAGGCGAAGGGAATAATTGTTGACCGTCGGGTAAGGCGGTACGGTCGACAGGACAGAAATAATCGGGTCGTTGCCAGCGGCTACGACCGTCTGGTTGCCGTCGTTCTGATTTACGTTGGCGTTGGAGGAGAAGCCGGTATTGGACCCAACCGGATAATTGCACGAATTGGTGGAGAAGTTGCCATAACTGCCACTCCATTCGGCAGGGTCGATCGAACCGCTTTCAAAATTGCCGTTGCCGCACATCGTGTTCAGATTTTGGGCGAGCAAGGGGCTTGCCATGAGCGCAAGCAATGCGAATAGCATGTTTTTCATAGTTTGAACCTGGAAAATGAGGCGCCGCCCATCCTTGTCCCCGGAAGGAAGGCGCCATGGTTGAGGTACGTTGTGAAATAACAGGAGTTGATTTGTAACTGACATGCCCCGATATCCGGGCCTACTTTTTTTTGTTACCATGGCGCGCCAATATTTTGTCTCAAATGCGCCATGCCCTTACTTTCACCGCTTCAAACCATCTTCTATTTTTTTGACTTTGCGCGCTTATATCTTGTTTATCAGTCTCTTTCTCGGCCTCGATCGTCTGCACGCCGGCCAGGTCGACACCCTGGAAATCAACAGCCCTTCGATGCACAAGGCGGTCAAATGCCTCGTGATACGACCCGACAACTACTCGTTTCGGCATGCCCCCTACCCTGTCCTGTATCTGCTGCACGGCTGGAGCGGCAACTTCGCCGCCTGGCTGACCGACGCCCCGCATTTACGCCAATTGGCCGACACCTACCAAATGCTGATCGTGTGCCCCGACGGCGGCTACGACAGCTGGTATCTCGACAGCCCCGTCGATTCGACAGTGCGTTATGACACGCACATCACGCAAGAAGTGGTGCCGTTTATCGACTATTATTACCACACCCGTCGGGCGCGCGAAGGGCGCGCCATTGCCGGCCTGAGCATGGGCGGGCATGGCGCCATGTCGCTGGCCTTTCGCCACCACGATCTTTTCGGGGCCGCCGGAAGCATGGCTGGAGGACTTGATTTACAGCCTTTTCGAAAAAACGACTGGGACCTGGAAGGTGTACTGGGCAATCCGGCGCGGCATTGGGACAACTGGAAAAACAACTCGGTTGTCAACCTCATCCCGCTGATCGAAGGCGTTTCCATAGACCTCATCATCGATTGCGGCGACGGCGACTTTTTCCTCAAAGCCAATCGCAAGATGCACGAAAAACTGTTGAAAGCCGGCATTCCGCACGAATACACTGAACGGCCGGGTGAGCACAACGGCGACTACTGGGGCAATGCCGTCGACTATCAGGTGTTGTTTTTTCACAAGTTTTTTGAGCGCACGGTCAGTTACTAAACCGCCGGATATCCACTTCCGGATCGAGCGCAGCGCCGTTCAGCAGATGTTCAGCCAGGTGCTGCGCCCAAAACGGGGCCAACAATGCACCCTTGGTCCCCAGTCCATTGAAGATAAACACGTTCTGGTGTCGCGGGCTTCGGCCCAAAAACGGACGCCGGTCTTTGGTGGCAGGCCGTACCGCTGCGCGGTGGGTTACAACTTCAAATGGCACGGCGAGCATGTCGTGCAAGCGCCCAAGGAGTATTTCCTTTTCCCCCTCGGTCGGCGCCTCGTCGTCGAAAGTCCAGTTGTACGTGCCGCCTGCCCAGTACAGCCCATCTCCCATAGGAACGATGATGGCCTCCTTTTTGATCATTTCGCGCGGCATATTCAAGCCGGATTCGGTCGCAATCCGGATGATAAAAGCCTCCCCTTTCACCACTTGCCAGGCCAGGCCCGGGAAAAACGGATTGTTCATGGCACTCCATCCTTCACAAAAAACAAGGGCATCAAAAACACTGGCTTGCCGGTCGAACTGTTCGTACGACCATGTTTGCACTGAAAATACCCCCTCTTCCGCCATTTTACTGCGAAAAGCAGGGAGCAATTGAGAAAAGTCGACCCGGACGCTCTTTCGAATTTCACCGAATGAAAAACCGGGGTGCAGATACGGCGACCAGTCGCCGGCATCCGCCTGCTCGCCCAACCATTCCGCATAATCGGGCATTCCGCAGCGCGACGACCAGTCGTTGGCCTCCTGCGTGGCGCGCAATAGGCGCAGGATCGGCGTTTCGTGCCAAAATGAAATGCCGAGGTAATCTTCCAGGCTTTTGTAAAACAATCGGGCAGCCGGCAGAAAGGTTTCAACTCCCCATGACTTCACAAAACGCTTTCCCGTAACCGGATTAATGATGCCGGCCGCTACACGGGACGAACTGGTTGGCGCATCCGAATCGATCAAATGCACCTGGGCGCCCCGTTGCCGGAGCGCCCAGGTCATGGCGGTTCCGGCGATGCCTTGCCCGACCACGAGTATTTTTTTCATTACAATGTTTATTTATAACGCCTGCGCACCAGTTTGATAAAGTTGCGGGCCGTTTCCTGATGCTTCTTTTCCGTCCAGTGATAGCGCATCACGCAGTTTTCGATCAAATAATGTTTGGCCTGATCAAAACCGGAGAAACTGTTGAGCGCGCTGATGGCATTTTCAAATGCCTGGGCATCGCCGCCGAACAATTCGCGGGTGAGCAGGAGGCGGTCGTTGAGGGCAATGGCCTTACGGAGGTCGGCGATGGGCAGTTCCGACAGTTTCTCGGACAGTTCTTTCGCCTGCTTTTGTTCAAACAAGGCCTCTGCCTCGGGCGGCACATGATTATGCCCGTGGTGGGCGCCGCTGGGGCGGGCAGGTTCGGGCGTAGGCGGCGCAGAAGCGAGGGAAGGTTTTTCCTCGACGGGGGGCGGAACAGGCGGCGCCGGCGGAGCGGGCGGCTCGGGCGGCCGAACAACGACTACCGGTACCGGCTCGGGAGCGGGCGGTGCGGGAGGCGGCGCAGGAGCGGGAGGCGGCGGCGGGTCGGCTTGTTTGGGCGCGGGCGGCTCGGCCGGCGGCGTATGTACAGGCCGGCTCGGCGCCTCGGGTTTGGGCGCGGGCGCAGCGACAACCGGCGCGCTTTTCTCTTCCAGGAAGGTGTCGTAAAACTCCCGGACGTACGACAACATGATGTCGATATCGATACGGGCGACATTTTCCGGGTCTTTGCCCATCCGCGCAAACTCGCGGTTGATCTTGTCGAGGTAAATTTTGGCTTTTAACAGATCCATTTTCTAATGTTCATAATTCGGAACCGGGTATAATTTACCCAACCCCGGGGAGGTGATTATTTTCACGGCGAATTTCAAAAAGTTCAGCCAACTACAACTCGTTTTTTTCCATGTTTCTCGAACCTCATTTTAAAGGCCAGCGCTCCGGCTGGATTGAAGTGATCTGCGGATGTATGTTTTCCGGCAAAACCGAAGAACTTATCCGCCGCCTCAAACGCGCCAAAATCGCTTCGCTCAAGGTAGAAGTGTTCAAACCCAGGATCGATACGCGCTACGACGAATCCAGTATCGTCTCTCACGATACAACCAGTGTTTTGGCTACGCCTGTCGATCATTCGGAAAAATTACTGGAAATAAACGACCATACCGCCGTCGTCGGCATCGACGAGGTACAGTTTTTCGACGAGGGCATTGTCGAGGTTTGCCAGCAACTGGCCTTGAGGGGTATCCGGGTCGTGGTGGCCGGGCTGGATATGGATTATCGGGGCGCGCCGTTCGGGCCTATGCCCAAATTGCTGGCGATTGCCGAATACGTCACCAAAGTGCACGCCATTTGTGTGCATTGCGGTAACCTGGCCACCCATTCCTTCCGTCTGGCCGAAGGCGACGCCGTGGTACTGCTGGGAGAAAAAGAACAATACGAGCCCCGTTGCCGGTCTTGTTACCACATGGGCAACATTTTGCATCTCAAATAATTGATCTGTTTATAGGGTTGATGAGGGTTTATAAGGGTTGATGGTAGCGGGCGGTGTGGGGCTTAGGTTGCAGGTTTGGCCAGATGAAACAGCCAGGCTTCGAGCATTGGGCCCTGTCGGTTCATCTCTTTTTGCGCTTCCAGAAATGTACGCCGCTGGGCGCGCAACGCCGGGCGGACGCTTCTATGCAGCCAGCCCAGTGCGGAAAAAACCGTTGCGCGCAATGGCGGCTGCAACGACCACCTCGAAACCGGTCGGATTGTTGCCAGCGGCACGGTCTCTGCGACAACGAATCCGGATTTTTCTGCCAACAGAAGCCAGTTTTCCTTTGTCGCCCATTGCTCCGAGGCCTGCCGGATACCAAATCTTTCCATACAAATACGATTGATCTCCTGCCTTCGGGCAACCGGAAGTCCGTCGAGCCAGAGCGATTCGTTGTTCAAAAAAACACCGCCCGGCCGGAGCACTCTGTTTATCTCCCGGAAATAAGTTTCGATGGTTGCATCGGGTAAAATTGCCAGCACCGACTCCGCGTACACCGCATCGAAAAAACCGTCGGAAAAAGGCAGCGCCTGTCCATCTCCGATCATCGAAAGCTGGGCCCGGGCGATGCCGCAAAAAAGCAAGCGCCGGCCGGCCGTTTCGTACATGGCCCTCGACTGCTCAACGCCCCACAGCCGGGAGCCCGGCCAGCGCAACGCAGCTTCGACCAGCGTTTGCCCGGTGCCGAAGCCGATTTCAAGCAATTTGTCGTGGGGCGCCGCAGCCAGTCGGTCGAGCAAACATCGGGTTGCCGCCCTGCCCCTGGGGTGAATCCACGATTGATGTGTATGGGCTAAAAATTCGAGAATGTTTGACATGAGCCGTCCTTCTTGGCCATAATGGGCTACTTTTGCGGCTTCAAATTTACAGCATGAAAAATAAGTCGAATACCCCCCCTCAGCCAGATCGTCAGTTGCGGTCGGCCCTGGTTTCCGTTTATTCCAAAGACGGCCTGGAACCCATCATTCGCCGCCTGCACGAACTCGGCGTAACCCTTTACAGCACCGGCGGCACCCAAACTTTTATTGAAAAACTCGGTATCCCTGCCGTTGCCGTGGAAAGTCTGACGGGCTACCCGAGTATCCTCGACGGCCGTGTAAAAACCCTGCATCCGGCGGTATTCGGCGGTATTCTGGCACGCCGCGAACAAGCGCACCTGTCCCAACTCGAACAATACAACATCCCGGA
The DNA here is from genome assembly GCA_016787345.1 of Saprospiraceae bacterium. Taxonomy (GTDB): domain Bacteria; phylum Bacteroidota; class Bacteroidia; order Chitinophagales; family Saprospiraceae; genus M3007. The sequence continues at coordinate 31,987 of JAEUUU010000184.1, read as the reverse complement.
AATCGACTGTGTGATCGTAGACCTTTATCCCTTCGAGGATACCGTCGCCAAAACCGACGACCCCGCCGAAATCATCGAAAAAATCGACATCGGCGGCGTATCCCTGATCCGGGCCGCAGCCAAAAACTGGAACGACGTGGTGATCGTACCTTCTCAGGACGATTACGCCCTGTTTTTCGAATTACTCAACGAGCAAAACGGCCTCTTCACGGCCGACAACCGCCGCGAATTTGCCCGGCGCGCTTTCAAAGTGACCTCCAATTACGACGTCGCTATCTTCAACTGGTTCAACGAGGGCACAACCGATATTTCGTTCAAATACTCCATTCACCGCTCCGACATCCTGCGTTATGGCGAAAACCCGCACCAGAAAGGGGTGTTTTTCGGCGATTTCGAACAGGTATTTGACAAACTCAACGGAAAATCGATTTCCTACAACAACCTCGTCGACATCGACGCTGCTGTGGCGCTGATGCGCGAATTCCACGCCGGAAAGCCCACTTTTGCCATTCTCAAACACACCAATGCCTGCGGTGTCGCCCGTCGGAACACCCTTTTGGAGGCCTGGCAGGCGGCGCTTGCCTGTGATTCAACTTCTGCATTCGGGGGTATTTTTATTACCAATACGACCGTCGATCTGGAAACGGCTCAGGAGATCAACAAACTCTTCTACGAAGTGCTCATCGCGCCCGATTTCGCGCCTGATGCGCTCGAATTGCTTCGCAAAAAAGACCAGCGTATTTTACTGAAAATCAAAACTTTTGAAATAAATCCACGCAGCTTCCGCAGCCTGCTCAACGGCGTGGTCGAACAGGATACCGACCTCAAAACCGAAACCGAAGCCGACCTCAAACCGGTCACCAAACGCCCGCCGACGCCCAAAGAAGTGGGCGAATTGCTGTTTGCCGTAAAGTGCGTCAAACACCTCAAATCCAACGCAATCGCCCTGGTCAAAGAGCGTCAGCTCATCGGCATGGGCTGCGGCCAGCCTTCACGCGTCGATGCGTTGCGTCAGGCTATTGCCAAAGCGCGTTCCTTCGGCTTCGATCTGAACGGCGCCGTCATGGCTTCCGATGCTTTTTTCCCTTTCCCCGACTGTGTGGAAATCGCTCACGAAGCGGGTATTACCGCCGTCATTCAACCCGGCGGGTCGATGAAAGACCAGGACTCCATCGACGCCTGCGACGAACGCGGCATGGCGATGGTGATGACCGGTTTCCGTCACTTCCGGCATTGACAGGCTATGAACAATAAAGAAAAAGCACGCGAAATTGCCCGGATGCTCGACGACTTATACCCCGAGACGCCCATTCCCCTGCAACACAGGGATGCCTACACGTTGCTGGTGGCCGTCGTTTTGTCGGCGCAATGCACCGACGAGCGTGTCAATCAAATTACGCCCAAACTCTTCGCCAAGGCCGACAATCCGGCCGACATGGTCAAATTGTCGGTGGAAGAAATCAGGGAGATTATCCTGCCTTGCGGCCTGTCGCCGGCTAAATCAAAAGCGATTTGGGGGCTTTCAAAAATCATCATCGATCAACACGGCGGCAAAGTTCCGAACAGTTTTGAAGCCCTGGAAGCCCTGCCCGGCGTGGGCCACAAGACGGCTTCGGTCGTGATGTCGCAGGCTTTCGGCGTGCCGGCATTCCCCGTCGACACCCACATCCATCGCCTGGCGGCCCGCTGGGGCCTGAGCGATGGCAAAAGTGTGGAAAAAACCGAACGCGACCTGAAAGCGCTGTTCCCGGAATCCAGCTGGAACAAACTGCACCTCCAGATCATCTTTTTCGGCCGGCAATACTGTCCGGCGCGTGGGCATAAAAAAGAAGATTGCCCTATTTGCGCCCGATTCGGCGTCTGATCCTTCGAATTCAATTATCTGATTTTTTACCCTTCCGGCAGGCCGCTCGATTTTGACGAGTGGCCTGCCGTTTCGTTTTGCAAGGGCATCTTCTCGAAAATTTGTCATAAATTTCACTCCGTTAACGTTAACGGAGTGAAATTTTAGCCTACTTTTGTCGGGCAAACCAATTTTGACAACCATGACAAACAAGGAAAAATCCTCAGCCGGCTACCTCAAATTCGAACTCGAAAGCGTTGAAAAAATGCCCGTCAAGATTTGGGCCGACCCCGGTGAAGCCTCCCGCCACGTGGCACGTACCATAGCGCTGGCCATCCGGCAAAAGCAGCAGGACGGCGAACAGATCGTGCTGGGGCTGGCAACCGGTTCGTCACCGATCCGGGTGTACGAAGAACTGGTCCGGATGCACAAGGAAGAAGGCCTGAGTTTCCACAATGTTGTCACATTCAACCTCGACGAGTACTACCCCATGTCGCGGGAAAGCCAGCAAAGCTACTGGCGCTTCATGCACGAATACCTATTTGACCACGTCGACATTCCCAAGCAAAACATTCACATCCCCGACGGAACCATACCGATGGAGGAAGTGGAAGCCTACTGCGAGCGGTATGAAAAACTGATTGACCTCGCCGGCGGCATCGATATCCAACTGCTCGGCATCGGGCGTACCGGACACATCGGCTTCAACGAACCGGGCGCCCGCGAACAATCGCTCACCCGCATGGTTCGGCTCGACAACCTCACGCGGCGCGACGCCGTCAAGGATTTCGGCCTGGAACAAAACGTGCCCTATCGCGCCATCACCATGGGCATCGCCACGATTTTTAAAGCCCGCCAGGTATTCCTGTTGGCCTGGGGCAGCCACAAAGCCGGCATTATCAGCCACGCCGTGGAAGGCGACATTTCAACCGCTGTGCCAGCCACTTTTTTGCAAAAACACCCGAACATCCGCATTATTATCGATGAAAGCGCCGCTACTGAACTTACGCGCCGCAAAGCGCCGTGGCTGGTCGGTATCTGCAACTGGACCGACGATCTGGTGTGCAAAGCGGTGATCTGGCTGTCGCAAAAGGTCGGTAAACCCATCCTTAAACTCACCGACGAAGACTACAACGAACACGGCCTCTCCGAACTGATCATCGAACACGCCTCCTCCTACGAGATCAATATCAAAATCTTCAACCGCCTGCAACACACCATCACCGGGTGGCCCGGCGGCAAACCCAATGTCGACGACACCCAGCGGCCCGAACGCGCCAATCCGGCCCGCAAGCGTGTGATCCTGTTCAGTCCGCACCCCGACGACGACGTGATCTCCATGGGCGGCACCTTCCTCCGGCTGGTCGAACAAGGCCACGACGTACATGTAGCCTATCAAACTTCCGGAAACATTGCCGTGCATGACCACGATGCGCTGCGTTTTGCCGAGTTTTTCGGAGAATTTGTAAAGGATCAAAAACTCGACACCGAAGCCGGCGACAAAAAGATCAAAAAGATCATCAAGTTCCTCAAAAACAAGGGATTGAGCGACTCCGACATCGACGACGTGCGTTCGATCAAAGGACTCATCCGCCGCACCGAAGCCCGGGCAGGGGCCCGTTTCGTCGGGCTCGACGACGACCATATCCACTTTCTTGACATGCCGTTTTACGAAACCGGCCGCACCCGGAAAAAACCGCTGGGGGAAGACGATATCCAGATCATCATGAATCTTATGGAATCGGTTCAGCCGCACCAGGTGTATGCCGCCGGCGACCTGGCCGATCCGCACGGCACGCATCGGGTTTGCCTCGACGCCATTTTTGAAGCGTTCAGGCGCTTGTACGACCGCGCCTGGATGCGCGATTGCTGGCTATGGCTCTATCGCGGCGCCTGGCACGAATGGGCCGTCGACGAGATCGAAATGGCCGTGCCCATCAGTCCCATGGAATTGAAGAAAAAGCGCCAGGCCATCTTCATGCACCAAAGCCAGAAAGACCAGCCGCCCTTCCCCGGCGACGATGCCCGCGAATTCTGGCAACGCGCCGAAGACCGCAACCGCGAGACTGCCGAGCAATACCGGGCACTGGGCCTGGCGGAATATGAGGCTATGGAAGCGTTCCGGCGCTGGAAGTTCTGAGTCGGGGGCACAAAGGAGTTTACCTGTGATTCACCGTTGAAAGGCCCGGCAGACGACGAGCCCTGAGCGGCGGAGGTATCCCTATTCCGGCTTTTGATAGGCCGGATTGGTCAGGAACGTCTCATCCGTCAGCGTTTTCAAAAAAGCGGTCAGATCGGCTTTATCCTGGGCGGTCAATTGCAGACCACCAGGCTGGATGTTGTATTGCATGAGTTCATCCAGGGTAGCCGATGGTTTGACGCCGGTGTTGTAATGGTCAATTACCTCTTCCAGCGTGGTAAAACGTCCGTCGTGCATGTAGGGGGGCGTCAGCGCGACGTTGCGCAGGCTCGGCACCTTAAATTTTGCCTGATCCACCGGGTTGCCGGTTACCTTGCCCCGGCCCTCGTCGGTCTGTTCGGCATCCGTATCGAGGCCATTGTTCATGAATTCGTCGTTGGTAAAATTAAATCCGGCATGACAGTGAAAGCACTCGGCGCCCCGTTCCGTTCCGAAGGGGTCGAATTCGGTGAAAAACAGAATCCTGCCGCGTTCTTCACTTTCACTCAGCGTCGCTTGCCCGTTTTTCCACTTGTCGTATTTGGAATTGTTCGACACCATGGTCAGCATAAATTGCTCCAGCGCAAGCGCTATGCGCTCCGGGCTCACGTTGGCATCGCCAAATGCACGTATGAACTGGTCGGTGTACTTTTTATCTGCCGACAACTTGGCGACCACGTTGGGCAAGGTTTCGTTCATTTCCAGGGGATCCTGAATAGGTTTTAGTGCCTGGTCGCGTACATGTAGCGCCCGCCCGTCCCAGAACAAGCCGTTGTGGTGCCAGGCCAGGTTCATCACAGCCATCGCCTGGCGTTTACCCGGCAGGCCTTCCACCCCGATACTGAAGCGGCGAATATCCGAAAAGGCATCCTGCTGTTTGTGGCAATCGGCGCAGGCCTGCGAGCCGTCTTTTGAGAGTTTGGGTTCGTAAAACAACATTCGCCCGAGTTGCACGCCAGCCACCGTCAGTTTGTTGTCGGCGGGCAAATCCGGCACCGGGAAATAGCCCACTTCAAGGTTGTACGGCGTGGGGTCGTACGCAGCCGGCGGCTCGACAGGGTCTTTGGAATCACAATTGGCAATGAAAATGGCCGTAAGTATCAGGAGGAGAAGTTTTTTCATATCAAAAAGGAATCAATTTTGACGAAATTTCGGATTGCTGACAAATGCCTCATCGGTCAGACTGTTCAGGAAGGCGACCAGATCGGCCTTTTCAGCGGCGCTCAAAGCCAGTGGTCTGATCAGTGCGCTCTTGTTGGGGTGCGCCCGCCCGCCTGAATCGTAGTGTTCAATCACCGCCTCCAGGGTGGGCAGCGAGCCATCGTGCATATACGGCGCGGTGAGCGCGGCATTGCGCAGTGTCGGCACCTTGAAACGGGCGCGATCGCTTTCCAACTCGGTCAGCCGGAAGCGGCCCGGGTCCGTGTAGTCGGTATAAAGCCCGTTGTTTTCAAATGCATAATTTGTAAAGTTAAATCCCCCATGGCAGCGCGAACAGTCGGTTTTTTCAGAAAAAAACAGTTCCATACCGCGCTTTTCAGCCGCGGTGAGAGCCCCGCTTTCTCCCTGAAAAAAGTGCCGGTCGTAGCGGCTGTTTCCACTAACCAAAGTCCGTTCGAAACAGGCAATCGATCGGGTGATGACGAAAGCATCCGGGTCGCGGCCATAGGCTTCCCTGCTCATTCGGACGTACGAAGTGTCGCGCAAGAGTCGCTCCACAATCAACAGGATATTGAAATCGAATTCATTGTGCTCCTGAATGGGTACCAGAATTTGCATCTCCAGTGTAGGCACGCCGCCCTCTCGGGTAAAATAGGGATGATAACCGATGTTGGCCAGCGTAGGCGCATTGCGCGTACCCGGCCGGCCGGCTACGCCTGGACTGAATGCCAATGTGTCGCTGAACGCCTTGGCTGCATGGTGACACGAAGCACAGGAAATTGTGCTGTCATTCGACATCACCGGATCGTAAAACAACTTTTTCCCCAACACCCAGCGGGCCGGCGTCAGTTCATTGCCATCCGGAAATACAGGATCGGGGAAGCCCGGTGGTACGACCAACAGCGGTTCTGGCTGTTCAGACGGAACCTCGGGTGATTCCTTCCGACAAGCGACAAGTATAATGGCTAAACCTAACGCGAGAAAGTAAAGTTGTTTCATTGTAAAAAGGGGGGCGTACAAACAGAAACACGGGTATCCGCCGTACGCCCCAGTTTATAAAACAAATCTTACTGTGTGACAATCAGTTTCTCCACTGCCACCGGGCGCGCGTTCTGCCACAGTTGGACGAAATACACGCCAGCGTTCAGCGGCTGGTCGATGGCAAAGGTCTGGCTGCCAGCCGCAATAGGCTGGTTGATTACCACACGGCCCGAGAGATCAGTCAGCGAAATACGGTAATCGCCTCCCTCTGGCAGGGTCATCGTTGCTACCGCCTTGCCGGCTGTGGCCGGATTCGGCGATACGCTGAAAGTGCCTTCAAATGCGGGATTGAGCACAGCCGAAGTTTCGGCGCTGAAAACGACATCTTTCATGTTGTTCATCACAGTCACCGCTTTGCCCGACGAACCGTGCACAATCAGCCCGGCCGACACATTAATGCTGCTCAGCACCTGCGAATAATCGGCAACCAGATGAATGGTTTTGTCGCCGTCCGGGTGTGTTTCGGCAGCGGTGGGCAGGGTCAGCGTTTTGTAGTTCGCATCGCCCAGGGCATGGATTTCAAAGTCGTAGGCAAAGTTTACACCCGCCTTGCCCTCGATGGCCACAAAGCGATAACCTGCGGCCCATCCCCACTGCATGGCCGGATTTTGAGGCGCCAGCGGGTGATTGGCCGGGTAAGAGGCAGGATCGAGGTGATTGTGCGCCTGGTCTACGCCCACCGAAAACGTAATACTTTCCACATTGGTGATTTGTGGAAAAGAGCCGAGGTAATACATGCTATCCAGGGCCGGTCGCACCAGCAGGTGCATGTCTGTGACAGGCGTTTCCTGGCCTCCATCGTGGGTGATTTTGATTTCTGAAATATAATATTCCAGACGGTTGATTTTGTATTCGTAAGCGCCGGCTGAAACAGGCGTATTCAGCGCAAAAGGCGCATTGCCGAGGCGTGGCGAAAGGTGCAACACGACATTATTCTGTGCCAGCGCGGCAGCCCCAAGGACAAAAAAGGCAAGACAGGAGAGAAGAAATTTTTTCATAAACGATTGGTTATGCGTGTGAAATAGTTGTAGACATATATTTTCCGCTTGATCAAAGCCGAAGCAAGACACCGCCGTTGAGCACCAAACCGGTTTGTCCTTTTTGCCCAAACACCGAGGGGGCAAGGCTCAGGCTCAAACGCCGCCCAAGGCGGTAGTCCACGCCGGCGCCGAGCAACCACGAAAACGAGACATTGCCGCGGTCCTGACTGGTCAAGGTCGGCATGTGGCTGGCTTCAAAGCACAGATCCGCACAGGCTTCCGAAAAATGCTCCACCTGCACGTTGATACTGCCCGGAATATTCAAAGCGCCGCCCCCCTCTACAAAACCCTGCCAGCGGCCGCTTCCGAAGGAACGCAGTAAAGTCAGCGGCACCACCCAATCCGTTCTTTGGCGCGAGGTATGCATGTTCAACAGAAACGGCTCATCGGCAGGCATCGTGTTCATGGTGTCCACCTGGGCGATGCGTACGGTAAGGCTGGATTCATTCCCACTCGAATGCAGATTATACTGAAACTCGTACAATTTCGGGCCCGGATCGTAAGGGTTGAGGCAAACGGCGTCAGTAAGGCGCAATTCGGCAGTATGTGATGCAACCTGTGTCGTCGTGCGTCGCCCGATTCCGGCACTCAATTGCCAGCGCGGGTGCAGATCGAAGCGGGCATACAATCCCGTCTGCCAGCCGGTAGCAGGCCCTTCACTTTGTTCGGCAAATGCCAGATGATTTGTATAGCCTGTCGAGGCGCCGCCGTCCTGTTGCCAAAGCCACACCGGGCCGGCCAATACCCCGACTGCCCAGCGGGTATCGCGCAGCGGTTTGATATGAGACGTACGAGCCCATTGCCTCAGCCTGGATTTGTTTTCAAACTCCAGTGCGGAGAGCGCTGCCATAGACAGGAGCGCTGCCGGGCGTACATCATTGTCCAAGCCGGGCGCCTGGCCATTCAGCAGTTGGGAATATGTTTGAGGTGTTATAGCGGCGTCCGACCTTAGTCCCACCAGAGGCGTCGCCCGGGCGACGCCATTTTTCCGGCGGTCCGTTTGTTCTGGCGCAGGCAAACCGGCAAGTATGGCGGGGGCGCTACCGGCCGTGCTTTGGAGAATTGAGTGGCCGACTGGCGTCACGGCGGAAAGCGGCTGCGCCATCGGCACGGGTATATGTTGGGCAATGTATTTGTCACCCTTAAAACGATAGGCCATTCCAGCAAAGAGCCCGGCCATAGCAACTCCAGTCAGCCACCACCAAATCACCGGGCGGCGGCGGCGTTGCGGCAACCGCGCCTCGATTCCCTCCCAGAGCCGGTCAGGCGCTTCGGGGGCATAATCGCGCAGTTCGGAACGAAGATGCTGTTCCAGATCATCACGATCAAAATGTGGCGGTTGTATCATAACAATAGCAGTGTTTTGTCAGCAAGCCGCCGCAGAAAAGCTTTGGCCCGGTTGAGTTGTGATTTTGAGGTATTGACCGAGATGCCCAATTCCCTTGCAATTTCCTCGTGGCTGCGTTCTTCGATCACGTACAGGTTCAGTACAGCCCGAAACCCCGGTGGCAATTGTTGCAGCAAAGAGACCAGCCGACCAGGCTCGTCGGATTCAATATCGCCCAAAGCGAGATCGACATCCGACAATGCCCGCAACAATTTGGTATCGTCGATTACACCCGTATCGATGCGTTTTTTCTGCAGGTGTTCGATAGATGTGCGAAGTACAATACGTCGCACCCACCCTTCAAGACTTCCTTCGCCACGATATTGCCCGATGTCGCGAAATACCTTCACAAAGGAGTCTTGCAACAAGTCCTCGGCCTCTTGCCTCGAAGAGGCGAATCGCAGGCACAGGCCGAACATTCGATTTTTATAACGCACCCACAAGGCATGCTGAGCCTGGCGCTCGCCCGAATGACAGGCTTTCGCCAGCGCGAACCCTTCCGGGTCGTGCAGCGGGTGGGTGTGACTCATACGTGTGTGTTAAAACGACAAGTGCGGATCGGCGGGGGAAAAGGTTGCATGGCACGCAAATTTATTTTGGAACCATCCAACCGCTTGTTACTGCCTGGCAGCAGCGCCCACAAGTTTTCGGGCGAACTCGATTTCCGACTGAATGAGCGCATTCTCCGGTTTGTTTTCGTCGGCTTTCAGCGCTTTTTCAACTTCATCGATACGGCCCTGACTGATGGCGACTTCGTAATGAAACAAATTCGCATCGCGAAAACGGGCAAAAGCCTCGGCGTGCTCGTTGGTCGGCCGGAAAAACAGCCAATGCATCAGAAAGCCCGTGACAAAACCGGCAAACCCGCTGAGCAACAACATTTTAAAACCAAAACCGCCCTTCTGGATACGAAGCACCTCATAGTCATGCTGAAGCCGCCTGGCAGTTTCAGCCACTTTTTCCAGGGCCTGGGTTTGTTGATCGTGCGCCAGGCGAAGCGTTTCGGCTTCCTGCGCGTACTTTTGTGCCCGTTGTTCAGATTCTACGAGGGCTTTCTCCAGCGCCGTCACGCCGGAAAGCAATTGTTCGAGCACTGCGCGGCTGGGCGTATTATTGTCCGGTGTCGTTTCCATTGTGCTGTTTTGAACTGATCATGCGGCCGTAGCCAGTGAAAAACGGTGCAAAAAACGCGCCGGTAATTTGCCGGCATTGTGTCGGAAAAACAAAAAACTAACGACTATTACACAGGAATATTAGCCAAAAACAATGAAAGTTGACATTCTGGCCATTGGCATACACCCCGACGATGTGGAACTCAGCGCTTCCGGTACGCTGCTGCGCCATGCAGCCCTGGGTAAAAGTTTCGGATTGCTCGACCTGAGCCGCGGCGAACTGGGCACACGGGGCACTCCTGAAATCCGGGCGCAGGAAGCCCGGCAAGCCGCCCGTATCCTGGGCGCCGCTTTTCGTGAAACACTGGATATCCCCGACGGGCTTTTCGTTCACGAACCCGCCAACTGGCTCAAAATCGTTCGCTGCATCCGCCAATACCGTCCCGACGTCGTGCTCTGCAATGCTCCCGACGACCGCCACCCCGACCACGGCCGCGCCGCAAAAATGGCCGCAGACGCTTGCTTCTACGCCGGCCTGGCACAAATCGAAACCGTTGACAACGAGGGCAACAAACAGGAAAAATGGCGCCCCAAAGCCGTGTACCACTACATTCAGGACAAACACCTGACACCCGACTTCGTAGTCGACATCACAACCTGGTTTCCGCGCAAAATGGAAGCCATTCTCGCGTTCAAATCCCAGTTTTACGACCCCAACGGTCAGGAACCCAACACCCCTATTTCCGGCAAAGACTTTTTGCACTTCATGGAAGCGAAAGGACGGGTGTTCGGCCGCCCTATCGGGGTGGAATTTGCCGAAGGGTTCATCAACAGCCGCACGCCGGGAGTGGGCAATTTATTTGACCTTACGTAGACTGAATATCTCGACAGCAGCATTGTTGCGGGCCACCAACCAGGCAGGTTTTCCGGCAACCTGGGCCTGCCGAATGTCGCGCACCTGACCTTCGATCCGGAATCCGCTTTCACGGGCGCGAATTGCCTTGAAACCACCCTGCCCGTCGCCTTTCAGGAACAAGCCGTAGTCGGCATCCATATAACCGAATTCGGGCTTGCAGCCGAGGAAATTACCCCCGCACAAGACATCCGCTTTTCCGTCGCCGTCGAAGTCGCCCGTGCACAAGCCGAAAAGCGGGGCAAATTGCGCCTCGACAGGCAGGGGAATAAATGAAAATTTGCCATTCCCCTGGTTGATCAATACGCCGCTGCGCAATTCCTCTACTTTCAGTTCAAGCGCTTCCCGCATTTGCTCGGGTTTGAAAATGTCGGTCATGGTCTGGCCGGCATAGTTGCCAAACCGCAGGTATTTTTTCTTCAACGCCGGCATGTTGCCCACCAAATCGCCACGCAAGACGTAGGGCAGCAGCACGCCGCCGTTGTAGCGGCAAAGGATTTGTTCCGTCACTCCGTTTTTGTCAAAATCGCTGAAAAACATGGTCAACGGTTGGTCTGTTGCCGCTTCAAGACGGCTATTGAGCCCCATGTTACCGACGATAAAATCGACCTGTCCGTCACCATTGAAATCGGCGGGCTGAATACGTTTCCATAGTCCGTTGAGGCGCCTTAGTCCGTTGTCGGCGTTACCATTATAAAAACCTGCTTTGCCATTGTTCAGGATAACTCGGATGCTCATCCATTCGCCCACAGCGACAATATCGGAATCACCGTCGCCGTCGACGTCGGCCCATGCAGCATCGGTGATGAGGCCCATATTTTTAAAAACCTCCTGAATGGAGGGCGCAAACCTGCCTTTGCCGTCGTTGAGCAATAAAAAGCCGCCGACCGGCACACCCACTTTTTCGGGCAAAAGGCGCATACCGACAAACAAATCCTGGTCGCCGTCGCCATCGGCATCGGCGGCGCGTACGCAACCGCTGGCAAAGGGTTTGTCGCCCGGGATCTGGTCTTTTGCCCTCGTATACCGTCCCTTTCCGTCGTTGATATACAATCTGTCGGTCAGTTCCGGCGACATGGATGCCGCCTCATTACTGCCGGAGGTCACATAAAGATCGAGGTCGCCATCGCCGTCGGCATCGAACAAAACCGCGTCGGTGTCTTCGCAAGCGGCGTCCGCGGCAAATGCGGGTTGCGGCGACTGTCGGAATTTGCCGTTGGCTTGTTGAAGAAACAGGGCGCCGGCCTGACCCGCCGCGCCCCCGATGTAGTAGTCGTCGCGGCCGTCGCCGTCGACATCGCCCACTGCCATGCGTGGCCCGTCGGTGGAGTGGGAAAAATACAACAGGCGGTCGCGGTCCCAGTCGCGGAAATTGCTCTCCCGATGCTGCCAGTCGGCCCCCACGGCGGCCGTTATTTTTTGAAAAACAGGTGCTAATGAAGGTTTCAACCAGGGTTTCTCCACCGGCGGGTGGTTGGCTTCACTGTGTTTTAGCGTCAAAATTTGATTGGTCGCGACATTGGTCAACAGGGTCGTTTTGCCGTCGAGCCATTCCACCAGAAGCGTGTCGATTTGAGCGATATTGCCCAGCCCGAAATTGGGCCGAACGTCCATCGAACTTTGAAAGCCGCGCATGGGCAACACTTCCTGATAAATCGTTTTGCCCTGCGCCCGCAAAAATACCCTGGCGCCGAATGCCCCCGTGTTGGGCGCGTCGCCCTGCAACTGAACTTTGAGGAAGTGATTGTCTTTCAGTTGCTTGTCTGCCTCGTTGCGATACACGAACGCCTCGCTGTTGACATTATTGACGATGAGATCGAGGTCGCCGTCGTTGTCGAGATCGCCGTAAGCCGAGCCATTTGAAAAGCCCGGCTGAGCCAGTCCCCAACTGGCGGCTACATTCTCAAACCCGAGGTTTCCGTTGTTTTTAAAAGCATAATTGGGAACAGGCTGACTGGGGATGGAATCGATCAGCCGTTTGAAATCGACATTGCCCCCGGTAATGATTTCGCTTTGCACGACAGGGTCGGAAACGAAGTTCAGGTAATCCTGATTGGTCAAATCCTGTGCGATACCGTTGGCCACGTAGATGTCGCGCCAGCCGTCGTTATCGAGGTCGCAAAGCAGGGCGCCCCAGCTCCAGTCCGTGGCTTCCACGCCGGCCAGGCAGGCGATTTCGGAAAAAGTCCCGTCGGCATTATTGAGATGTAAAGCATTGCGGGTGAACTGGTTATAATACCCGTTGCTGCGCACGAACTCAAATCGGTCGGCGCTTTCGAAGGTGGTGGTGGTTTTGATGCGCGCATCGGGTTCGGGCAGCATATCGGTGACAAAAATCTCCGGATACGCGTCGTTGTTGAGGTCGGCCATATCGGCGCCCATACTGGCGGAGCTGATGTGCCGCATTTGTTTTTCGAGCACTTCTTCGAAGGTGCCGTCGCCGCGATTGTGGTAGAGGTAGTCTTTTTCAAAAAAGTCGTTGGACACGTAAATGTCCTGCCAGCCGTCGAGATCAACGTCGCCCACCGTGACGCCGAGGCCGAAAGCAATGACGCTGCCGAGAATACCGGCTTCGACCGATACGTCTTTAAACTGGCCATTGTCGTTGCGATACAACTTGTGGCCGCCCAGACTGTCGCGGGTAAAGCGGAGGTTTTGCCGCAGGTCGAATGAGCCCACGGCGCGAAAGGAGTTGTTGAGAATATAGCAGTCGAGGTCGCCGTCTTTGTCGTAATCAAAAAACGCGGCATGGGTCGTCAGTCCCTGGTCGGCCAAACCGTATTCGCGCGCTTTTTCGGTGAATGTGCCATCGCCATTGTTGATAAAAAGTTCGTTTTCGCGGTGAAAATCGCGCTGCGCCTCGTTGGAGCGGGGGTTGCCGGAATTGCATACATAAATGTCGAGACGGCCGTCGCCGTCGACATCGGCCATCGCTACGCCGGTCGACCAGGAGCCCCGGCCCGCCACGCCCGCGCGATCGGTGACGTCTTCAAACTTCCAGTTGCCTTTATTGAGGTAAAGGCGGTTTTTACCCATGTTGGCGGTAAAAAAGACATCGGGCAAACCATCGCCATCCACGTCGCCGATGGCCACGCCGCCGCCATTGTAAAAATTACGGTAGCGGTAAATATTGAAGTCACTGTCGTATTGAAGATCGTTGCGGAAATCGATCCCTGTGGCCGAGGAGGGCAGTTGGGAAAACAAACGATCCGCATTGCTTTGACCCGAACCGGCTGCATCTTTTTTGCAGGCGCCGAACACAGCCAACAGCACGAAACAAGGAAGTATTCTTTTCAACATAAACGAACGGGGGACACAACTTTGGTGGGTAGATGCCGCCAAAGGTATACATCCGCTTAAAATTCTCTCTTTCCTTCCAGCCAATCAACGTAATCCACCGAGCCGAGCCGGAATTTGATCGGCACCCGGGTGCGTTTGTCCCAGCGATGTTCGATGCGGCAGAAAAAAGGCAGTTCGTCGGCTGACCAGTCGGGAATTCGCAATTGCGGAGGCGAATTGTGGAAAAGCGGCGCGACGATTGGCGTCGGGAAGAAATCCGAGGCCTTGAAACGTTCCCCCAAAAGGCCCGTCTGCTTGTTTTTTTCCAGAAAAAAGCCCGCGGCCGGCCGGGGAAAATCGGTCAACAGCAGTTCAGGACGCCGTTGGCAATCAATCTGGGCGACAGCAAAGCCATGCACTGCCAGAAAGAACAGGATACACAACTTAATCCTCATCCGATTTCCGCCTGCTGCCTTCATACAACTCGAATTTTTGAAAACTGCATTCCAGCGCGCCGTTGAACAGGGTGATACGGCGGGAAGCCCGCAAGCCGACGTGTTTCAACGCATCCCGGTTGGAAGAAATCAACCAGGCATCCCAGCCGGTCCAGCTTTGTTTGAGCCGGTGGCCTATGCTTTCATAAAATTCGGCGATGGCTTCCACTTTGAGGCGTTCGTCGTAGGGCGGGTTGGTAATCAAAACGCCGGGAGGTTCCGGCGGGCTCAGTTTTTCAAAAGGCATTTTTTCGATTCGGACGTGGTCCTCCAGTCCAGCCGAAAGCACATTGACGGCGGTGGCATTGCGGGCGCGCGAATCTTTATCGGAAGCCAGAATCGGGAATTCAAAGTCCTTCTGGATACGGCTGTCAGCCTCCTTTTTTACTTCTCTCCACAATTTTTGATCAAAATCCGGCCAGCGGAAAAAACCGAACGACTCTCGTTTGATTTGCGGCGGAATATTCAACGCGATCATTGCCGCCTCGATGGCCAGTGTGCCGCTGCCGCACATCGGATCGACAAACGGTCCCCGGCCGTTCCAGCCAGACAACAACACCATACCTGCCGCCAAAACCTCGCTCAGCGGCGCCTCCACCGTATCGCGGCGGTAGCCGCGTTTGTGGAGCGTATCGCCGCTGGCATCGAGCAGCAGGTCGCATTGCGTACCCTGGACATGCAGGTGTACCCGCAGAGAAGGCGCGGCCGTATTGACGTCGGGCCGGCGGCCGTGCCGCTCGCGAAACTGGTCGACAATGGCGTCTTTGACCGTGAGGGCTGCGTAGTGCGAGTGCCGGAAGGTTTCTCCGGCGGTCACGGCGTCTACCGCCAGGGTGTCGCGCACCGTCAGGTACCGGCCCCAGTCGACCTCCCGGACGCCGGAGTAAAGGTTTCGTTCATTGTAAGCGGGAAAAGAATGTACGGGCACGAGTATTCGCAATGCCGTGCGCAATTCGTAATTGGCCCGGTACAGCAGTTTTTTATCGCCCTCAAACGACACGGCGCGTTTCAGCGGCCGGATATCAGCAGCGCCCAGGGCGCGGAGTTCGTCGGCCAGCACGGGTTCGAGGCCGTGCATTGTTTTGGCAAGAAATAGGGCCATGTGGTTTATTTCAGTTTTTCGAGCAAAGCGGGATTTTTAGACAGGTCGTAGGCCTTCTGCCAGTAGGTCTGGGCGCCTTTTTTGTCGTTCTGGAGCGCGAGCAGGTCGCCGTAGTGTTCGAGCACGCCGACATGTTGTTCGCCGCCTTTGGCGAGCGCCTGTTCGAAGCGTTTGGCTGCGGCGGGGTAGTCTTTTTTACGGGTCAATGCCACGCCCAGTTGATCCAGTATGTCGAGGCGAAGCGGGCTGTTGCCGGCCATGATGAGCGCTTGTTCGAGTTGGCCGACAGCATCGTCGTAGCGGCCTTTTTCGGTTGCGGCGACGCCGTAGAACAAGTAGCCTTTGGGTTGGTTGGGAAACGCGTCCATGGCTTGTTCGGCCGTTTTGAGCAGTTCGTCGTAGTTTTTCTGCTCGTCGAGGATAGTCATGGTATTTTCCCAGGCGCCAAAAACATTGGGGTTGAGGCGCAGGCATTGCCGGTATTTTTCCAAAGCCTCGTTGGAGCGACCCAGTTGATAAAATACGCCACCGGAAACGCTGTATGTTTTCGGGTCGTTGGGGTGCGCTTTTTCCAATGCTTCTGCCAGGCGGATCATGGCCGGCGCGTTGGGGTCGGAGGGGGTGAGTTTGGATAAATAAGGGGCGATTTGCTGGATTTTGGGGTCGATTGGCGCCGAGGGGTCGCTGAAAATCGGGATCAGAGATTCGAGGTACGCGGTTTCGCTGGAATTGGCTTTGCGGTCGAGCAGGGCCAATTGCGCCTCACGGTCGTTGGGATTGCGGCGGAGGATGTCTTCGTAGACTTTCCGGGCGGCGGTTTTATCGCCGGTTTCGGCGTAGAATTTTGCCAGGCGGTGGCGGTATTCGAGGCGATTTGGATAAGTATCGGCCAGGCGCTGCAGTTCACCGGCAGCGCGTTTATTGTCCGACATGCCGAGGTAAATGACGTGTTTTTTCATACAGGTCTCTTCGGTCACGCCAATCACTTTTTCGAGCTGATCCAGGGCTTTCAAACCACCCTGCGGGTCGCCGGAGAGCACCGCATAGTAGGCTTGTTTTTCATAAAATTCTCGGGTTTGGGGGTACATTTTGGTCAATTCGGCAAATACCGCGGCGGCATCTTTGGTGCGCCCCAACTGGTCGTAAATATCGGCCTGCAGAACGCGGTACCACTGATTGGAAGGGGCAATGGCCACGGCTTTGTTGATATTTTCCAACGCGGTGTCGAAGTTCTTTTTCGCAAATTCGCAACGCGCCATACCGAACCATGCTGCATCGTTGTCGGGGTTTTCGCGCAGGAAATTTTTGTAAAGCGGAATCGCTTTATCCCAGTGCTGGAGGATGCGTTCCTTTTCGGCGTTGATGAAATCGCTTTGGCGCCCGACTTCCTGTTCCGGCACGAGTTTAACCATACCATCGAGCGTATTTTGGGCAAGCGAAATTTGGGAAATGCCGAGCAGGCAGACAAACAGAAGGTATTTTTTCATGTAAAATTCAGGTTCGGCGGCTTTCGGGTGTTGGTTTACCGCTGTGTAAAGTGGGAATAATCGCCCAGATTGAGTTCGTCGCGGGAGCCTACGAACTTGCTGGAGTTGCCGACCATGGAATTTTCCAACACGGCGTTTCTGATCTGGGAGCGATTCTGAATAATGCTGTTGGCTATAACCGTATTTTCGACGGTAGAGTTGTGTCCGACGCTGACATAGGGCCCCACGACGGCGTGGCGCAGCACGGCATTGTCGCCGATAAAGCAGGGCGGCACGATCACCGAATTTTCGATGGTGGCGAGCGGCGACACGAGGCCCTGATCGCGGTGAAACACCAGCATCCGTTCGTTGGAGTACAGGATAGCCTCCTTGTTGCCGCAATCGAGCCACTCCTCGATCTCGCCGGTACGGAAACGGATGCCTTCGTTTTTGAGCATTTCGAGCGCGGTGGTCAATTGAAACTCGTTTTTTTCCCGCATTTCGCGGCGGATTACCTCGTGAAGTGCCGAGCGCAGTTTTTCGCCTTCGCGGAAATAATAGATGCCAACGATCGCCAGATCGGAAACAAATGTGGACGGCTTTTCGACAAAATCGGTGATGTAGCCTTCCGCATCCAGTTTTACCACCCCGAACGAGGAGGGGTCTTTGACCTTTTGCACCCAGATGACGCCGTCTTCGCGGGCGTCGAAGGAGAAATCCGCCTTAAACAAGGTATCAGCAAAAGCGATCATGCAGGGGCCTTTCAGGCTTTCGGCAGCGCAATACAGCGCATGACCGACGCCCAGGGCTTTTTGCTGGTAATAAATGCGGCCGCGGGCGCCCAGCGCTTCGGCGATCGCCACCAGTTCGCGTTCAACATCGGCGCCAAAATCGCCAACGATGTAGGCAATCTCTTCTATTTTGCCGGAATAGGAGCCGGCAAGGCTTTCGACCAGTCGTTGAATAATCGGTTTGCCGGCAACGGGGATCAGGGGTTTGGGAACGGTCAGCGTGTGCGGGCGCAGGCGGGTGCCTCGACCGGCCATCGGTATGATGATATTCATGAGAGCGGTGTCAAATTTGAAGGATCAGGATTTTCCGGTGCTGCCGAATCCGCCGGCGCCGCGATCGGTAGCAGTCAGTTCGTCCACTTCCTGCCACTGAATCGTTTCGTAACGGGCGATGACCATCTGGGCGATACGCTCGCCGTGTTCGATGGTTTGCGCTTCGGCCGAGAGGTTGACGACAATGCAGCCGATCTCTCCGCGGTAATCGCTGTCGATGGTGCCGGGGGTATTTAACATGGTCAGGCCGCGTTTTAATGCCAGACCGCTTCTTGGTCTGACCTGCGCTTCGTAGCCTTGAGGCAGTTCGATAAACAGCCCGGTGGGGATGAGGGCGCGGCCGAGCGGAGGCAGAGTGACCGGCGCTGCGAGGTTGGCGCGCAGATCGAGTCCGGCGCTTCCGGCGGTCTCGTAAGCCGGCAAGGGGTTGTCGGAGCGGTTGATGATGCGGATGGGAAGTGTCAAGGGATGGGTTTTGTGATTCGGATGGTCAAAGTTCGGGGGCAAAAGTAGTGAGGAAAGCCGGATTGAAAGTTTGGGCTTCCAGGCATTCATTTTTGCCGCCTGATTGCATTTGTGCAAAAGAATTTTTCAAAAAACGCGCCGTCTTATCGCCGCGCCGTAAATTCCAGATATTTTTCGGCCGAAATTAAAACCTAATTGCATGAAGGTCTTTTTAAGCACCCTGTTTTCTCTTTGCTCCCTGTTCCTATTCGCCCAGGCGCCCGTCAACGACGATTGCGCCGGCTTGATCGACCTTGGGGAGGTACCTTATTGCTCCGATCCGGCGCAATACACCAACGTAGACGCCACGGCGAGCAATATTTCGCTCAATGATAACATCCCGGCCTGCTTTGTCAACGGGGTTGATCGCGACGTCTGGTTCCAGTTTACCCTGCCGGCCGACGGCAGTATTGTCGACATCGAAATATCTGTGTACGGCAATGTCGACGGCAACGGCACCATGCAAATGCCCCAGGTAGCCATTTACCGCGGCGATTGTATTTACGAGGGGCTGGCCGAACTGGATTGCGCATCGGCGCCGCTGAACGTCAACGAGATACATCTCGAGCAATTCGGTCTGACACCCGGCATTCCGTATTATTTGAGGATCAATGATTACTCTGCCACAGCATCGCCTAATGCCGGCACATTCAAACTGTGCATTGAAAAATATGTACCCGAAATCAATATGGGCGACTCGCCTGGCAGCCAAAGTTGCACTGGCACCCTCTGGGATTCGGGCGGCCCCGATGCCGATTATCAAGTCAACGAAGACCTGACCTTTACCATTTGCCCGCAGGAATTTCACCAGTGCATCATTCTGAACGTGGTATCCTATTCCACCGAATTCAACTTTGACTACTTGTCGTTTATCATTGGCGACGACCTCAGCGGCACGGAACTGACGCAAGTGACCGGCGACGGCGCCAATTTCGAGGTGCAAATACCGGGCGATTGTGCCACCATCCATTTTACTTCGGATTTTCTGGTCAACGACGCCGGTTTTCAAATCGTCTGGGAGTGCTCGCCCAATGCCTGCACGACACCACCGCCCACTACCTGTGACGCGCCAGTGGTCGTGCCCTCCCTGCCGTATTCCGCCGAAGACCTGTCGAACTGTTTTTCGGGCAATACCGTCGACAATACGCCCTGCGGCAACGACGGCTTCCTGTTCGGCAACGACTACATTTTTACCTACACTTCACCCGGCGACGAGTGTATACAGGTATCGACCAACGGCACCAATGTGGGCGCAGGACTGGCGATTTTCGATCAATGCCCGACCCAACCCGGCACGAACTGCATCACTTCTGCCGGTGGCGGTTTTGCTTCTTCCAACCCCAGTATCAGTGCCGCGTTTTTGGAAAATCCCGGCACCTACTACATCCTCTTCGGTTCCGGAGCCAACTGCTCGCCGTTCGACATTGAAATCGACACGGTGACCTGCCCGGTCGTATTGCCGCCGGCTTCCACCTGCGACAATGCCCTGAACATCGGTGGTTGCAGTACAACTTTGCCCGAAATCATCGCACTCACGCCCGGCGCCGGCGACCCCGGCTTTCTGGTCGACGGCGTGAACCAGGGCTGTTTTGTCGCTCCGCAATTCAATTATTCTTTCTTCTGGTTCAAAGCCAGCGCCGACGGCAAATTCGGTTTCTCGGTGCAAGCAGCCGACCCGGCAGAAGCCTCGGACATCGACTTCAACGTTTGGGGCCCCATGAACGACCCCTCCGAAATTTGCGACTTCACCGCCAACAACCAGCCCATTCGTTCTTCCTGGGCCGGTGGCGCCGATCCGACCGGCCTTGCCGATACGCACCCCGTGCTCGGGACGCCGGTACTCGACGATTTTGACTGCGGCAGTCCGGCAACCCCGGGCGCCGGTGGCGACGACTTCGTTCGCCGTATCGACGTGCTCGAAGGAGAGATTTATGTGATTTTGCTCGATGATTTCGGCAACGTGATCGAACAGGGCGGTATTTCCATTGATTTTGGCGGAACGACCGTCGGCGTACTCGACGATAACGACAACCCAATTTTTGTGAGCGCCGACACGGCAGTTTGTTCCGGTCAGTCGGTACAACTTATTGCATCCGGTGGGGCCGCTTATTTCTGGGCGCCCAATCCAACCCTGTCTTGCCTGAATTGCCCCGACCCGATCGCAACGCCCAGCGAAACAACCAGTTATGAAGTACAAGTGGCCAATACCTGCACCTCTTACAACGAAGTGGTTACGGTAAAGGTGTACGATATTGACCTGGGCCCGGACGTAGAGGTTTGCAACCTGGCGGAGTTCACGCTCAACCCGGGCAACCCTTTCCCCGAAGCGCAATATACCTGGACCGGGCCGGCTGGCCTCAGTTGCTACAACTGCGCTTCACCGGAGGTTTCCGGCCTGACGACCGGCGAATACACCTATATCGCCGCGCTGACAACGCCTTTGTGCACGCAGTACGACACGATCAAAATTACGGTAGTGGATGGTCAGGCGCCGCAATACAACATTGCTGACGACCAGATTATCTGTGCTGGTACAATCGTCAATATCGGCGGACCATCGCTGCCGGGCACTTTTTACAACTGGGTTTCCGACCCGACCGGTTTCAGCTCCAATGACGCCAACCCCGCTGTGATACCGCTGGTCACCACCAAATATTACCTCGTGGCGCAAAACATCTCCTGTCCGTTCCCCTCCGTCGACAGTGTAACGCTTACGGTGTATCAATCGCCCTTGCTTGCAGTCATCGACGATCTGACCATCTGCCAGGGAGACAGCGTTGCGTTGGGCACGACCGTAACGGAAACGGGCATCACTTATGTTTGGACGCCCTCCGACGGACTCAACAATGCCGAAATTGCCAATCCGGTGGCTACGCCGGAGCAGACGACCACGTACACCCTGACGGCTTCCAACCCAGGTTGTACGGAAGTGGAAACGGTGACGGTAAGCGTCATTTCAATCAATATCGATTTAAACACGCCGGACACAGTTGCGATTTGTCAGGGCGCATCCGTGCCGATCGCGTCAACTGTTTTTCCCCAGAATTCACAGGTCAATTGGACCCCTGCTTCCAGTTTGCAAATCGGCCCCAATGGCCAGACGGCCGTGGCTACGCCATTTGAAACCACCTTGTATACCGCGACCACCAGTGTGCCGGGTTGTACCCGGACGGCCTCCTTGTACATCACTGTCGACAGTCTGCCCGACGATCTGGCTATTTTGCCGGATGATACGACAGTCTGCCAGGGCACCAAGGTATTGCTGACCTCGCCCATTTACGAGCCGGCAGAATACCCTGGAATCGAGTTCGTCTGGACGCCGGGAGAGGGCCAGCTTACACCCGACAGCTTGTACAATATGGTGGCACAGCCCAATTTGACCACAACCTACCAGCGGATAACGAGGTTCGGACAATGCTCGGACACGAGTTATGCACTCGTAACGGTAATCCCGCCGGCGGAGCTCACGGCGACGCCCGTCAATCCCAAAATTTGTCCGGGCGAACAAGTTCAGCTGAATGTCACCTATGATCCCGGTGTGACCGGAATATCATGGATGCCCGCAACCAGCCTGAGTTGCGACAGTTGCGACAATCCTATTGCCAGTCCGCAGTCGACAACGACCTACTCCGTCACCGGAGAATTTATGGGTTGCCCCGGCAGCGCTTCTGTAACCGTAGAGGTTGTGCCTTTACCCCTGTATCAGTTCCCGGGTGACCGGCAGTTGTGCGGCGGCGAATCCGTGCAACTGAATTTGGTATCCGACAACGTCAGCACGTATACCTGGACGTCGACCGATCCATTTTTTGGTACGGTTAACGACCCGCAACCCGTTGTTACTCCTACCCTGCCCAGCATCACCTACTTCCTAACGGCGACGAACGGCGATTGCAGCGTAAGCGATACCCTGACCATCACCACGACCTTCAGCACCTTGCAGGCGTTTGGGGATACGACCATTTGCCGCAACTTCACAGCGCCGCTCAGCGCTGCTGGCGCCTTGCCGGGCACTTACCAATGGAGCGACGGGCAGGCCGGACAAGCCATCGTAGTAACGCCACAAGAGACGACGGTGTACACCGTCACCTACACTTTTGGCGACAATTGTCAACTGACCGACGAAGTCACCGTGACGGTTCAGGGCGATGGCGCAGCGCTCGATTTCCCGCAAGACCGCCAGCTTTGCCCCGGTGAAAGCGCGATCCTCAACTCCGGCTTTTATCCTCCCGGCACAGTTTTCCAATGGAGTTCCACACCTTTCGATCCGGGCTTTTTCCCCGATGAACCCTATCCGGAAGTATCGCCCGACGTAACGACGACGTACGCCGTAACCGCTACCATCGGCAATTGCGTTACCACCGGTCAGATTCAAATACAGGTTCAAAATGCCACTTTGACGGTAAGCAACGACACCACGATCTGTGAAGGCAATCCCTTGACTTTGACGGCTACCGGATCGTTCCCCGGAGGCTCTTACACCTGGACACCCGGCGGAAACGGACCGCAGATCAATATCGCGCCCACAGAAGACGCTACTTACCACATCCTTTATCAATACGGCGACGGGTGCGAAATCGAGGATTCCGTCGAAGTCAACACCGTGCCCAATTTTGGCCTGGACATCGTTGCCGACCCCTCACAAGACACGCTCGATCTCGGTGTCCCGCTCGAACTGACCGCCGGAGTTACCCCTGGTGGCAACCTCTCCGGTTACACATTTGTGTGGACGGAAAACGGCAACCCGGTGGGCAACACCCAGACCATCGACATCACGCCTTCGACCAACGAGCCAAACGTGTCGTATCAGGTGGTGGTGACTTCTCCGGTGGGTTGTCAGAATACTGCTGTGTTGAATATCTTCCTGCTTTTCCCCGAGGTCAAAGTGCCCAATGCCTTCTCACCCGACAGCGACGGCACCAACGACAGTTTCAGCATCGTCGTGGTAAATGAGGGTATCGCAACCGTGGACAAGATGGAAATTTACAACCGCTGGGGACAAAAAGTATTTGAAAGCGCCGACCCCAATGCCCGCTGGGATGGTACGATCGACGGCCAGGAAGCGCCGGTAGACGTCTACATTTACAATATCCTTTGGCGACGGGGCGACGGGGCTTTGCAGCCGCCTTTGGTGGGCGAAGTGACATTGCTGCGTTAAAAAACAACACCTAATGTGCGTATAAAAGAGAAGCGCGGAGATGTTTTGCCGTTGGCAACATCGTCCGCGCTTCTTTTTTTACCGGCGCTTCGGCGCGGAAAACTTATTCGACCCGGCTGAAACTGAACGCGCCGGGCATATTTTCTTTCATATTAGCCAGCCAGATACGGTCGTCGGCGGTAATACTCTGGCGGTAATTGTCCAAATTGAAATCGATCACGTGAGGAGTAGCATACAGTGGTGCGAGATCGAACCGGATAAATGCTTTTCGGGCTACGCCTTCCACGTGCAATCCTTCGGGGAAAGAGATTTCTACGGGCGTGAGCGCAATGTCGCTACCGAAATGGAAAATCAGGCCCTGATCTTCTCCCTGAGCATTGGTGAAGCGACCTTCGTGTTTGAAAAAGATATAACCCGTATTCCAGTTCCACAACATGCCATATACAGGGTCGAGGTCACCGTCCTGCAAACCTGTGTGATTGCGCAACGAATCGACGCCCAGCAGGAAACGCATGCCGGTATAATGACCATTGGGGACCTGCCCGGCTGTTATTTCACAGGTAGCGGGCTTGGCGGCATCGATCAGGTCGTAATTGCCCAGTTTGAATTCGGCGCCATCGGCGCGCAGCAAGACGACGTTGGTCACATAATACTTCAGCAGTTCGACGGAGTAAGAATCACCCGCGGCATTGGTGTATTGTTTTGCGCTGTATGTCAGTGGCTGCCCGTTGACCACATTTTCAAAAACAAGGGACACCTGCGCTGCTTCGGGGAGCGGGGTAGATTTATCACAGGCGTTCAGGGAGAGCAAAAACAGCAGAGAGAGCCAAATGATTCGCATAAGAAAGGACGTGAAAAAATTAAGGATGAGGTAAAGGTATGCCAACCCACCCTACCTTCGCGGCCAAAGTACCCTTGGTTATGTCATTCTTGCACAAAGGCTCAAAATCGTACAGTATTTTTCATCTCAAATGCCCCCGTTGTCACGAAGGCGAGACATTCCAGACCGGATCCTGGTCGTTTGTCAAACCCTTCGACATGCTGGAGCGTTGTCCGTGTTGCGACCTCAATTATTTTCCGGAACCCGGTTATTACTACGGCGCCATGTTTATTTCCTACATCTGGACAGCTTGGTTTTGCCTCCTGTTTATCGCCTTGTTCCACTGGGGACTTGGCTGGAGTCAGACGGCAGCGTTTAGTTTGCTCGGCGTGTTCCTGGTACTCAACTTTGTGTATATCTTTCGCATCTCCCGGCTGATGTGGATCAATATCAATGTCAAATACGATCCGAAGGCGGGCAAAAATCGACCCTGAACAAGCCGGCTGAAAACAACAGCGACGATTTTTTCCTGGTCAAGCTCATTACTTTCAACACTTTCTCCCATGCTGGAATTACTACGTCAACCCTGGCCCTGGTATGTGGCCGGCCCTTTGATCGGACTAACCGTACCCTTGCTTTTATGGATTGGCAATAAAAGTTTCGGAATCTCTTCCACGCTGCGCGATTTGTGTGCGGCATGCGTGCCGGCCGGCATTCCGTTTTTTCAGTACAACTGGAAAGACCGCACCTGGAATCTGGTCTACGTCGCCGGTATCATGCTGGGCGCCCTGCTGTCGGTCACCGTACTCGGAAATCCGGAGCCGGTTGCCATCGCGCCCGACACCGTAGCGGATCTGCAAGCCCTCGGGCTGACGGACTTCTCCGGCCTCGGGCCTTCGGAGATTTTCTCCTGGGATGTTTTGCTCAGCTGGCGTGGCTTGATCTTCACGGTAGTTGGCGGCTTTTTAGTGGGCTTTGGGACGCGTTATGCCGGCGGTTGCACGAGCGGGCACTCCATTTTCGGGTTGTCGACCCTTCAGTGGCCGTCGCTGGTTGCGACGATCTGTTTTATGGCAGGCGGTTTTATTACCACCCACCTGTTACTGCCCCTTATACTCTAACGCAACCGGTTCGTATTAGCCATGTCTACTCTTCGCAGTTATTTACCTTATTTATTGGCGGGCATCCTGTTCGGCATTTTACTGACCAAAGCAGAAGTGATTTCCTGGTGGCGTATTCAGGAAATGTACCGTCTGCAATCTTTTCACATGTACGGCGTCATTGGCAGCGCGGTGGTCACCGGCGCCATCAGTGTATGGCTCATGAAACGATTCAATGTCAGAACCCGCAACGGCGAACCCATTGTCATTCAGCCCAAATCTTTCGACAAAGGAATCGTGATCGGCGGCCTGTTGTTTGGCATCGGTTGGGGGATAACCGGCGCTTGCCCGGGACCGCTTTATGCCCAGATCGGCGCCGGAATGACCGTGGTTGTCGTCACTTTGCTGAGCGCCATTGCCGGCACCTGGACCTATGGCAAGCTTCGGGAAAAACTCCCTCATTGACGCTTTTTGACAGGTCCTGAGCCTTGAAACCGGTCGTTTGCAGGAGATAATACGTTTCTTTGCCGCAATGCGCAAGCTTTGGACCCTGATGCTTTTCCTGCTTTGTACCAGCCTGCTGGCCGGGCAAGGCACGCCGCGCATTCGCAATTTTTCTCCGGCCGATTATGGTGCGCAAAACCAGAATTGGGCATTGGCGCAATCGCCGGATGGATGGATTTATGCCGGCAACAACGGCGGATTGCTGGAATTCGACGGTGTACGCTGGAGAAATATTTACCTCCCGAACCGGCAAACAATCCGAGCCGTGGCAACGGGGCCCCACGGAGAGGTTTTTTGCGGCGGATTTGCCGAATTCGGATATTGGATCATCGACGGAAACGGCAAACCGGGCTATCGTTCGTTGAGCGCTGAAGTGCGCAACGACAAACTGGAGCAGGAAGAAATCTGGCACATTTTGCCAGGACCTGGCTTTGTTCTGTTTCAGTCATTTTCAACAATTTACAAGTTTGATTACCAAAAAATAACGGTCCTCAAACCGCCTGCCTCAATTATGTTTGCCCGGGAGGCAGGAGGCAAAATTTACCTGCCGGCCATCGGTCAGGGCTTATACGAACTTTTACCCGACAATACTTTTCGCTTTGTTCCCGGAACTGGCGCGCTGGCCGGCGAAATCGTTCAATTTATCGTACCCGGTCCCCAGGGCAGCCTCTGGGCGGGCACCACCAACAAGGGCATTTTCGAGATTTCCAACCATCAATGCCGGCCCTGGCCCAACCCCTTAAATCTTGAATTTCAACGTTTTCAGTTAAACAAAGCCATTGCCCTGCGCGATGGCGGCTGGGCGGTCGGCACCATTCTGAACGGCGTCTATGTGCTTGCGCCCGACGGCCGCCAACGCTATCATCTCAACCGCGAAAACGGCCTCCAGAACAACACTGTGCTGGCCATGCTGGAAGACAGCGCCGGCGACCTCTGGCTTGGCCTCGATCGGGGAATTGATCTGGTTGCCCTGCATTCGCCGCTTACCTTTTTCATCGATCAGTCGGGGCGAATCGGTACCGTATACACCGCGGCAGAGCACCGCGGCCTGTTGTACATCGGCACCAATCAGGGTGTTTTTGTGCAGACGCAAACCGGTAATTTTGAATTACTTGAAGGCACCCAGGGACAGGTCTGGCAATTAACGGCATTCAATACCCAGTTGCTCTGCGGCCACAACAGCGGCAGTTTTCTGATCGACGGGTACAACGCCCGTCGCATCTCGGACGTGACAGGGGGCTGGAGTACCGTGGCGGTGCCCGGACAGGAAAACGTTCTGATACAGGGCACTTACACCGGTCTGGTTGTTTTCAGAAAAAAGAGCCCCGAGTCTGACTGGCAATTCAGCCATCGACTTTCGGGCTTTGCCCAACCGCTGAAAAAGATTGTTTTTGGCCCCAATGGCGAATTGTGGGGCGCCCACCCCAACCGGGGCTTGTTCAGATTGCGGTTGAGCCAGGACCTCAGCCATGTAGAAGAACAACGTTTTTTTACCCGTACGGACGGCCTTCCGACCGATTTCCAACTGAACCTGGCTTTCATCGACGGCACTTTACGGGTCAACAGCGACAGAGGCGTATGGAATATCCGGACCACAGCCGAACGTATCTACTTCGAACCCGAGCCGGATGCGGGCAGGGAAAAATGGCTCCCGGGTGAAAACGGCGTCTTTTTTCGGGTCGACAGCAGCGGTATTCGTATGGTTGAAGGCGCTGCAGTCTCTTCATTTAACCTGCCTTTGGTGCCCAATTTTGAAAACATCATTCGACTGAGTAACGGCGATTACCTGTTCTGCCTCGAAACAGGATTCGCCCTGTTGCGGAAAACCGGCTCGACCTATGCCGCCGTACCTGCCGCTGCGCCGGCCATTCGATTAATGGAAACAAATTCGGGCCTTGTTGCGCTACCCACTGATGGCAGTACGATCTCACTTGGCGCCAGGGAAAACAACCTGCGTTTTCTGTTTGCCGTACCATCCTATGGGCGGGCGCCCAAATTTTCCTGGCAACTGGAGGGTTTTTCCAGCCAATGGTCGGTTTGGACCACGTCGGGCGAAAAGGAATTCACCAACCTGCCTTACGGCAAATACAGGTTTCGGGTACGCACGGAAGGATGCGCGGAAGAGGCCGTACTGAACATCCGGATATTGCCCCCCTGGTATTTGTCCATTTGGGCAAGTATCGCCTATTTGCTGCTGGCTTTCTTATTGCTTTGGGGAGTGGAAAAATACAGCCGTCGGCAACTGGAACGCCAGCGTCTGCGCCTCGAAGCCGACGCCGCCCAGGAACTGGAACGCCAGCGCGCCCTCGCGGATAGTGAAAAATTGTTTCTGGAAGTGGAGAATAAAAACCGGGAACTTTCCAATGCCGCACTCAACCTGATACGAAAAAACGAAGTGCTGCAACGGCTCAAAGACGACCTGCTCGAAGCCCGCAATGAACCAAAAGCGCTTCAAAAACTAGCCAGACTCATCGACAACCATCTGGAAGGCGACCATGACTGGGAAGTTTTTGAAGCGTCTTTTAACAAAGTGCACGACGATTTTTTCAAACGACTCATGCACGATTACCCCGATCTCACGCCTGGAGATCTGCGACTGGCGGCTTATTTGAAAATGAACCTGTCGTCCAAGGAAATCGCTCCCCTGCTCAACATTTCCGTGCGCGGCGTGGAAAACAAACGCTACCGCCTGCGCAAAAAACTGGGTCTGCCGGAAGACGCAAACCTTACGGGGTTCATTATCAATTATTAGTGTTATTCAATCACCAGCCTGTCCGGCTTGCTCCATACCCGTTGTTCGTTCTGGTAGTAGAGAAATGCCTGACTGGCCGGCGCTTCAAAACTGCCTGCCAGATCGGCGCGCAGGTCGAGATCGAGCCGCCGCTGCTCGCCCGGAGCGAGTCGCTCGAAGTGAAAAACCGCGTAGCCGTCCCATATTTCGTAAAAATCGCACTTCTTCTCGTCCATCAGTTTTTTCAACTGCCAGGGCTGCAAACTCAACCCGGCGGGAATACCCACTACGACCATCGGCGAAGCGGCCGGCGTAGTGGCCGTATTCCGGATTTGCGCACTTAACCGGACGGTTTGACCAATTGCGGCTGAATTGCGATCCAGACTTGTCTTGAATTCGAGCGGGCAATTTGCCGCATTGCGCGGCTGACGGCTGGCGTATTTGAGTTCAATGTCGAAGGGAATGGTCGCCTTTCCTCCTTCAAAAAACACATCGATGCGCGCCTGCGGACCGGTTACGAATTGTTCAAGGCCCTTTATTTCAATGCGCTTTGCGCTGCGCGTCGAAAAATCCTGTTCAGCCACCCGCTTGCCATCGATCTGCACGACCAGACGGCCGTCGCCGGTCTGATCCGCGTTGCGTTGGGCATACACGATCAATGCCTTCAGGGCCAGTACGGTGCTTTGCGTACTGCCGTAACCGTATTCATTTTTTGACGACATGATGAACTGCATGGCTTTTTCGAGTGCCAAAGGATGCTCGCTTTTTTTCATCAGCGCCAGGGCCACCAAAGCCGTGGTTTCCACCTGAAAACTTGCCCCACCGCCATTGACCACGGAATGGGTTGAACCGGTCCAGGAGCCATTTTCATGCTGTTTTTTGACCAATTGATTGATCAAAATATCGGCTCGGCTGTCGCCCAAAAGCGCCATGGCATTGGCCAGCAAGGCCATCTGGTAGGGGTCCTGGCTGTCGACGGCGTTTTTGTAAGCCACGTTGACTTCCGGCTGGAATTTTTTACCCATCCCCGCTTCGCAAACCGCCCAGGCGATATAGGCGCCGATTACGCCGTCGCTTTGCCAGCCGTGCCAGTCTTCGCGACGCTTCCAACCACCCTGCCCGTCGCGCCGGCTCAACAACCATTTGACGGAACGGTCGATCAAGCCCTGATCGACGGGGTACACCCGTTTCATGTCCACAAACTCCATGATGCCATAGGCCGTCAGGCCCTCGTGCGCGGGGTCGCGCCCCCACCAGTCGAAACCGCCGCTTTTGCATTCGTAAGCCGCAAGTTGCTGATAACCGCTGGCCAGGTACGTATTTGCGCGCGTCTCTACTTCCGGGTTGTTTTTACCGGTTTGCCGCAACAAATCGAGTACGAGCAAGTTGGGATAATTATTACTCGACACCTGTTCAAAACAGCCGCCGGGCTGATTGAGCATACGTTCCATGCCTTTTAACACGTCTTCGAGCGGCGAAGGATAGGCATTGAGCGTGATTCCGAGGGTACCTTCAACGGGGTCGTTCAGCCGGACGTTCCAGGTATTTTGCGACGATTGCCCGGCCATCACCATACGCACGGGGAAGCCCCGGTCGAGGGTTGGAATGTCAACTTCCATGGATTCCTCGGCGGTATCGGGTACGCGAAACAGGATACCCACTTTTTGGGCTGTGTTTTCACCGCGCCCGATGCGGTATTCCAGTTTGGCCACGTGGGTTTCGCCGGCCGGGATCGTGATCTGATTATCCTGCTGGTTTTGCAGCGCAAAATGCGCGGGTACTGCCAGATCGAGCACACCGGTAACAGGGTGACTGGTTTTGTTGGTCAGCGCCACATCGAGCCGGAGCAGGTCGCCGGAGATGACGTAGGGCGGGGTTTTAACCTGCATATTGAGCGGTTTTTCGACAAAAAACCGGTGTTCGGCGCGGCCTGCGCCACCTTGTTCCGAAATACCTTCGAGGGTAGCGCGGAAGTTGGTAATGGCATCGGAGGTGAAAAATTCCACCGAGGCCTGGCCCGAAGCATCGGTGCGGAGCGACGGCGCCCAGAACAAGGTGGTTCTGAAATCGGTACCCGCTGCCGGCGCAGTGTTGAACTGTTCATATCGGGGGGCGTAAAACTGCCGTGCTCTGGAGAAGTTTGACTGTCGATACGGGTTAAAATAAGGCGCAGCAGCGCGCCGCGACTCGGAAGGCTGTCTCAGTTTGGCAGCGGGCTTCGACATGGGCACGAGGTCGTCGGCATCGAAAGTGGCGCCGGTCGCCATATCATCCTTACGCACCATTGGAATATTGTAGCTAATGATGACAACTTCCGACAAGGCCATCTCCTTGCGGTCGGCAAAATCAGCCGGGACGCCGCCGGGATCGGCCCTGTCTTCTACCATCTTATCGCTGTTTACCCGGACACCGTCGATATAAATAGTCGTAGCGTTGGCGCGGGCGCCTCTGATCTTGACGTCGGCCTCCGGAGCAAGGCCGGCAGGAGTAGCCACGATGGCGTTGATGTTTTGCGTAGGTAAATTGGTAATTTGTTCGGCAGTCAGGCTTTCGGCTTCACTAACATCGTCCAGGGCAACTACCTGCGGGGGCGCGATGGCGATTTCCCTGATCATCTGTCCTTCGTTGAGCACCACATCCACACGATTCACCTGTGCCGCGTGCACGGTAAAGCTCCTGATATAACCCGTGCTCATGCCGGTGTAGGAAAATTTCAGGTCGTACTGATCGGCGGGCACGGGCAGCTCGTATTTGCCGTTGATATCGGTGACTGCCTTGCCGACCAATTGGTTTTTGCGTTCGATTCTGATACTGGCGCCGATCAGGGGCTCGCCGATCGCATCGGTCAGACGGCCACTGAGCAGGGTTTTGCTTTCGGGGTCGGCATAAGCCCAGCTTCGGTAATGGGAGGTAGCGCCGTTGGCGTACACCACCAGATTCTGCTGATAGCCGTTCAGGGGGATGTATTGTTCGTTGGGCAACTGGAGATGCGTGTACAGGCTCAGGTCGATGTGCCGGAAGGAAAAACGGCCGTCTTTCTCGGTCCGTACGGCCGGGCCGTTGGGGAACAAACGGATGGTTCGGTTGGCCCA
>JAEUUU010000129.1 GCA_016787345.1 Saprospiraceae bacterium | reverse complement strand
TCCATTCCGGATGTTTTTTCAGGTACGCTTTCACATACGGACACCAGGGCACCAGTTTCATTTTGTTTTGTTCGAGGTAGTGCAGGGTTTTTTCCACTATGGCCTCGCCCACACCCCGGCCACCCAGCGTGGCAGGCACTTCCGTGTGCAACAGCGACATGCGGTCGCGTTGCAAATCGTACTCGATTTTTGCTTTTTGACCTTCTACAACCAGTTCGAACTGGCGAAGGTTAGTGTTGTTGACCAGTGGAAGCGCCTCGAATTCCGGTTTCATGATTTTTTGATCTTGCCTTTGAAACGTTGTGGGGAACTAACAAGAAAAGGCCGGAGTTGGTTCTTACCGGTATGCCGGCGTACCTTTGCGACTTCCTTTTTTCACAAACCGCCCCCGCCGTTCGTATGGCGCACGGGCACCCGCCTTTCGTCTGGGTGGGCTAAACAAACTTTTTTATCATGATCAAAATCACTTTCCCCGACGGCAACGTTCGTGAGTATGCCGCCGGAACCACGGCGCTCGACGTGGCCAAATCCATCAGTGAAGGCCTCGCCCGCAACGTGCTGGCCGCCGGTGTCAACGGCGAAGTGCGCGACCTGCTCCGCCCGATCAACGAAGATGCCAGCATCCTTTTTTACAAATGGGACGACAAGGAGGGCAAGTCGACTTTCTGGCACTCTTCCGCCCACTTGCTCGCCGAAGCCCTCGAAGCGCTGTACCCGGGTATTAAATTCGGCATCGGTCCGCCCATCGACAACGGCTTTTATTACGACGTCGATACCGGCGACCGCCCCCTGACCGCAGCCGATCTGCCCGTGATCGAGCAAAAAATGCTCGAACTGGCGCGCAACAAAAGCGAATACCAGCGCCGCGAAGTGTCCAAAGCCGATGCACTCAAGTATTTCGGCGACAAAGGCGACGAATACAAACTCGAACTCATCGACGGCCTCGAAGACGGACAAATCACCTTTTACCAGCAGGGCAATTTCGTCGACCTCTGCCGCGGACCGCATATCCCCACCACCGAACCCATCAAAGCCGTCAAACTGCTCAACCTCGCCGGGGCTTACTGGCGCGGCGATGAAAAACGCAAACAGCTGACGCGCATCTACGGTATCACCTTCCCGAAACAAAAAGAACTGGACGACTACCTCGTCCTGCTCGAAGAGGCCAAAAAACGCGACCACCGCAAACTCGGCCAGGAACTCGAACTTTTTATGTTTTCGGAAAAAGTGGGCCAAGGGCTGCCCATCTGGCTACCCAAAGGCACGGCCTTGCGCCAGCGGCTCGAAGACTTCCTGAAAAAAGAACAACTGCGCCGCGGCTATCAGGCCGTTATTACGCCACACATCGGTTCGAAAAAACTGTACGTCACTTCGGGCCACTGGGAGAAATACGGCAAAGACTCGTTTCAGCCCATCCTTACCCCCGACGACGGCGAGGAGTTTCTGCTCAAACCCATGAACTGCCCGCACCACTGTGAGATTTTTGGCCACAAACCGCGCTCTTACCGCGAATTGCCGGTGCGCATCGCCGAATTCGGCACCGTGTACCGCTACGAACAATCGGGTGAGCTCCACGGCCTTACTCGTGTGCGCTGTTTCACGCAGGACGACGCTCACCTTTTCTGCACCGAAGATCAACTCAAGGAGGAATTCCTCGGCGTGCTCGAACTAACCCGCTACGTGCTCGACAAACTGGGTTTTGAAAAATACACGGCCCAGATCAGTCTGCGCGACCCCGAGAACAAACAGAAATACATTGGCACCGAGGAAAACTGGCAAAAAGCCGAACAGGCCATCATCGAAGCCGCCGCAGAAGTCGGGCTGAGTACCGTCACCGAATTGGGCGAAGCCGCGTTCTACGGCCCCAAACTCGACTTTATGGTCAAAGACGCCCTCGGCCGCTCCTGGCAGCTGGGCACCATCCAGGTCGACTACAACCTGCCGGAACGCTTCAACCTGACCTACGTGGGCGCCGATAACCAGGAACACCGCCCGGTGATGATCCACCGCGCACCCTTCGGCTCTATGGAGCGTTTTATCGCTGTACTGACCGAACACTGCGCCGGCAAGTTCCCGCTGTGGCTCACGCCCGAGCAGTTTGCCATCCTGCCCGTATCCGACAAATACATCGAGTACGCCTTGCAGGTGAAACAACAGCTCGAAATGGACGACCTGCGCGGTTTCGTCGATGACCGCAACGAGACCATCGGTCGCAAAATCCGCGACAACGAACTGAAACGGATTCCCTTCCTGCTCATCGTAGGCGAAAAGGAACAGGAGGCCGGTACGGTGAGCGTGCGGAAACAGGGCGAAGGAGATCAGGGGGCGGTGTCGGTAGCGGAATTCGCCGCTCAGGTCAAGACGATGCTGTAGCGCCGCTGTAGCGCCGACCTCTTGGTCGGCGAGTCTACGAGCAGCAGTATCCCGCGATTAACAGCCAATGCTCCAATCCTGGATGCAACTGTAAATTCTGCGTTCAGCATTCGTTTATTATCGCGGGTTGTTGCTGCTCTCAGAAGCGCCGCTGTAGCGCCGACCTCTTGGTCGGCGAGTCTACGAGCAGCAGTATCCCGCGATTAACAGCCAATGCTCCAATCCTGGATGCAACTGTAAATTCTGCGTTCGGCATTCGTTTATTATCGCGGGGTATTGCTGCTCTCAGACTCGCCGACCTGGAGGTCGGCGCTACAGTGGCGCTACAGAAAACCGGCGCAAGGGAGTGATCCCATTGCGCCGGTTATTTTACGCCATCTAATTCGGCCGAAAAAGTAGGGAGACAAGGGTTGCTTTCCCTTAAGTTTTCATTTGGTTTACGGCCGAATGCCCACAAAACAAGTTGATAATTTTCCAAAAAACAGGCAGGCATGAAATGGTTTCCCGTTTGCCCGCTTGCTATTTTTCAGGTGCGGATAAGGTTGTTTAAAATGAAAGTGGAATAGGTCGTAAGGAAGATTTGTTGATACAAAGATGGCCTCTTGTATCCTTGAAGAACAAGCGCAAAACTACCGGATTTAAAAAACAGGTATTTCTACCTGCCTGGTTGACATGCAGTTGATCTGGGTAAAAAAAATAAAAAATACAGTTGCACATTAACAGAACGAACTACATTTAGCCGGTCATTTTTTCCTTGTTTACAAACCAGAAAAAACAATATGAAACAATTTTTTCCTTTGGCTTTTGCCACGCTCTTACTCGTTACGCTGCTCGCTTGCCAGCAAACCGCCACTACTTCCAACAAACCCGTTGCCAGCAATCCCGTGACCGGTGAAATTGACTCCGCCGAGGCCGTCGCCGCGATCATGCGCTGGGATTCCGCACGCCCCGAAGTGCAGCAAGCTTTGATGCAGGGCGGCGATACTGCCGCCGCCGCTCGCGTGCCTTACGCCTTCCAAATCCCGAAAGCCGATATAACATCTTTGGCCAATATCATGCCGGCCAAAGCCACTCACCTGTACGCCATGCTGGCTATACAGATCGATTCGGCCGGGCACCAACTCTTCACCATTATTTTCCAGGCGCCGGATGCCAACGGGGTGACGCGTTATTACGACTTCACCATGCCCTGTCCGCCCTGCGATATTTCGTCGCAATAAGATTTATGCAAGCAACACTTTGGGGACAATTCGTTAATCTAGCCGGCTTGCCGCTCCTTTGCCTTGCTGTTTCCTCTTTTCTGGGAGCCTTTTATTGGCAGAGATTATCGAAGTCCCTCAAGTGGCTGGTGCTGTTTTTGTTTTTCAATTTATTTATTGAAATAACGGCCCGGTTTGCTGCCGTTGCATTTCGGCAAAATCTTCCGCTGCTTCACCTGTATACACTGGGTGAATTCTTGTTGTTTTCACTGTTTTACAGGCAAATACTGGACGATCAATCCGTCTTTAAAAAGTACTTCAGCCCCCTGATTACACTGGGTTTGGGTCTTGTCGTGTTGAATACCCTCTTGCTCCAGAGTATTTTTGAATTCAATTCTTACTCCAAAACACTAGTGCAAGTGATTATCATCCTGTATGCGTTGGACTATGCATTCCGGATCAATGAAAACACCCATCCAAATACAGTGCAGTATCAGGGGCTACGCCTCGTCAACGCGGGCGTGTTGATTTATTACTGCGGCAGCCTGTTCATTTTTATGGCCAGCAAATATTCGAATGCCGTTGGTGAAGCGTTCCGGATTTTATGGCAAACCAATATCGTTCTCAATTTAATCTTTCACCTGGTTATCCTGATCGCCTTATGGAAAGTGCTCAATTTTCATCCGAAATCCTCCTCTTCGTAGGTACGGGTATCCTGATCATGGTTGCCCTTGCCATGTTGGTGGTGATTTATACCGGTCGTGCTCAGCGACGTATTCTTTTGCAAAGAATGGAGACCCAGGCAGCCGAATTACGCCACCAGGAAGAACTGGTTCAACATAACCTGGCTACCCAGGAAGAAGAGCGAAAACGCATTGCCAGCAATCTGCACGACGATATCGGCTCCAAACTCGGAGTGCTGCACCTCACTTTTCACCGCCTGCGCCGTACCGAAACGAATACCGACCAATACGCTGCCATGTGCGAAGAGATCGACGGACTGATCGCAACCACCCTCGACACAACCCGGCGCATCTCGCACGAACTGCTGCCGCCCACACTGGAAGATTTCGGCCTTCAGGCCGCCCTCGAAGAACTCTGCGAAGGCATTCGCAAAACCGGGGCCGTCGAAATCAATCTGGACAACCAACTCGAACGCAACGAAATCGGCGACGCAACGACCGAGCTGAACCTGTTCCGGATCGTACAGGAACTTTGCAGCAATACGCTCAAATACGCCAGGGCAACCCGCATCAATATCCTGCTCCTCAAAACACCCACCGGCCGGCAACTGTATTATTCCGACGACGGCCAGGGATTCGACCCCGATACCAGCGCAGGCAAAGGCCTGGGTATGAAAAACCTCGAAAGCCGCGCCAAACTCATCAACGGAAACCTGACCATTCAAACAGCCCCCGGGCAGGGCTTCGAAGCGAAAATTGATTATTAAGGGTTGATGAGGGTGTTGAAAGGGTTTATCAACCTAATAAACCCTATCAACCCTCATCAACCCTATTTATCTTCTATTCCTCATGGACAATCAACCCATCTCCCTGGCTATTGCCGACGACGAGGCGCTGTTTCGCCGAGGTATGCGACTCATCCTGCAGGATTACCCCGATATTCAGGTGCTGCTCGAAGCGGAAAACGGCGAAGATCTGCTCGATAAAATACACGCCGTGCCCGATCCGCCCGAGGTGCTCCTGCTCGACCTGAAAATGCCGGTCATGGGCGGCGTCGAGGCAGCCCGGATTATTCGCGAGCAATTTCCTTCGATACAGATCATCGTTCTGTCGTCGCACGTCAGTAAAGCTTTTATTCTCAATATGATAGAAATCGGGGCGGCCAGTTATCTGGGCAAAAACGCGCACCCCGACGAAGTGGTCGAAACCATCCGGCAGGTACGTGAACGCGGTTTTTACTACAACGCCATGGTCATGGAGGTCATTCGGGAAAGTATGATGGACAAGTCCTCGCCGACACAGGCGACCGACCCTGCTACAGCGCTGACAAGCCGGGAACGCGAGGTGCTTCAACTGATTTGTGAAGAATACACGGCCCAGGAAATCGGTGAAAAACTCTTTATATCCACCCGAACCGCCGAAGGCCATCGCAACAACCTGTTGAGCAAACTCGGTTGCCGCAACGCCGCCGGATTGGTGGTGTACGCCATTCAGCACGGCCTGGTGACCCTGAATGGAAGGTGATGGAGGAGGATGCGAGGATTTGAGGATGCGAGGATTCGAGAAAAGGGTTATTTCTGCTCCCGGCAACTGGCAGGTGAGGAAGATGTTTTTTACTCGCAAGGGGCAATTATTCCGACGCTGCTTTTTTTAAAATATCGATACCCTGCGCAATTTCCGATTCGTTGACGGAGCCGAAGCCCAGGCGCGTCGCATTCAAATGGATGCCGTAGGGCGTGCCGTCGGAAAGCCAAAGCCCCCGTTCGCGGCACCGTTGGGCCAGTTTGGCCAGCGGGATGACCGGGTCGAAGCGCGCCCAAACTGCCAGTCCGCCAGTGGGCCTTGAAAATTCAATCCAATGACCGAGTTCCGTTTTTAGTCGTTCGCAGAACAGATCGCGGCGGCCGTGGTAGATTTTTTGCGCCTTGCGCAAATGTCGCTGCATATCGCCGTCCCGAAACAGCGTCGCCACCGCCGCTTCCAGCAGGTTGTCGCCCTGGCGGTCGATGATACGCCGGAAATGGGCCATTGCGTTAATCAGTTCGGCAGGAGCGACCACGTATCCGATGCGCAAAGCGGGGGAGAAAACTTTGCTCAACGACCCGACATACACCACGTGCCGGCCCGGATCGGCCGCGGCCAGTGGCAGAATGGGGCTGCTGTCGTAGTGAAAATCATAGTCGTAATCGTCTTCCAGAATACAAAAGCCGTATTGCTGCGCCAGTTGAAGCAAACGCACCCTGCGCTCCGCGGGCATAATCACGGTGGTGGGGTGCTGATGGTGCGGCGTCACGTAAACCATCCGCACCGGCTGCTTTTCACAGAGCCGGGCAATGGCTTCCACGTCGATGCCGTACTCGTCCACAGGCACCGTCAGCAGTTGCGCGCCGCGCTCGCGGATAATCAGGTTGCAGGACGCGTACGACACCTCTCCTACTACCACCACCTCTCCCGGCGCCACAATACACTGCACGGCCAGGTGAATGGCCATCATGGTGCCGCGCGTAATCAGCAGGTTATCGACCGTTATAGGCAGCGCCCGGCTGTCGCGGAGGTAATCGCAGAGCGTTGTCCGAAGCGAGGGCTCGCCCGTAGTTTCGCCGTAAAACAGCAGATTTTTGCGAAAACCCTGTCGCAAAGCCGTCCGGTAGGCACGGCTCAGGGCTTCCCAGGGGGCGATGCGCACGTCGGGGAAGCCGTCGTCGAAAGCCAGGGCATTGGAGCCTTTGGAGGCCGGCAGCGAGAGCAAGGGGTTGGCTTGAAAACGATAGCCAGGCTGCTGCGACGGAGCATTTGGCGCTGGAACGGTTCGGAAGGATTGCGGCCGGATATCGGGCAGTTTGGCGCTCACGAAGGTGCCGCGCGACTGCTTCGCTTCGAGCCAGCCCTGGGAAAGTAGTTCGTCGTAGGCCGCCACCACGGTTTTCCGATGGACGCCCAGCAACTCCGACATCACCCGGGTGCCGGGCAATTGCGTGCCAGCCGACACCACCCCCCTGCGGATTTGATCGCTCAAACCGTTTGCGATTTGCAGAAAAACAGGCGTTGCAAGGCTTTTATCAATGTTCAACAAGGTGGCGAAAGGCAGCATACCAGGCAAATTTTCAACAGCGCAAAGCTATGCCGGCGTCTCTGAAATCAGTTATCCGGACTATTTGTTTTTTAAAAACCGGACGACCCGGGTAGTCCGCCAGTCCAATAACTTTGTCCTGAAAACAATTCTTTATGAAAAAGTCAACTCTTTCCTGGCAACCCTGCTACTTCGACCGCTACATCGATCAGGTCGACGACGTCGAACTCTCCGAAGCCTTCCGCCAGAGTGTCGCGGCGCTCGACGCGCTCGACCTCGACAAAATCCGCGCCATCGGGCATCGGGTGTACGAGCCGGGCAAATGGACGCTGCACGACCTGTTTCAGCACATCATTGATACCGAACGGATTTTTGCCTACCGCGCCCTGCGTTTTGCGCGCAACGACGACACCCGCCTGCCCGGCTACGACGAAAACCATTTTGCCGATGCCGCCGGCGCCAGCCGCCGTTCGATGGATGCCCTGCTGACCGAATTGCGGGCCGTGCGCGCCAGTACCGTTCTCCTGTTTGAATCGTTCGATGAAGCCGCACTCCGCCGCACAGGATTCGCTTTCAATTCCGAATTGCCGGTGCTGGCCATGGGTTTTCTGCTGGTTGGCCACCAGATGCACCATTTGAAAGTTATGGAAGAACGCTACTTCCCGCTGGTGGCGACAAATTGAATATTCCGCTATGAAAACAAAACAAACCCGCACCGAGGGCAGCCGTTATTACCCGAAACGTTACGATTTCGATCCGGCCAGCCGCGACGCTATTTTCGATGAAGGTCTGGTGTGCCAGGTGGCTTTCGAACTGGATGGCCAGCCTTTTATTTTACCCACCTCGTATTGCCGCTCGGGCAATACCCTTTACCTGCACGGTTCGGTGGGCAGTCATTTTTTCCGGCAAATGGCCAAAGGCATCCCGGTTTGCCTCAACGTGACCCTGGTCGACGGACTGGTGCTGGCCCGGTCGGTGTTTCACCATTCGATGAATTATCGTTCGGTGGTCGCCTTCGGCAAAACCCGCCTCGTGGAATCGGACCAGGAGCGCTGGCTGGCCGCCGAGCGCTTTGTGGAGCACATCATGCCCGGTCGCTGGTCCGATGCCCGGCGCCCGGATGAAAGCGACATGAAAAAGACTATGTTCATTGCTATCGACATCGAGGAGGCATCCGTCAAATTCAGGGCGCACGGTGTTGTCGACGACCCCGAAGACCTGGATTTGCCGGTTTGGGCCGGCGTTTTGCCCCTGCGCCTCCGCGCCGATGCGCCCGTGGCCGACGAAGCCGGTCCGGAACTGCAAGTGCCGGAATATGTGCTGAACCGGTTTTAGGCAGCTTCGGTGAAGTCCGCCGCGTTAATACCTCAGTGCGGAAACAACCCTTTTATCAACCTCATCAACCCTCATCAACCCTCATCAACCCTCAATATGCAATTTCTCCCTGCCCTCCCGGCCGATATCGACGCCATTTTTGTTCTTTACGACCACGCCATCGCGCATCAGAAGGCCGTGTCGGACCAATACTGGCTGCCCTTTGAACGCGCGCGGGTGGAAGCGGAGCTGGCAGCCGGCTGTATCTGGAAGATCGTGGTGGAGGGGCAGATCGCCTGCGTATTTCTGGTGGCTTATTCCGACCCGCACATCTGGGGCGAACGCGACAGGGACCCTTCGGTGTACCTGCATCGTATTGCGACCAACCCCGATTTCCGGGGGCGCAATTTTGTGGCGGCGATCGTGGAATGGGCCAAACACCACGGCCGGGCTTTGGGTAAAAAATACCTCCGGCTCGACACCTGGGCCGACAATCTGCGCCTGAAAACGCTGTACGAGCACTGCGGCTTCCGCTTCCTGGGGGTGGAACGACCGGCCAATCCGGCGGCGCTGCCCAGCCATTACAGTACGGTGGTGTTGGGGATGTTTGAGATGGAGATATAATTGGAGGATGCGAGGATTTGAAGATGCGAGGATTCGAATAATGCTACCTTGATTGTCACTTAATTGGTCGTTTAAATGGGCATTTAACCCTGCAAAACCAAGGTGGCCATCGCTGGGCGATCCCATCCAAAGCCCTACCTTTACCCCCATCCTATGTCGTTTCCTTCGCTACACATCCATGCCGGCAGGCTGCCGCTCGTTCTGTTGAGCCAGTTGCTCCTGCTCTTCCCGCTTTCCTGCACCCTTCACCGCCACCACGCTATGTCCGATTTTAAAATTCCGTTCGAAAGCAACCCCAACCAGACCCTTACCTACGAAGAAACCATCGCCTGCTACGAAAAAATGGCGGCCGCCCATCCCGGCATGTTTCAATTAAAAACCGCGGGCATGACCGATGCCGGATTGCCCCTGCACGTGGCCGTGGTATCGCACAACGGCGAATTCGACCCGATGAAAATCCGCCAGTCGGGCCGGCGTATCCTGCTGATCAACAACGGCATACACCCCGGAGAACCCGAGGGCATCGACGCGACCGTGATGCTGCTGCGCGACCTGCTCAACGACCCGGCCCGCCAGAAAGTGCTGGAGCACCTGGCGATCGTAGTCATCCCCGTGTACAACATCGACGGCTGCCTCAACCGCAATTCCTATACCCGCGCCAACCAGGACGGACCCGAGTCCTACGGCTTCCGGGGCAATGCCCGCAACTACGACCTCAACCGCGACTTCGTCAAGTGCGACTCGTACAACGCCCGCAGTTTCAACCAGATCTTCCAGACCTGGATGCCCGACGTGTTTGTCGACAACCACACTTCCAACGGCGCTGATTATCAGTACACCATGACCCTGATCGCCACCCAGCACAACAAACTGGAAGCCCCGCTCGGCGATTTTTTACAAAAAACAATGAAACCCTACCTCTACGCCGAAATGGCCAGCCGG
This sequence comes from Saprospiraceae bacterium, assembly GCA_016787345.1. GTDB lineage: Bacteria > Bacteroidota > Bacteroidia > Chitinophagales > Saprospiraceae > M3007. The sequence continues at coordinate 27,598 of JAEUUU010000129.1, read as the reverse complement.
GGTTGGGAAATGATACCCTACGTCGATGGCCCCGGCGATACGCCCGACCAGGGCATCAGCGATTTTTGCGACTACGGCCGCTATTCCACCGGCTATGCCGCGATGTGGAATACTATCGGTTTTATGCCCGAAACCCACATGCTCAAACCCTTTGCCGACCGGGTGCACAGCACGCGGGCGTTTATGGAAACCGTCATCCGGTTTATCGATGAAAACGCCGCCGAACTCCGCATCGCCCGGGAAGCCGCCTGGAAACTGACCCGGGAGAAGAAGGAGTTTGTGCTCGACTGGAAAGCCGACCTTACCCACATCGATTCGCTCGAATTCAAAGGCTACACGGCCAAATACAAGCCTTCGGACGTGAGCGGGCTGCCGCGCCTTTGGTACGACCGCAACGAGCCATACACCAAAAAAATCCCGTATTACAACCAGTTCGTACCTTCTCTTTCGGTCAAAAAACCCCTTGCCTATATCATCCCCAAAGCCTGGGAACCTGTCGTACAACGCCTCGAACTCAACGGCGTGGCGATGAAACGCCTGAGCCAGGATGTCGAACTGGAAGTGGAAAACTACCGCCTCGGCGAGTTCCAGACGCGCAACGCCTGGGAAGGGCATTATTTCCACTATGGCCTCAAAGTAGAGACCCAAACGGCCAAACGCCGCTTCCACGCCGGCGATTACGTGGTGTTTTGCGACCAGCCGGCCAACCGCTATTTGCTCGAAACCCTGGAACCGCAGGCGCCCGATTCCTGGTTTGCCTGGAATTTCTTCGACCCCGTGCTGATGCAAAAGGAATATTTCTCCGCGTATGTGTTCGAAGACCTGGCTGCGCAGTTTTTAAAAGAAAATCCCGACGTGAAAGCCGAGCTGGAAAAGAAAAAAGCAGCCGACGCCACTTTCGCAGCCGATGCCTCGGCACAGCTCGACTGGGTGTACCGGCATTCGCCCTGGTACGAGCCCTCGCACCGGGTGTACCCAGTGGCGCGTTTGATGAAGGAGGCCAAACTTCCCTTTTAGTCAGGAACCGACAACCGGAATTTTCATCCTATTCATCTGCCGATTTTTATCCTTCATATAAAATAAACCGCCGGCCGTCGTCGGGCCCTGTAACCTTGTGCCTGTGAAAATGAATCCGATGGCCCGGTCCATCAACTTTTCTTTCCGTATGAAACGTATGGTGAAAATCACCGCCCTCTCCGCCTTCCTGCTGTGCTTCGTTTTGAACGCCGGCGCGCAGGACGTCTGGACGCTCCAGCAGTGCATCCAGTATGCCCGCGACAACAACCTGAGCGTCAAACAAGCCGAAGCGACGGTTCGCACCGCCCAACTGAGCGAACGCCAGGCCAAAGCATCCCGTTTGCCGAATGTCAGCGCTTCGTTCAGCGCGGGCGAGCAATTCGGCCGCACCATCGACCCCACGACCAACGCGTTCAGCACTGTGGCCATCGGCCAGAGCAGCGTGGGCCTGAATGCCGGGGTGCCGCTTTTTAATGGCGGTCAGATCCACCACTCGGTCAAGCAGGCCTCCTGGAACCTCAAAGCCTCCGAAGCGGATGCCAGCCAAACGATCAATAACCTTTCCCTGCAGATTGCCCAGGCCTACCTGACCATTCTGCTCAATCAGGAACAGCTGGAAAGCGCCCGCGAACGCCTTGCGCAGAGCCGCCGCCAACTCGACGCCACTCTGAAAATGATCGATGCCGGCAGTATGCCCCGGGCCGAACGCTACACCCTCGATGCACAGATCGCCCGCGAAGAACAAACTGTCGTAGTGGCTGAAAACAACCTCGAACTGGCGTTCCTGACCCTCAAACAATTGCTCCAGCTCGAGCCCGACTTCAACCTGCAGGTTGAAAGGCCGGTGTTTGAAATACCCGCCGACGCCAACCCGGATGTGCTGACACTCAGCCCGGTATACGAGCAGGCGCTGAATACCCAGCCCTCCGTCCAGAGTGCGGCGTTCCGCATCAAGGCAGCCGAAGAAGGTGTAAAAGTGGCCCGCTCAAGTTATTGGCCTACGGTTTCTCTGGGCGCCAATATGAACAGCTTTTACTCCACGGCTTTTCAAAAAGCGACCATCACGCAGGGGCCCGACCAGAAGATTACCCAGAATGTAGAAATAGGCGGCCAGATCGTGGAAGTCGGTTTTTTCCAGCCGACTTTCAACACCACGCTGTCCGACGTGTCCTACCTTACCCAGTTGGACCAAAACTTTGGTCAGGGGATCGGTCTGAGCATCAATATACCTATTTACCAGAACGGCCGGGTCCGCCTGGGCGTGGAACAAGCCCGGCTCGGCGTGATCAATGCCCAGTTGCAGGACAACCAGACCCGCCAGCAATTAAAAAACGATATCCAGACGGCCATCGCCAACGCCCGTTCGGCCCGACTTCAATTGGTTGCTGCCCAAAAAACCGTGGACGCCACGCGTATCGCATACGAAAACGCCCAGAAACGCCACACCCTCGGCGCTGTCAATACGCTCGAACTCACGACCGCCAAAAACAATTTTGACATCGCCGAAAACGACCTCATCATCGCCAAATACGACTACCTCTTCCGCCTCAAAATTCTCGATTTCTACCAAGGAAAAGCGTTGTAGGTTGTTGGGTTTTAGGTTTTGGGTTTTGGCAAAAGGGTTGTTGCTGCTCTCGGATAGAATTCCGGGCTGTGAAAATTCACTGTCAGGCAATCCGGCGCCTGCACACCATAGCGCATAATTCCGGCCTGAGAGCGAAAACAACCCTTTTACCAATACCCAACACCCAAAACCAATTTCAAAAGCAGTAACAACCCTTTTTACCAAAACCCAATACCCAACACCAAACACCAATTTCGAGAGCAGCAACAACCCTTTTTGCCAACACCCAATACCCAACACCCAAAACCCAAAACCCATTTCCGTCACTACAAATAAATTGCATAAAATGACTGCTACGCCAAAACCCAAACGCCGCAAAACCCTGCTTTTTGTGCTGATCGGGCTGCTGGTTTTGTTAATTGTCGCTGCTGCTGTCAAAGCGCGTCAAAAACCCAAAGGAGAAGAAGTCACCGTCGAACAGACCCAACGCCGCACGATTCGCGAAACGGTCAGTGCAAGCGGCAAAATTTTTCCTGAAACAGAGGTCAAGATCAGTTCCGACGTGTCGGGCGAAGTAATCGAACTATACGTCAAAGAAGGCGATTCCGTTACGGTCGGACAGGTTTTGGCCAAGATCAAACCCGATGAATATCAAAGCGCAGTGGAGCGCGGCGAAGCAGCCGTAAACAGTGCAAAGGCGCAACGCCAGATATCGAGCACCAATGTACAAGGTTCCAATGCCCAGATCGAACAGTTGCGCGCCGACCGCAACCGCGCTGCCGCGCAGCTCGAAGCCGGACGCAAAAGCCACGAACGCAACGAGCGCCTGTTCAACGAAGGCATCATCTCGTCGGCCGATTACGAAACTTCGTTGAGCAATTTCCGGGCCCTCGAAAGCGGCCTGGCTGCCGCCGACGCCATGCTCAAATCGGCAGAAAGCAACCTGCAAAGTGCCCGCGAAAACGTACGCGTTGCGGAATACGGCATCAACAGCGCCCAGGCCAGCCTCAAGGAACTGCGCACCAGTCTGCAAAAAACCATCATCACTGCCCCGGTAAGTGGTATCGTCAGCAAACTCAGCGTGGAAAAAGGCGAGCGTGTGCTGGGTACCATCCAGATGGCCGGTACCGAAATCATGCGGATCGCCAACATGCAGTCGATGGAAGTACAGGTAGATGTCAGCGAAAACGACATCCTCAAAGTGGCCGTCGGTGACACAGCCGAAATCGAAGTGGATGCCTACCTGGGTGAAAAATTCACCGGCAAGGTGACCGAAATCGCGAATTCTGCCAGCAACATCTCCTCCCTGACCAGTCTCAACACCGACCAGGTCACCAATTTTGTGGTGAAAATCCGCATCGATGCGGCCTCCTACGCCGGTCTGATGAAAGAACGCGGCCGAAACCCCTTCCGGCCAGGCATGTCGGCCTCGGTCGATATCTTTACCCATACGGCCGGCAACGCCCTGACGGTACCTCTCATTGCCGTCACCGCCCGCGACAAAGAAGAGGGTGAAAAAGATAAAAAAGACAAGCCCAAACAGGACAGCAACCTGGCCAGTGAAGAAGACAAATCCAAAGATGAAGAGATCAAGGAAATCGTCTTCGTGGTCAGCGGCGATACCGTGGGAGTACGAGAAGTGCGCACCGGTATCCAAGACAATGATTACATCGAAATATTGTCGGGCCTGCAGGATGGCGAAACCGTGGTCACCGGCCCTTACACCGCGGTTTCACGCCGACTAAAAGCCGGTACCCGCATTACGGTGGTGGATAAAGACAAAGACAAGGATAAAAAGAGCGGGGTCAAAGTAACCGTGGATTAATCCGCTTCGGGCCTCCGGCCATACACAACCAAATACCTACCTTTGCCGCGCAGCGCGTATTCGCCTGCGCGGCAAATTTTTATGAATCAGGAACAACAACCCGTACCGACCGATACCGCCCGCCTGCCGGGCAACGGCCACTCCCGGCAAACGCAACTTTCCTCCAACCACACCCTGTTTTGGCGGGTTTTCGTGCCGATTTTCGGTACTGTTTTCCTGGCGGGCTTTCTGATTGCATTTGTGCTGACGGCCGAAGACGAATTGTATCTGCCCTTCCCCGTGCTTTGGGCTCGCCTGGGTATCGCCGCCATCCTGCTCGGCTGGATTTTACTGGTGCGAAGCACCGTTTGGCGCCTCAAACGCCTCGATGCCGACGATGCGTTTATTTACGTCACCAATTACTGGACAACGGTGCGCTACCCTTGGGCCGATGTGGCCCGTATAGATGAAAAAAAGCGCGCCGGCCGCCGGATTATCCAGCTGCAACTGCGCGCCCCGGGCCGGTTTGGGCAAAAAATTTCCTTTCTGCCCAGTACCCATTTCTTCGACTGGATGGCAGAGCATCAAAAACAGGCTTTGCTGGTGGCTAACTAAGCCCCCCACTTACATCCTGCGTAGTTGCGCTTTAAAGACGCCGTTTTCAACACTGACTTCAAAGCCGCCAGCGGTTGTGACCACGCCGCTGAACGTGCCTTCTACCTGATCGCCCCGGATGGCCGTCAGGGTCACCCGCAGGTCGTCGGCAGATTTCAGGTCGATGGGGCCGTTGCTGGTTGCGGGATCGTCGGTCAGCGGAACAAACACATGCTGAAAGTCGCGCAGGGTGAGCCGTGCGTTGCTGATTTCCTGGGGCGCAACACCGAGATCGATGTTGGCGGGTACCCACAAGTTGATGAGAAAACCTGGTGAGGAAACACGATCCTGTCGTGTGATGCTGAACGATTTGGCCGCGGGGGAGTAGGCCGTCCATTGGCTCAGCACGTCGCTGCTCGGCACGCACTCGCCCTCCTGCCCGGTGCAGGGCGTAAAGTCGAGGGTGTTGCAATGGGCGTCGGGGCGGTCTTCAACGGCATTTGCAGTAAAGACGCGTTCGCCTGCCTGAAACGAGATTTCGGTTTGGATAGCCGGCGGGGCAGGGCTCAGATTGATGGCATTTTCTTCCTTGGCACATCCGGCCAATACTGCAATGCTCAAAAAGAAAAACGGGTAGATTCTGTTCATTTTCATGTTGACTTTATTTTGTTGGCCAATATACCCGATCTCGGGGTGTTTTGTTGCGAAATATTTGTCAAAATGAAAAATATTAGCATCTTTCAAAATTAGGCATCGAAAATGCCCGTGTCGGCGTCTTTGTGCCTATCTGATTATTCCGTCTATCTGTTTACATCATGAAATCTGTTCTTGTTTCACTTTTTCTGCTTGCCGGCTTTGCCGCAACCGCCCAAACCGCCCGTTTCGACCTCGGGCTTGCCCACCAGTGGAATTTTCTCGATCGCGACATAGCGCTCACCGCCACTCGTTATTGGGGCGCTGACGGGCTCAGGGTCGGGCTCCACTATTTCCAGCACACTGCACAGCCGACCGTTGCCTGGTACCGGCCCCGCGCACAAAACCTAGGGCAGCGCTTCGGCCTGAGCCTGGCGTACGAACGCCGTATTTTATTGCCGCAGGGCGACCTGGAACTGTATCCATTTGTCGGCGGACAAGTGTTTAAGGTTGCGTATGTATCGCAAAACGAGAATTTTGTGCAGTTTGCAGAAGAGCCGGCGGTTAATCTCAATACGGCTTTGGGTCTGTTGACCAAAGTGAAACTGCATCGCCGTATTTACCTGCAAGGCTCGGCGGCGCTGGGCCCCAATTGGTCGTGGGGCAATAATTTTGGCGGCAGGAACTTCGAGTTCGGCGGCTTGTCGGGCACGTTTTCCTTGGGGGCGCTGTATCGGATCTAGACCTATCCTTCCATCAGGGCGATACCCTGGTCGTGCAACACGCTGCGGATGGCGAAACGAAGGTCGCTTTGTACTTCATCGGCTTCGAAAATACGTTGCGTCCAAAACTGCAGTCGGAAGACAAGTCCGCTTTTTTCGTGAAAATCAAGTAGTTGCACTTCCGGTGCGCGTTTGGGGTCGTTTTTGATCACGTCCGGATGCCCCTGGGCGCAATCGAGCAGGAGCCGCCTTACCTGTATGGGGTCGCAGTCGTTGCGTACGGGGATTTGCACGTAAAACGCAGCGGGAATATCGGCGCGATAGTTCCAGTTGAGCACATTTTCAGTGATGAATTTGTGGTTGGGCACGATCATCACGGCGCCGTCGCGGCGACGGAGTTTGGAGGTGCGCAGGCGTATTTCTTCCACCCGCCCCACGATGCCATCTACCTGCAATACGTCGCCGATCTCGATGGTGCCTTCAAAAAGCAGGAAAACGCCCGAAGCGATGTCGCGAAAAATCTGCTGAATACCCAGGCTGATGCCGACCAGTAAAGCGGCCGAACCCGCCACCAGGGCTGTGATTTGCACACCGATGACCTGGAGCATAGCCGTGGCGGCGGCAATCCAGATCAGATACTGAGCGATCAAAAATACCGATTTGCGCCGGCCTTCGTCCCAGTTGGCGTGCATGAGGCCCCGCTTGATTACGCGTTTGGAGAGTCTCTGCAGAAACCAGGCGCTCAGCCACACGAAGATCAGGCCCAGCACCATGGCTACGGTCAGGGTAAATCCTCCAATCTCGAGCAGTTTGGTTTCCAGCAGGCTTTTCATCTCAGCGCAGAATCAGTTTTTCGCGTTCGGGGCCGGTAGAAATCATACTGAACGGTATACCGAGGTATTGTTCGAGGTCTTCGATAAATGCCCGGGCGGTCGACGGCAGTTGGTCGAATTGGGTGGCCTGATCGAGTGACGATTGCCAGCCGGCATATTTTTTCAGTACGGGCTGCACATCGCTGTAGCAGAGGTCGAAGGGCAGTTCGGTATTTACCCGGCCATCGGGGTGGCGGTATTGGGTTGCGGCGGCGATTTCGGCGAAGGTATTGAGCACGTCGATTTTGGTCATGCACAATTCGGTAGCGCCCGAAAGCAGGATGGTGTAGCGCAATTGGGGCAGGTCGATCCAGCCGCAACGGCGCGGCCGTCCGGTCGTGGAGCCGAATTCCTGTCCTTCCTGACGCAGGCGTTCGCCGGTTTCGTCGAGCAGCTCGCTGGGGAACGGCCCCGATCCTACGCGGGTGCAATAAGCTTTGGTGATGCCGATGACGCGGCCGATTTTTTGCGGCGCCACGCCCAGGCCGGTGCATACGCCGGCGGTCATGGTATTGGAGGAAGTGACGAAGGGGTAGGTGCCGAAATCGATGTCGAGCATGGCGCCCTGCGCGCCTTCGGCGAGGATACGTTTGTTGTCGGCCAACAAGTCGTTTACGTAGTATTCGGCGTCTACCAGGGGCAGGCGGCGCAGCGTGTCGAGGCTTTCGAACCAGGCTTTTTCCTCGGCTTCGAGATCGAAAGGTACGGGCGGGTAAATTTTAAGCAGGTCGAGGTGTTTGGTTTTGAGGGCTTCGTACTGCTCGCGAAAACTGGGCAGTTCGATACTGCCCACGCGCAAGCCATTGCGGCCGGTTTTGTCCATATAGGTCGGGCCGATGCCCTTGAGCGTCGAGCCGATTTTGGCCTGGCCTTTGTGGGCTTCACTCGCGGCATCGAGCCAGCGGTGGGTGGGCAGGATGAGGTGCGCTTTGCGCGCGACCAGCAGGCGCTTGTAAAAGTCGACGCCGCTGGCTTCGAGGGCGCGCAATTCGCGTTGGAACACCACGGGGTCGAGCACGACACCGTTGCCGATGAGGTTGACCTGGTTGGGTCGGAAAATGCCGGACGGCACAGTGTGCAGTACATATTTTTGACCGCCGAATTTCAGCGTGTGGCCGGCATTGGGGCCACCCTGGAAGCGGGCGACCAGGTCGTATTCTTCGGCCAGGAAATCCACAATTTTACCCTTGCCTTCGTCGCCCCACTGGAGGCCGAGAATGACGTCAATCTGCATATTTTTTTGGTTTCAGTTTTCGAAGGTGCAAAACTACGAAAAGAAGCCGGGTCAACGGTCCGGGGATTTAAACGAAAGGCTTTTCCTACCTTTGCGCCATGTTTCGCCTTTTGCTTTGCGGACTAATGACCTGCCTGATTGCCGGGACCTTGCTGTCTCAGGCAACAGCTTCGGTCAATCCATTTGAAATGCGCCACCGTATGCCGCGTATCGACGTACCGGACGATTCTCTGGTGGTGGAAAATCTGCCCCCGGACGATAGTAACCCTTTTGACATGGCGCCACACCGGCCGCCTGGCGCCGTCAAAACGCTGCTCGAAGACGTGGCGGAGCCGTTTCGGCCCGAAACCTTGATCCCCAGAGGCAATACCATGCCCAAACAGGGCATTTTCTGGGTACTAACCATACTGCTTGGTTTCCTGACCGTCGCCATTGCCGCCAACCGGACTGCCGTCGGCCGGGCCTGGCGGGGTTTTTTGAACGACAACGGCCTGACCCTCGCCCAACGCGAGGCATCCGGGCTGGTGGGGAATACGCCCTATTTCCTGCTTTACGCCAGTTTTTTGCTCAATGCCGCTGTTTTTATATTTCTGCTGACCCGCGTTTTTGGCGGCGATGATTACAACAATATGGGGTTCCTGTGGCTCTGCGTCGGACTGGCAGTCATGCTGTTCCTGGCCAAACACCTGTTCGTCGCCTTACTCGGCGGCTTGTTTCCGGTTGCCCAGGAAGTCAGGCGGTACAGTTTTCTGATCATGTTGTTCAACTGTGTTCTGGGACTTTTTCTGCTCCCCTTCAATACCCTGGTCGCCTTTGCCGGGGAAGATGAATTGGTCAAGCAGTTTATTGCATTCTGGATGCTCGGGTTGGTGGCAGTTTTTTATGCCTACCGGGCCTGGCGTTCCGGAAGCATTGCCCGGAAATTTTTGGCCGCTGACCAATTCCACTTTTTGTTGTACCTTTGCACCGTCGAAATCGCGCCGGTCCTCGTTCTGGTCAAAGTGGCCTTACGACAGATCAACTAAGAAGCAATCCTCACCACCATTTCACATAAACACAACGCCCGGATGTCTGCAAGTGCTGCACCTGTTCAGGAAGCCACCTACAAACGTGTCCAAAACATTCTGATTTCTCAGCCCAAACCGGCCCAGTTCACCGCTTACGAAGAACTTCAGAAGAAGTACAACGTTCGCATTGATTTTGTGCCGTTCGTCACCGTAGAGGGCCTGACAGAAAAGGAATACCGTAAAAACAGGGTCTATCCGAACGATTACACGGCAATGGTTTTTACCAGCAAAAACGCGGTAGATCATTTCTTCCGCCTTTGCGGCGAGTTGCGCATCAAAATGTCAGAAGAAACAAAGTACTTCTGCGCAACCGAGACGATTGCCAACTACCTCCAAAAGTTTATCATGTTCCGCAAACGCAAGGTGTTTAACGGAACCAAAAGCATTCTCGAACTCAAATCCTACGTGTTGCGTCACAAAGAGGAAAAATTCTTTCTCCCGTGCAGCGACCAGGGCAATCCCGAGGTGACCAAGTTCTTTGCCGACCTCAAAGTGCCGATCCAGGAAGCCATCATGTACCGCACCGCCAACACGGACCTGAGCGATTTGAAAGACATCAAGTACGATATCATCGCTTTCTTCTCCGCACTGGAGATCAAATCGATGTTCGAACAATTCCCCGATTTCCGCCAGGAAGACCGCCGGATTTGCGTGTTCGGTACCGCCGCCCACAAAGCGGTTACGGATCGCGGTATGACGGTCAATATCCAGGCCGGTACCCCCGAGGCGCCGTCGATTGCCGTGGCGCTTGAAAATTATCTCAAGGTTTCCAATCGGGCCTGAGCGCGGGGCAGCTTGATATTTTCTCCTTTAAAAACGAGCGGAGGCGTGGCAGATGCTGCGCCTCCGCTCGTTTTTGCACCAGGTGGGTAACAATTCAGTCAAGCAGATGATTTACTCAAAAATAAATCTGTATCCGATGATAAAAATCCTCCTTCCAATCGTGTTGATGGCCGGTTCAATCGCTCTGAGCGCGCAAATGCCCGCTTCAGACAGTTTGTGGGCCAGCGCTACCGATGCGCGCGATGCGGGCGACTATGTCAGCGCGCTCTCTTTGCTCAACCAGGCGCTTCAACTGGCCGACGACGATGCGCCGCTGTACAACAGCCGGGGCAAAACATATTTCGATATGGCCCTCTCCGGACGCTATCAAAACGATGCAGACACGCTTCTGGAGTATGCATTTCAGGACTACAGCCGGACAATTGACCTGCACCCGGCAGATACCCTGATCGCCGAAGCGCTGATCAACCGGGGGGCAGTTTGGGGAGTAAGAGCAGCATTGGATAACGCCCTGACAGATTTGAACGAAGGGATACGGCTTGACCCGTCCAACCCCAATGGGTATTTCAACCGCTCGATAGTGTATATGAACCGGCAACAATACGACAGCGTAATAGCCGATTTCGATCAATACCTGCAGTTGAGGCCCAAAGATGATCGCATAATATACGAGCGAGGTATGCTTAACCGCTCATTGGGCCGAAACGACGAAGCCATCAGCGATCTTGACCGGGCAATCGCGCTCAACCCTGAAAAAGGCTTTTATTACCTTGAACGCGGACGCGCTTATGCCCAGAAAGGAAAAATCAAAAAAGCCAGGGCAGACTACGCCGAAGCGGAAAAAAGGGGGCAGAGGCTGACAGACCTGGATCGTGGATTACTTCTGCCGGCCCCAAAAAAGCGTCATTAGTTTTTCCCGTAACGCCGACCCCGCATTTGAAGTACGCCCAGCATAGCTTCGCGGATGATCTTGAGCGACATTTTGGACACGCCCTTTTCGCGGTCTTTGAAGGTGATCGGAACTTCCTGAAGTTTGAACCCCAGGGAGTAGGCTGCGTATTTCATCTCGATCTGGAAGGCATAGCCGATAAACCGGATTTTATCCAGATCCATGGTTTCCAATACCTTGCGACGGTAGCAGATAAAGCCGGCAGTGGGATCGCTGACGTGCATCCACAATATGAGCGATGCGTAAAGTGAAGCGCCCCGGGAGAGTACGATGCGGTCGGTCGACCAGTTTTTGACGTCGCCGCCGGGGCAATAACGCGAGCCGATGGCCACGTCGGCGCCATCGTCGCGACAGGCCGCCAGCAAACGGAGCAAATCGTCGGGATTGTGCGAGAAGTCGGCGTCCATCTCGAAAAAATACTGATAGGAGCGCTCCAGTCCCCATCGGAAACCCGCTATGTAAGCGGTGCCCAGTCCGAGTTTACCCTTGCGTTCGAGCAGGTGCAGGGTTTCAGGCCACTGTTGCTGAAGCCCCCTGACGATATCGGCCGTACCGTCGGGCGAACCGTCATCCACGATCAGGACATGAAAGGGTTCCGACTTGGCAAAAACCGCGGAGACGATCGCTTCGATGTTCTCGCGTTCGTTGTAGGTCGGAATGATAACAAGAGCGGGCATGCGGGAGGGGGCGTTTCAGGTTAAAAATCAAACTACAGGGCGAAAGCAATGGCGAACGCTAACACGGAGCTAATCAGGCCGTACATGAAAATATTGTAACAGAGGCTGAGATACCGGTACTTTTTGGCCAAGACAATGCCCAAAAAATAAAGGTCGCGGCTCATGGAACTGTACAGAAACTCGGGGTCTTTCAACATTTCATTGACACCCCATTGAAACTCTTCCAGTTTCATGTTGTAAAAATTGCCAAAAAACAGCAGGTTGGCTTTGCGTTGGCGGATGGCCTCCCGGTCGACCTTCCCCTCAGTGACCTTGGGGCGGGTGCTGAGTGTGGCATAAATCATCGAACCCAGACAGGTAAGGGTAAGGAAAACGGTAGGGACAGCGAGTTGAACCAGCAGTTTGCCCTGGCTTTCCAGAATTTTGGGCAGCAGATTGCTCACCAGAATGGAAATTACGATGGCATTGACCGACAACATCAGGTTGGCCTTGCTGTCGGCCATAGAGCTCAGGTTGGTATGCGTACGGTAGGTGGTTCGGTACATGGTTTCCACTCCGCGACCGAAGCGGGCCATTTTGATTTCGTTCTCGCTTTCCTTGAGAATTTTGTTGAAATCGGTGCTTTTGTCTTTTTCATCGAGCAGGGCAAGTTCCTGCAAAGTAGGCGCCTTGCTGGGATTGAGCCGTCTTTTTTGTTTGACCAGTTGCTGGATATGTTTGGCTTTGCGCTTGTTGAACATATCGCTGGCTACGGCCGTATGGTAGTCGTGATTGAGCAGAAAATCGAGTTCAAAATCAACCCAGTCCGAATCGCTCATGACCCACTGGCGGGTGAGCGTAAATTCCTGTCGCAGTCGGCTGGTACGGTCCCAGTAGCTGTCCATGCCCAGGTGGCTGAGATCGGCGTCGCAAATAATCCTATCCAGCAGGGATATCGGGCGTTGGGGCACCTTGGTGCTGCGGATGCAGCTTTTGATCACTTCCAGATCCTGTTCAGAGATTTTACCGCTCAAATAAGCTTCCGCTTGGACGCAGCTTCGTTCTTCGTGGTCTGCCGGGCCCTCGGCGTATCCGGTGTCGTGAAACCAGGTTGCCAACTGGAGCAGCAGGAGTTCGTGCTCGTCCAATTCGCAGCCTTCTCCGATCATTCGCGCCGCGGCAACGGTCTGAACCGTATGCTCCCAATCGTGGAAAACATACTGTTCCGACATTTTTTCGGCAAAATAAGCCTGGACGTATTGTTCCGTTTCCTGTAAAAGCGAACCGGACTGAACAGCGGTAGTGGTCATTGTATTGAATGTGGCTGGCAAAGGTAATATCTGTAGCGCCGACCTGTAGCGCCGACCTCCAGGTCGGCGTAATCGATCGCAGTGGTATTTGTGATCTGGGCTTTTGTGCAGATCGTGCACCGACCTGGAGGTCGGCGCTACAGATCGGCGCTACAGAAAATCAACATCCACCGCGTACGGATACGTCATCAGGTATTCCAGCGCTTTTTCGACAGGTAATCCCTGAAAAACAACATTGTATAAAGTAGAAGTAATGGGTACGTGCAATTTGTATTGTCGGGCCAATTGCCGGGCAATCCGCAGCGTACGGACCCCCTCGGCCAGTTCGGGCATTTTGTCGCGAATTTCTACCGCCGATTCTCCTCTGGCCAAACGCGTGCCAAAAGTGTAGTTGCGGCTGTTGGTACTGGTGGCGGTCGCTACCAGGTCGCCGATACCGGCCACGCCGATAAATGCCTGACTGGAAGCGCCCAGCGCTTTGCCGAAATAAACCATTTCAGCCAGGCCGCGAGCGATCAGCAGCCCCTGGATGTTTCGGCCGAGCCCGAGCCCGCCCAATATACCCGAGCCCAATGCCACGACGTTTTTTAAAGCGCCGGCCAGTTCGGCGCCCAGCATATCGTAAGAGCCGAATACGTGAAACTTCTGGCTGTTCAGCGCCACTTGACCGGCCTGAATCACTTCACGGAAGCGGCTGCCGACCAGGGTGGCAGCAGGCTGCCCGGCCGTGATTTCAGCGGCCAGATTGGGTCCCGACAAACAACCGACGCGGACAACGCTGCTTTCCTCCCATACGACTTCGCTCATGGTGCGCACGTTGGCCCGCGTCACGGTGATGCCGGGTTTGTTCAGATCTTCTTCCTCCAGGTCTTTCAGGTCAAAACCTTTGGTGCCGTGAATGATGATGTGATGCGGGCGCAGGTGCGGCCCGAGGGCCTGCATCATGCGGCGAAAACTGGTAGAGGGAACGATCGGGAAGATCAGTGTACACTGCTGAGCCATTTCTGCCAGATCGTTGGTAGCGGTCACCCTGGGCGACAAGCCGACGCCCAGGTGTGTGCGGGTACGATTGATTTCGTCGACGGTTTCCTGCTTGCGGCTAAACAGCAGTACATCGGCGTTGTAGGCGAGCAAATTGGCGACGGCAGTTCCAAAACTGCCTGCGCCCAGCACTCCAACCGGATTGAACGGTGATTTCATCATAATCGTCAGCTGTGCGGTGATGGCGGTTTACTCGTTGGCTTTCAGCGTTTTTTTCCACATTTCCTTGCCATCGGCATCATATACGGCTATTTCAAGTTGCCGATCGGTGCGCGGACCGCTAAAACGCAGCAAGGCGTAATTGTGCTGCGCTACCACGGTGCCTTCGACGCGGTAGTCGTTCTTGGTTTTGGTGGCGGCATCGGCAAAGGAGCCGGCAGTCAGCGAAGAAGCCGTCAGATCGTACACCCAGTGCCCGTTGGCGTTTTTCATGGCACTGAGTTCGGTAAAATGCCGGTCGCCGGTGAGAAAGATCACACCTTTGATTTTTTCCCGTTCGATACGGGCCAGCAGGGTGTCGCGTTCGGCGGGAAAGAGGTTGATGTAGGTTTCGTTGGCTTTGTTGGTCGTAAGCACCTGACCACCTGCGGCGATGATTTTGAACGGCGCGCGGCTTTTGGCCAGTGCCCCGATGAGCCAGTCGAGTTGTTCTTCACCCAGTTGGGTACGGGGGCAGGTTTTGCAATAGTTAGGGCTGCGGAAGTAGCGGTTGTCGAGTAAAAAAAAGTCGACATCGTTGTATTGGAAGTAGGTGGTGCAGCCTTTTTGACCGGGCAGGCCAAAACTCGGATTGCCCCAGAAAGCGCTGAACACCTCCCACGAAGTTTCCTTGTGCACCCAGGTGCCATCGCTGTCGTCGGGGCCGTAATCGTGATCGTCCCAAATGGCATAGTGATTCGTGTTGGCGAGCAGCGGCTGCAGTTCGGGCAGGGAGCGGGTATGGGTATAGCGCCGCAGCATACCTCTGCGCGTGGCCCAGTCGGGTTCGCGGGTGTAGACGTTGTCGCCAAGCCAGACCATCAGATCGGGTTTTTGAGCAGCCAGACTGTTGAGGATATGAAAATCGGAGCCATAAGGCTTTCCCGGGCGGTCGTAGGCCGTCTCGTTGACGTAGAAACAGCTGCCCGTGGCCAGGGTGAAGGGCGGCGGGTCGTTGCGCCATTGCCACAGGGCCTGGGTTTGGAACGTCGTCGGGTAGGGCAGTTTGATCCGCTTGCCGTTGATGCACAGGCGATAGCCGTAGCGGCGGCCCGGTTCAAGTTGGTCGGCGATGCATTTGGCGGTAAAAGCCGTGTTTTTTTCGGTTCTGACTTTGTCGGTACGGTACACTTTTCCAGGTTGTTCCAGATCCCAATACTCAAAGTACACCGTGGCAGCCCTGGTCGTTTGCGCCCATAAAAGCACCTCCTTGTGCTCGGCGTAACCCAACATGGGCCCCGACTGGAGCAGTCCCGACTGGGCGTGCAGCGCCAACAGGGGCAGCAACAAGAACAGGAGCAGGGAGCAGGTATGCCGATGTAGCGTTAGTCGTTTGGAAGGGGAGGGGCAAAAACGGCGAAAGAAGGACATATCCATATCGGAAATTGAGTGGGCGAAATTAAGTCAATTGGGCGGTTAAACTTCGAATTTACAAAAAAGTCAAACGGGTACCCAACCTTTCCGAAACTGCTTACGTCATTAAAATAAAAATAAAATTTTCCAAATTGCTTGCTTTTTCAAAAAATAAATCTTTACTTTGAAGCAAACAAAAAAGGAGGTTCGCCATGATGACTCACATCTCTTCTACGTTCCTAATCCTCCTTGCCCTCTCGGCCTCAGTCGCTGCACAGAATGCCGGCAAGACTTTCTCCAAATCCTTTAACACGGACGGGAAACAAATCCTTGCGCTCGATTTGCCTGGCGAAGTAGACCTTAAGGTCTGGGATAACCCATCCATCCGAATCGAAATCAGCGTGTCGCTGCCCGACGGAACAAACCCCGCCATGCTCAACGAACTGGCCAACGTCGGGCGTTACAACCTGACCGCCAAGCCGGAGGGCGATGCCCTGCTGATTGTCGCGCCCAACCTGTCGCGACCCGTCAAAGTAAAAGGCCAGGACCTCAAAGAAGCATTGGTCTTCGTCGTGTACGTACCCAAAAAAATGGAGGTAGAACTGCGCAACGCCGCGCTGCTGGCTGCCGCTAAAAGCAAATAACTTATACAACACCCGTACCGTTAACTAGTCTTGTTATTGCCCGTGCCGCGCAACGCAGCCGGGCAATAATTCTTTTGGGGAAAACCGCGTTTGTTTCCAAACAACAAGACCAATCCCGAACTTTGCCTCGAAATGACAACCATGACGCTACGCCTGTTTTTCCTTTTGACCGCTCTTGCCATCGGCTCCACCGCTCATGGACAGATGGAACGCACCATGTATCAGGTTTTCGAGGTCGACTCCGTCAAGTCGGTGACGCTCGACCTCGCCGACATCTACAACATCTACACCTGGGGCGGCAGCAGCATCCTGATCGAAACCAACGTCAAAATTTCTTTCGCCTCGCCGGAAATTCTCGACTACCTCATCAAGGAAGGCCGTTACGCGGTTGCCATGGATACGCTGGCCCCCGACGCGGTGAAAATTTATACCAAAAACCGCGACCGGAAGCCCATCAAAACGCCTGTGGGCGAATGCACGGAAATCCCGGAAGCCAAAATCTTCGTGCCCGATTCATTCATCTGGACCGATGATAAAAAAACGCTGACCCGCAAACCGGAGTAGCCGTTTGCGGTTTTTGACCCTTTTTCCCGATAAATACGGGACTTCATACCATGCCAACACTCGTCGAACTCGTCGTCGCACCGGCCGAACGCCACTCGGAACCGATCCTGCGCCAAAAAGCAGCCCAACAAACCGGCCTCCCCCCCGGCGCAATCGCTCATATCCAAATACTCAAAGCCTCCCTCGATGCCCGCGGACGGCACCCGGTATTTCGCCTGAAAGCCGAGGTGTATGGCCCCAATGAGGTGTTTACCCCCGAACCCGCCCTGCTGGCTGGCTTCCGGCCCGTCGACGGCCGCAAAAAAGTCGTGATCGTAGGCGCGGGCCCGGCCGGCTACTTTGCCGCCCTGGAACTGATCGAACGCGGCATTCAACCCATCGTACTCGATCGAGGCGAAGATGCCCGCACCCGGCGCAGAGCACTGCGCGACATTCAGCAGTTCGGAATCGTTCATCCGCATTCCAACTATTGCTTCGGCGAAGGCGGCGCCGGCACGTATTCCGACGGAAAATTGTACACCCGCTCCGTCAAACGCGGCGATATTTACAAAGCCCTTCGCCTGCTGGTCGAACACGGCGCCAAACCGGATATTCTGGTCGAAGCGCACCCGCACATCGGTTCCAACAAACTGCCCGGCGTGGTGCAAAACATCCGGGCGACCATCGAACAATACGGCGGCCAGGTGCTTTTTAACCGGTTCGTGACCGACCTGTTGCTCCGCGAAGGACGCATCGAAGGCGTGGTCGCCGAAAAAATCGGGGTAGAAAGCGGCTCCACGGAAGTTTTTATGGCCGATGCCGTCATCGTGGCTACCGGCCACTCGGCGCGCGATATTTATCGCTTGTTCCATACCCGGGGGCTGCGCATCGAAGCCAAACCTTTCGCCCTCGGCGTCAGGGTGGAACACCCGCAACCGCTGATCGACCGTATCCAGTACCGTCAGGAACAGCGTGACGAACACCTGCCGGCAGCGAGTTACAGCCTGGTGTGCCAGGTGGGCGACCGCGGGGTTTTCTCCTTTTGCATGTGCCCCGGCGGACTGATCGTGCCAGCCGCCACGGCGCCGGGCGAAATCGTGGTCAATGGCATGAGCATGAGCCGGCGCGATTCTCCGTTTGCCAACTCCGGTATGGTCACCGCCGTCGAAATTGCCGACCTGGCGCCCTGGCACAAACACGGGGTTTTTGCCGCCCTGGAATTCCAGCAATCGGTCGAACAGCGGCTTTTTGCCGCCGGCGACGGCAGTCAGAAAGGTCCTGCGCTGCGGCTGCCCGACTTTATCGCCGGAAAATTGTCGGCCGACCTGCCCCACAGTTCCTATATCCCGGGCCTTTATCCCTCGCCGCTTTTTGAACTGCTGCCGCCGGCTATTTACCGGCGCCTGCGCGAAGGACTGGACCGTTTTGGCAAAATGATGCGCGGTTTTTACACCCGCGAAGCCAATGTCGTGGCAACGGAAAGCCGAACCAGCGCCCCGGTACGTATCCCGCGCGATGCAAGCACCCTGATGCACCCCGATGCCCTTGGTTTGTTTCCCTGCGGAGAAGGAGCAGGGTATGCCGGCGGGATTATTTCGGCTGCCCTGGACGGTCAAAGGGTAGCCAAAGCGGTTGATGAAATCTTTTTAAAGGGGTGAGGATTTGCGATATCCGATTACATGATTTAAGATTGCATGATTTAAGATTTAAGATTACATGATTTAAGATTTTTGATGGGATTTTGAACTGATGACAGGGTTTGAAGTTGCTGTTTTGGCACTCACTACGAATATGGATACCAATTCGTTATTTTCCCTGATAAGTCCCGATAGTTTGCCTTGTTCAAACCAGCCTCTACGTTCAATAAACTTGAGGCATATCAACGTTTCCCGGTGTTCCTTCAAACAGATTTTCATCTTGTGGATAAAATCATCTTTGGATTCGGCGCCTTGGGCCTCCCCATAGTTTAGCGCCGGCGAAGTAGCCGAACGAATAATTTGTGATCCAATATGCTTGGCCGCAAAGGTCTTCGGCATTTTTTCCGACATGTCTATAACCCTGCAAGCAAATTCGATTAAGCGTGTTTCAAGTTCAATAGCTTTCATTTTTTTATCAATTTTAGATTCACAATTATCAATCTCACCTCTCATCTACAATCTTAAATCATGTAATCTTAAATCTTAAATCATGTAATCTTAAATCCCGGAACCAGCCTTACATCGCATCCTCCTCTATCGAAACCGTCCGATACCGAAACCTTTCAGACTGCGGATAAAATCCGTGAGCGGCGGGTTATGAAGGTCGATGAGGTCAATTTCATAAGTATCGGTAAAAAACTGAAACTGCGTTTTGTCGTTGCGAATGCGTGTAGCGCCGGCCTGAAAGTGCTGGCCGATAGCGCCGTTTCGAATATTGTCTTTGTCGGCAAACCCGACAAACGTGCCGATAAAACCGCCTTCGTTGGTCTGGTGCAAATTGATGTGGAAATAACTGTCGGTGAGCGAGTCGGGGCGGTTGAGCTGGGAGGCGGGAATATTGAGCACGTAGCCGGAGCGGAAGAGGTTGGTTTTGCGGCGCATGGTTTTTACGTCGAAGCATTTGGGCTTGCCGTTGACCCAAAGTTCGAAATCTCGGCCCAGGTCCTGACCGTCGTCGGCGCCAAAGGCGCGCGTTGGGCGCGGCAAGCGGTAGGCATCGGCAAACAACACTTCGCCCAGACTGCCGGTGAGCCGCAGATCGACGGTGCGGGCCTGGTGCGGCGTGCCGTCCCAGATATTCGGAACGCGGTGGTGCTCGGCGGCATGGGCCACCAGCCGGCGGGCATAGTCGAGTTGTTCGTCGTCGACGGAGAAAAAGAAAAAGGAACGCATGGCGCCTTCCGGAATTGGTCCGAATTTTCAAAAGTAAATGCCCGCACCATGCCCCCTGCTTCGGCCGGCTTTTGACGTGAAAATTTATTTCAAAATTTGAAATGCCTTTTCCTGCCTTTTTAGCCAGAATTAGCGCTCTTTTACGGGAAGAAGCGCCCCGAATGACAGATGTTTGCACACCGGATTTCTGAATTTTTCCTGCCGCCTTTTATGACAAAAATCTACCCTTTTCTCGCCCTGCTGCTCCTCGCAGCCTGCGCCCGCACGACGGATCAAAAAACACTCAGGCCCTCAAAAGCCGGTGAAGCCCTGCGCATGTGGGCCATGGCCCGCACATTCCCCGACGGGCGTTTCCATACGGAACAATACGCCGAAGCCATGGCTCAGCGCCAACTGGAAGCCAGCCTGCGCTCGGGTTTCAACAACAACTGGGAGTCGTTGGGGCCGTACAACATCGGCGGGCGCACGCTTTGTCTGGCAGTTAATCCGCTCGATTCCAATATTTTATACGCGGGCAGCGCATCCGGCGGTATCTGGAAAAGCACGACGGCCGGCAACGGCGCCAATGCCTGGACGCGTCTTGAAACGGGTTTCCCGGTACTCGGCGTGGGCGCAATCGCCATCGACCCGGTCGATCCGGACATCCTTTACATCGGCACCGGAGAGGTGTACAACCTGGAAAACTCCGCGCCCAACGTCGCTTTTCGCACCACAAGAGGCACTTACGGCATCGGTATCCTGAAAAGTACCGATGGCGGCCAAACCTGGACACACAGCCTCGACTGGTCGTACGGCGACCTGCGCGGCGTGCAGGAGATCAAGGTCAATCCCCTGCGACCGGCGACCGTTTATGCCGCCACCACCGAAGGGCTGCTGCGCAGCTACGACGCAGGCGCCAGCTGGCAAACCGTACATGCCGTTTCTATGGCGGTCGACATCGATTTCGACCCATCGGATACCAGCCGGATATTTGTCACCCACGGCTCGCTCGACGACCAGCCAGTGAGCGGAATTTACCGTTCGGACGACGGCGGAAATTCTTTTCAGAAACTGACGTCGGGCCTGCCGGCCAATTTTTCAGGTAAAACCCTGCTCGACATCAGCCCCAGCGACCCCGACATCCTGTACGCCTCGGTGGCCGATGCTTTTGCACAAAAGGGCCTGTACCGCTCCAACAACGGCGGCGACTCCTGGATTCAGGTCAATGCAACCAATGTTTGCTCTTATCAGGGCTGGTATTCGCACGACGTCGCCATCAACCCCCTCAATCCGAACGAACTGATCTGGACGGGCATCGACCTCTGGAAATCGAGCAATGCCGGCGCGCAGGTGACCAAAAAAACGGCCTGGAATGCCTGGTACTTCGGACAAACACTGGCCGGCGAACCCGAAGGCCCGCCGAACTATGTTCACGCCGACATTCACCACGCCTACTGGCTCCTGAGCGATCCGTCCAAAGTGTACGTGGTGACCGACGGCGGCATATTTGTCTCCTACGACGGTGGCGAAACCTGGGCGGGGCGCAATGGCGCATACCAAACCCAGCAGTTTTATGCCAATTTTGGCAACTCCAGCACCAATCCGTTGCTGGGGATCGGCGGAATGCAGGACAACTCCACCGCCATTTACACCGGCTCGACCAACTGGACCCGCGTGCTCGGCGGCGACGGCCAATGCGCGGCCGTCCACCCCGTCGACGATCAGATTTTGTACGGCTCGTCGCAATACCTCAACATGCGGAAGTCGGTCGACGGCGGTCAAAGTTTTTACAGCATCAATCCGGGCTGGGGCGGCGAGTCGACGGCATTCAATGGCCCCTTTGAACTGGCGCCGTCCAATCCCGATATCGTGTATGCCGGCGCGCAGAGCCTTTGGCGCTCCGACGACGGCGGCGAAAGCTGGGAGGCAACCGCGTCGGGGCAGTTTGCCGACGGCGATTTTATTCTCAACATTGCTGTACATCCGACCAATCCCGATATCGTCTATTGCAGCTCGGCGCCTTCGCAAACATCGGAAGCGAGAGTGTTCAAGTTAAATGTGTCGGCAGGCTTTGCCGTCGAGATGACCGGCTTGCCCAACCGGCTTTGCATGGACATTGCCTGGCACCCCAACAACCCGAACATCGCCTATGCCGTGTTTGCAGGTTTCGGAACCGATCACGTGTGGCGAACCGTCAACAACGGCGCCAGCTGGCAGCCCATCGACAACGGTTTGCCCGACGTGCCCACCAACACGATTCTGATCGATCCGCTGATCCCCGATCATCTTTACGTGGGCAACGACCTGGGCATCTGGCTCTCTACCGATGGCGGCGCCTCCTGGGCGCTGTACTCCGCCGATGAGCCCAATGCCCTGCTGGTGATGCACCTCAGCGAAGCGCCGGGACGCAAATTGCGCGTCGCCACGTACGGTTTGGGTGTTTGGCAAACGGAAATGGCCGGCTCGGTGCGTGTCGATGAAGCGGCTTGGAAACCTGCTGTGGCGTTGGCGCCGAATCCGGCTGTCGCCGAAACCCGGCTACGCCTCAATTTGCCGGTTGCGGCCCGACTGTCGTGGCAACTGGTGGATATGCAAGGCCGGGTATTGCAGCGCAATACGGCAGGAATTTATCCTGCCGGCATGCATGAAATACCTTTGCCAGTCGGCGCCCTGCCGGCGGGTACGTACGGCGTGGTGGTGGAAGGCAAGGCAAACGGGCAAAACTTCCGGCTGGCCCGTATTTTTCAAAAACTGTAACAGGAAACGGTACAACTTTTAGAAGTTTGTCGGCTAAATAAATCAACCAGCTATGCAGCAATCATTTTCCGTACTGGTACGGGCCGCGTTCACTTTCGTGGCTTTTTTGCTTATTCAATACGTCATTCCGTACTATTTCCTCGTCTTCGGCGGCCTGCTGGCCGGGTTGTTTATGTGGCGCAGCGGCAGCGACCGCGCCCTGGGCATCGGTATGATCATCGGGAGCGTGGCGTTCGGCATTTTTGCCTGGATGTACGGGAATGTGTGAGGCCTAACTGATCGTCAGCGGCAATATTTGTCCGTGCAAATGGAAAAGCGCCCGGTATTCAATGATTTTATCGGGGTGAAGTTGCCGCAGTATTCGGCCGGCCCAGGCCAGGGGCGGGGCGACGAGTTGCGCCTGCGTTTTCCATTTGGGCGACGCATCAAATGTGTCAGCGGCTTGTACGAGCAGCAGGCGGTCGGGGAATTCGAGGTAAAAATGCAGGTTCAGCTCCGCCAGCCGTTTGCCGAACATCGCGCGTAAAGGATAGTTGGCGGCCCACACCCGCGGCGCGGATGCTTGCACGGCCATTTCGCGAAAAGCCTCGGAATACTGCACAAGCGCCCCGGCCAGGAAAAGATCGGCTTTTACCTGTCGGATATCAAGTTGTTTCTGAGCCATGGCCCTTCGTTGTTCGTTGGGAAGCCGCGGGTCGTCGGCCATGAGAAAACTCAGGACTGCTTTGGCCAGCGGAGCCGGATCGTCGGGATCGAATGGCAGCGGGTCGGCAAATCTCGTCGGGTCGCCGACGGCGCACTGAAAGCCCGGGGGAGGGTCTTTCACCACGTCGATCAGATAAGCGGCTTTGGCCACAGGATGCCGGCCTTTGTGCGGCGCATGAAAACGGACCGGCTTTTCGTCGGCCGTGTGTTCGGGGAAGTCGTGGGGTTTGATCAGGATTTGGGTATCGGCATTCAGGTATTCTCCCTGCCATTCGAAGGGCATTTCGCAGGAGTCGGGGTCGAGGGTCGGAATCGACTCGTCGCCGCCGTGGCACACCCGGTTGAGCCAGCCGGTGGCGCGGGTGGTTGTCGGCAGAATCAGATAGTCGCGGGCGCGGGTGATGCCCACGTACAAAAGACGGACTTCTTCGTCGAGCGCCTGTCGGGACGCCTGGGTCCAGGCTTCGCTTTGTCGCACGGTGTCGTCGAGGCGCGTGTGGGCCAGTTGGTCGCCATAGGGATGCATCCAGTACCGCAGCCAGCGCCCGGCCAGGATGTTGTCGAGTGCGGGCTGGGCGACTTCACTGACGAGGTTGAGGCCCCAGATTTTCTCTTTCAGGCCCTGCGACAATTGGCAACAAACGGTTACCGGGTATTCCAGGCCTTTGCTTTTGTGATAGGTCAACACCTTTATGGCTTCGGGCGTTTCGCCGCTGCCCTGCTGGTCGCGGTCGTTGCGGGCCAGGGCATCCAGCCAGAGCAAGAAGCCACCGAGCGAAGCCGCGGAGTGCAGGCGTTGGCAGGCCGATTCGTAGTCGAGCGCATAGCCGCGGAGGACATCTACGTTGTCGAGCCGCTGTGCCGTGTTGCCGAAGCGGACAATGATGCGCCGCAGGTCGAGTTCGTCGAGCAGCAGGTTCAGGATTTCGGACGCGCTGAGGTCGGCAATCAGGGGGCGCAATTCGCTCAAACGTTGCATGAACGGGTCGTCGGAAGCCCAGGGCATTCGGCCGGCCGGCTCCCGGTACAGCCAATTTAAACGCTCTTCAGCCAGGTCGGCGAGGTTTTTATGTCCGATCAGCAACCGTATTTCTGCAATACTGAGCGCATCGGAAGGTGTGACGAGGTATTTCAAACAAGCCATCACCAGCCGCGCTTCCGGGGTGTCGAGGAGGCCGGTGCGGGCAATGGCGGCCTGCAAACCGGCGCGGTGAAGCGCCTCCGCCATGTCCTGGCAGGCTTTATTGCTGCGGCACAACACCGCGATGTCGCCTGCTTGCACGGGGCGCAGCTGGTTTCTTTTTTTGTTGTAAACGGGCCATTTTTGCTCCAAAAGCACGCGCAATTGGTCGGCGATGCAGTTTTCGAGCCAGGGTGAGCCGGGAGCCTTGCGTTCGTCGAGCTCGGAGCGGAAATGCCAGTGGACGATAGCGTTCCGGTCGGCGCCGTTCAGTTCTTTGTCTTTGGTGAAAGACGGTACGAGTACAATTTGTTCGGCGGGCAAATCGCTGAATGCGCGGGTAAAAACGGCATTGCTCAGATGGACCAGGTCGGCCCGGCTGCGCCACGATTTTTTCAAAATATTCTCCTCGCGGATGCCGCCAGTGGCATCCACAACGGCTTTCATCAGGGCCGGTTCGGCGCCGCGAAACCCGTAGATGCTTTGTTTGGGATCGCCCACCCAGATGGATTGCCGGGCCAGGGCGCTGAGTTGCAGGAAGATGTCGAGCTGGATGGGAGAAGTATCCTGAAATTCGTCGACGAGCAGCAGGTCGAGTTCTTCGCGGAGTGTGTTGCGCACGCTTTCGATGCGGAGCAGGCGGCTTACGTAACACTCCATGTCGGTGTAGTCGATCAGGCCGCGTTTGCGTTTGTACTCTTCGTATTCCGTCAGGGCGTCGGTGGCGACGTCGAACAGCAGTTCGATGAAATTTTTGACGTCGGCCCTGAATAGCCGGTGCTCGTCGTGGCTGGCGGCGAAATCGCGCAGGGGCTGGTACAGTTCGCGGCTTTTGACGGCGACTTCCGATTTGGCGATTTTGGCCCACTCCTTCCAGTACAACTCACCGCGCCAGCGGAGCTGGTTTTGCATACTGCGCACCATTTCGGCGGTATCGCGGGTCTTTTTGGTTTCGTCGGCCGTATTGGCGTCGAGTGCTTCGAGGGTTTGATCGATGAGCGAGATCAGCCGGTTGTTCCAGACGACGGGGTCGGTCGACTGGACGGGCGGCAGTAGTTGTTCGAATGACTGCCAGGATCGCCGTTTGCTTTCCTCGAGGGTTTCGCGGGAGAAATTATTGGCTCTGGCGGCATCGGTCAGGTCGCGGATGTCGCGGCGCCAGTCGTACGCTTCGCCGAATTTCCGATTGCTCAGGCCCAGTTTTTCCGCCAGGGTATTGAGCGCCTCGATGCGATTTTCGGTCAGTACCTGCGACAGCGATTCGTTGAACAGGCGCTGCTCGTCGCCCTCCGCAATAATTTCCACCAGGGGCGACATGCCCGCCTCGAATGCAAAGCGTTGCAAAAGCCTGACGCCGATGCTGTGCACCGTACCGATCAGAGCCTGACCCAATTCGTTGGCGGCTTCGGTCTGGCCCGCTTCGAGCAACCTGACCCTGACGCGCTCCTGCAATTCGGCGGCCGCTTTTTTGGTAAAAGTAGTGGCCAGAATACCCGCCGGCCGCACGCCGGAAGAGAGCAACTCGACCAGTTTGCCGGTCAGGGTATAGGTTTTGCCGCTGCCGGCCCCGGCAGATAGGACGGTGATGTTCATAACTTATTTTCGGATGAAATAAACCGCCAGCACCAAAAGGGCAAAACCCGTGTAGTGGTTCCATTTCAGGGTTTCATTTTTAAAAAAAATCAGGGTAAACACCGTGAAAACCAGCAGTGTAATCACTTCCTGAATCACTTTCAACTGAACAAGGCTGAAAGGCCCGCCGTTTTCGCGATAGCCCATGCGATTGGCCGGCACCATGAGGCTGTACTCCAGAAGGGCGATCAGCCAGCTGGCGATCACCAGGCCCAACAAGCCGGCTTTTTGAAAAAATTTCAGGTGCTGGAATTTCAGGTGGCCATACCAGGCGAACGTCATGAACACGTTGGACAAAACCAGCAGGACAATGGTATAGATTCCTTTCATTTCTGTAAAGAAGCGAGTTCTTCCGGCAAATATACCCTCGATTCTGTCGTTCAGAGCATGCCTGTAATTTTCTGTCTGCGCTACCTTCGCGCGCTAAAACCCACTCTTGGATTTGCCATGAAACTACTTTTTGGCCTTTTACTGACCCTGGCTGTCTTTACGGCCTGCCGCAACAATCCATCGGGCGCTAAATTGCCCGAACAGCCCTCCGAAACCATGCTCAATGCTGCCGGCCTGCCAGCTGATTTTGTTCCTTTTTACCGGCAGTTTCACCGCGATAGCGTGTTTCAGATGGGGCATATCGACTGGCCGCTGTCTGGCAAAATGGCCAATCAGGTCGACAGCGGGACGGTCGACCTGCAGGAGATCAAATGGACGCCTGAAAACTGGAACCTCCAGCACGAAGTGGATTTCAGTACCGGTGAATTTGTGCAGGAATTCGAACCGCTGGGCGATGTGATGGTGATCGAACGCATCCGGACGCCGGGGAGCGAGTTTTCCCTCGAGCGGCGTTTTGCCAAACGCCCCGACGGCGAGTGGCAACTCATTTATTACCGCGATATGTACGAATCGGAATAAACTTAACGGGGCGCTTGTTTGGCGAGTTGGTATTCTTTCCACAGCTTGTACACTTCGCGCCAGCTGGCGTCTTTCATGCCCTGTTGCCGGTTGGCCCTGCTGATGCGGCTGATGATTCGCCAATGCCGGTAGTAATCACGGTAAGCCCGCCAGATGCCGTGTGCGGGGTCGAACACGTGCGCCGGGTCGCTGAGCACGCCGTTGAGTTCCATGATTTTGACCTCGCCTCTTTTCAATGCCTCGATACTGGCCGATTTCAGGTCGAAACGGCCGTAAAAAACGCCATCGAGCTGGCTGCAAAGCGGCTCGAATCCGGCGTGCAGGTGTTGGTCGATCAGGTGGTTGGCATTGAGAAATGCGGTGCCTTTGCAGTGATTGCCGATAGTTTCGATGCGCCGAAACTCGCCGTCTGCAGGGATTTCTGTGAGCAATTCGGGCTTTTCCTGTTCAAAACGCCCGAGCTGGAGTGCCGCTCTCGGCTGGCGTTTCATCAGTTGGCGGATGCTGCTGCGGCCGTCGCCCGTAACGCTCAAAAATTCTTTCTGACAAACCGAACTAATGCCGAACTCCGACCGGTCACCG
>JAEUUU010000093.1 GCA_016787345.1 Saprospiraceae bacterium | reverse complement strand
GGCGTACTCCTTTTTGTGAAAGTGGTATTCGGCCACGTTGAGGCTATGCGCCTCTACCGGGTACTTGGTGCCGCAGATGCGTTCGGGGGGGTGGTCGTCGAGGAGTTTTTTGACCCAGGGGAATTGGCCGACTTTGAGGCCTGCATTAGTCAAAACACGAAGGGCCATTGGAGTAAGTTTATCATCTATGTAAAGATATCCTTTGTACAAATGGTCGTTATATAGTTCAAATATCACAAGCCTGTCATTTGGATTGCCAGAACGAAGAGACTGCCTTAT
Organism: Saprospiraceae bacterium; assembly: GCA_016787345.1. Lineage (GTDB taxonomy): Bacteria > Bacteroidota > Bacteroidia > Chitinophagales > Saprospiraceae > M3007. Next base: position 71,731 of record JAEUUU010000093.1, on the reverse strand, counting down.
CCAAAAGGAACGAAAATAAGACTGAATATCCCGATATTTTTCAGGAGGAATAGTTAACTTCTCTTTGTCAATTAAACGTTTAAATTCTTCAAGATCATCAGGAGAAGGAGTAGACTCAATGAACGACAATATTTTTTTATATATAGTTATTAAAGGACTTTTAAGATACGCTTCATTATTCGCCAACAGTAAAACTGCCTCTGTCAAAGTGTTAGGCGGAAGATCCACAATCTGAGAAATACGGCTCCTGTGAGTAAGCGCACAAGCTTGTTCCAGCTTTAAAATACTAAAAAAACTATCCAAAAACAGATTAGCATTTTTCAAATTAGCATCGTCTTCATAAGTATTGTAAATCCCCAAAAAATTTGAAATTTCTTCTTCAATAACAAATTGATTGTAGAAATAATCTGCGCCTCGGTTCTCGATTTCATTTTGAGTTTTTCTTGTAGATTCAACAATTTGCCAAAACCTTTCTTCTAATCCACTCTTCCGGTAAAAGGTCATCAAGGCTACCGAATCGGTGACTTTACTTTTTTTATTTTCGAAATATTGCTGGGAAAGAAAGACTCTGACCAATCGAAATAATTCCGATGACAGGGAATCAAGAGGGCTTTTTTCCTTACTTAGAAATACCTTATCCGGAAACAAATGTGAGAAGACAGCGCTTTTTTCAAGGTTTGGAGACATTTCATCCGCGCCATTTCTGATGATTAAATCATATAGAGGCAAAATCAAATTAGTATTCTGCCCTTGCACAAAATAGGGTGACTCCAAAAACAACCTTAATTGTTTCTGTTCCGTTCCATTTAGACGAACTAACACCTCAAGCAATTTTCGATGGAGCATGCGTAAAATATTAACTGGCAGTTAAAATTACCTTCTCTGGAAAAAGCCCAAAAATCGTAGGAAAAATACCGAACGAAAACGCGGAATCTTGCAGTTGGATTTCATCCAAACCCCGCAAGCCGGCAAATCAACACTAATTTTCCGAAACGATCATGAACAAGATTCCGTTGTTGCTCCGGGCGCTCCCGCTGCTCGCCCTGTGGCTCCTGGGCCAGCCTTCGATGGCCGTCCCGTCTTTCTCCGAACCCGTTGCTCCTGTCGCCGCGGCTGAGGAAATCTGTGAACTGCCGCCGCCCGACACCGTCTGGATCACCGGGGCAACCCAAAACAGCATCAAAATTGCCTGGACGCCCGTGCCGGGCGCGTACAGTTACAAAGCCTCGGCCGTCAACCTCGACGGCGGCGGCGCCCCGCCCGATCAGGTCATTCTGGCGCCCCAGACCGAAGCGCTATTTACCCTTGCCCCCGGCAAGTACCAGTTTACCGTCAAGGCAACTTCCTGTGCCAACGGAAGTTACGGCGAAGGGCGCACCGTGATTGGCAGCACAGCGATTATCATCGATGAAATAGTATACCAATTCTGCACCCCCAATGGTCAGCGCATGCCTGCCGATTTCACGGTGTGCGTGCCCTATGGCAATGCCGCCGATTCGAAAGCCCCTGTTCGCGCCCTCGCGATGGAAGGTACGGTAGGTCTCCCGGGGCAGCAACAAACGCCCTGGAACCTCGATTTCCGGTTGATGATGCCCTGTCCGGGCGCTTTTGCCTACGATATCATCGAAGACCAAACCTCCAATATTATCGTGTCGGGCATGCCGGTGGGCAACGGTTCTTTCTACGAATTGAGTTTTTATACCCAGACACCCTTTGCCTTGGTTTTCAAAATCACCAGTATGAGCTGGTGTACCTCCAACCCGGCCATCGTGTGCCCCAACAACAACAACAATGGTTGCGGGCACGGATTCGGGTCCTGCATCGTCGATTTTGCGCCCTCTCAGATGGTGGTGGTCGATGAAGTGCGGGATAATAACGTGGGGATGGATTCCGGCGCCAAATGCATGGGACGGGCCAGTAATTTCGGCTGGTGCATCAACAACCCGGTGATGTACAAAAGTTCCCCGGGTCACGACCACAGCGCCGATCCGAATACGTTCTCAGCCTCCGACAGTCCCGACGGCCTGCTCCGCGTAGCGCCCAACCCGCTCACTTTCGGCGCCACGATTACCTACGGACTGGTCGAAGACTCGCCCGTTCAACTCACCCTGTACGACGCCATGGGACGCCCGGTGAAAACCCTCGAACAATCCACGCTGACCCTCGCCGGTGTATACAACTACGACCTGGACGCCAATGATCTGCCGCCGGGCGCCTATTACCTGGTATTGCAGACGGCGCAGGAACGCCGTATCACCACGATGGTGAAGTCGAATTAATCGGTATATAACCCGTAAAAACACGCTTTAACGCCCCGTGGCCGCCTGCCGGCCGCGGGGCTTTTTCATTCCCCCCGGAAGATGCCGGAAAAGCGTAGTGGTTTGGTCGTTTCGGCCACCCCCACCTTTGCTCCTACGATTGCGCAATCTCAACGACCGATTTTTTATCCGCGGCACACTAGACAAGTTTATTCAACAATCATCCAATTTCTTTTCACCATTAATTTCCTAGTTATCATGTATCGTTCTTTCTTCCAACGGTTTTTCTCCGTTGCACTGCTCGCAGCCCTGTTCTCCCTCAACGCTTGCCAAAAGGATGTGGACCTCACGCCGACCGAGGCCAATCCGGAAGGCGTAGCCGGTGAGCGCAATCAAATTTTTTATGGCGTATCTCAGTTTGGTGGCGCCCTGGTACCCAGCCGCGTATTCGAGATCGACCAGAATACCGGCGCCATCAATATCGCTTTTTCTCCGACCGTCAACGGAACCGGCGCAGCCATCACAGACATTCGCGGCATCTGCTATCTCGGCAGCGGCATCAAGTACGCCATCATGACCGGCCCGAACAATGGCCCGGGTGTACCGAACAACTCACTGATGACCCTGAATGTCAATACGCAAGAGGCCTTTTTCGTTTCCACCAGCACGCTCGTCGGTGTTGTAAGCGATATCGACTACGACCCGCTCACCGGCAATATCTACGGCTTGCGCGGCAATGATCTGGTCATCATCGACGGCCCCAGCGGTCTCCAGAACTACAATGCGGTTGCGATCCAGGGCCTGCCGGCCGGCCATACGGTACGCGGCCTGACGATGATCGGCGACGTCAACGTGGGTACCCAGATCAACATCGCCTCCACTTCTGCAGGCTTTGGTGCAACGACGCAAATGCGCAAAGTGGATCCCAACACGGGCGTTACCGGCTTCATCGCGACCCTGCTGCCCGGCAACCAACTCAATGGCGGCAACTGCGGCCTCAGCTACCAGCTCACGCCCAATTCCGACCTTTTCATCAATCGCAACGGCACCGGCATTGCCGGTTTTGGCCTCAACAACACGGCATGGCCCAACCAGGGCAACGTCGGTACCGCCGTCTGGGGCGCCGCCGGTGTCAACTTCGACGACTTGTCGAGCGACGTAGGCCAGTAAAGAATGATCGTTATTCGGATAATCCGCCGCCCGCCCCGCCCTCAGTGGGCGGGCGGCCTACCCGAAGCACCTGTAAAAGCACTTTTTCACACCTTTAATTTCATCCTTCCAATGACACGTAAATTCCTTTTCCCGCTCGCAGCCCTCGTGATGCTCGCTGCCCTTTTCGCCCTCAATGCCTGCCAAAAAGACGTCGAACTGGCCGCAGTAGCCAAGCCGACCGACGGCGTGGCCGACCAACGCAATCAGTTGTTCTACGGCGTCACCGTTTTCTCGCCCGGCAAACCCAGCCAACTCGTTGAAATCGACCAAAACTCGGGCCAGGTGACCAACGTACTGCCCATGCAGGCCGACCTCGGCGGCGGCAACTTCTTCCCGCTCGACGACGTACGCGGCATCTGCTACATGGGCGGCGGCAAATACATGATCATGACCGGTTTCAACCCGATCGACTTCCTGAATGAAGCGCTTCTGGACCTGGATGTGAACAGCGGCAATGCCTACTACATCTCGACCAGCACCGTCGGGCCCATCAGCGACATCGACTACGACCCTGTCACCGACAATATCTACGGTCTGCAGGGCACCCGAATCGTGACCATCAATGGTCCGGGCTTCACCAACTACAACGCCCCGGTACAAATTCAGAACCTGCCCTTCGGCTATACGCCCAAAGGCTTGACGATGATCGGCGACGTCAACCTTGGCACCCAGGTCAATATCGCCCTCACCCGCAATGCATTCGCGGGCACGACCTTCGTATACAAAGTCAACCCGGCTACCGGCCAGTCCGGCTTTATTGCCCAACTCCTGCCCGACGTCGAACTTCAGGGCGGCAACTGCGCCCTGAGCTACCAGCTGCAACCGGCCTCGGAAATGTACATCAACCGCAATACCGCTACCGTTTTCCCCGGCCTCGGTCTCAACCGCCTCGGCGGATGGCCCAATCAGGGCGTGATCGGTACCGGCAACTATGGCGGCGACGGCTTCAACTACGAAGACCTTTCGAGCGACGTCGGTCTGTGAGTTGTATGAGGATGCGAGGATTTGAGGATGCGAGGATTTGAGGATGCGAGGATTTGACAAACGAACAGGCAGATATCCGCCTGAAAAAAACATCTGAATTCCTATTCAAAACGTTAGCATGGGCCGTTCCTCCGGGAATGGTCCATTGCTTTTTTAATCCATTTCAATCTGCCCGCTTCTCGCATTCACCAGGCGGGTGAGGGGCCTGGCGCTGCTCCAGATCATTTTGCGCCCGCCGGGAAGCAACCATTCTCCCTGTTGTTTGGCAGCGCCGTGAAACAACATAAATTGCTCATTTACAAACACGAAATCATCACTACGGGTATAAATCCGGCAACCTGCCTGCTCAAAAATCGATCTCCAGACTGCCTTCCCGTGGATCGGAACGGTTGAACAAAGTACCGGCCCCTTTTCCGTTTTTTTCCAGGCGAGAACTGCCGCCGAATCTGGCCCCGACAGTTGTGCCAGCGGTATCGCATCTGGGTCGTCGATGGTGAATACCGGGCCCCATTTTTCCACCGTTTCTACCTCGGCGCCTCCCATGCGCCATTTGAACGGAAGCGAAGCCGTGTGTCGGCGAAAACGGAAACCAGTCAGCCCCTCTGCCTGTGCTTGCCCGGTATGCTGGCCGTCGGAATAGCCGGCCAGATAATTCCAGACGACCATGCGCTCATCGCTGATGAGGTAATCTTTCACGAATCTGCGCTGCGCAGTGTCCAGGGCCCAGGCGTTTGGGAAAACAACGACCCGGTACGGCCGGAGATCCATTCGGGGCAAATCGAAAAAATACACCTGATCGACCGCGGCGCCGGCGCGCATCAGGTCTTCCATGGCGGCATCCTGACCGTTTTCGCACTGTCGCGTCCAGGTGTTTTCAATGTGGTAAAAACTCTCCGTATCCCACACGACGAGCACGTCGGCGCCCGTCGTGGCGCTGATTTCGCGACCATAGTTTTTGGAAAAAAAAGCCAGGGTGCGCCGAATCTCGTCCCGATACATCGGGCTATCCCACCAGCCGGCATTGCGCCGAGGCCCGAAGTCGTACAGCCACAAGCCGGCGCCCTGCATCATCGGCAGCCACAAAGAGCGTTGAAAAACCGGCAGATAGAGGGTGTCGCCCAAGGGTTTGGAGCGTACAAAATCCTGCTCGCGTTTGTTCTGAAGGTAGCCGTTGTCAATTTCGTCGAACCAAAGTTTGCCGTGCAACTGTACCGAACAAACCAGTCCGCGCTGCAAACCCGAGCCGCCTGCCTTCCGGCTTTCCGCAAAATAACTCGTCGGGCCGGCAAAGTAGTCGATCCAGCGACTGCCGAGCAGCCGTTCCGCTTCAAGGTGTCCGCCCACGGCATGGCGACACAGCCCGAAATGCAGGTATCCGTAAAACACCCCGACGATGAGTGGCCGGGGCCAGTTTTCCTTTACCGTACGGCAAAAAAATTCGATATCGTCGGCAACGACTGCCTGCTGGCAGCGGTAAAAATCGAGCAGCCGGCGTTCGCGCCCGGGGTCGCGCAGGGTACTCCCCGGTTCCGAACAGCAGCGGCGCGCCAGGCTGTCGGGCACCTCGGCGGTAGCTAAATATGCATTGGAATCGCCCCAGGCCTGTTGCAGTGTTGCATCGTTGCCGTATTTCTCGCGAAGCCAGTTGCGAAACGCAGTTTGCATGGCCGGGCCCGTATCGGGTTCATTTTTGACAAAACCCCAACTGTGCCATTCTCCGTACACGCCGCCGGCCAGGTGCAACCCGACAACGGCTTTGCCCTCGGGCGTTCGGGCCAGGCGGCGGCAAAATTCAGCCGTTTTTTCACCGGCCTCCCTGCGCCAACGCTGCGAGGCCACGCTGGCACGCCAGCCACGCTCCGTATCGCCGTCTTCATGATTGAACGGCAAACCTTCGGGCAAATCTTCGACAGGGCCATTGGCAAATTGCACACATTCTTCCGGATGCCGGCGCACCCACCAACGCGGTGCATTTACGTGCAGCCGCACCACCACGGCTGCTTCCGGACAGGCATCGAGCACGCCGCGTATTTGCCGCCGCGCCAAATCCAGATCGAGCCGCGATGCATTTTCCAGCCAAAGGTCTTCCTGCCACAGGTCGACCTGATACAATCGAACACCGCAGGAAGCCATTTGGCGCAGGTTGTGGGCCGGTAGTTCTTCCCACGACCAGCGGCCGCCCGTCACGTGCGTGAGGGCATAGAAAAAAGGCAGTGTGGGTTGGTTGTCGACAAAAAGGACGGGGCGGTTATGGACAACCCTGACTTCGGCAGTGCGGCTTTTTTGCGCGCCGAGCCAAAGGGGCGACAGCGCCCAAAGGCAGATCCAGAGCAATTTTTTCATCCCGAAAGATGCAAAAACTCACCAATACTTGCGCGTTCCGGAGGGTTGTTGCGAAGGCGTCAGCTCGCGATACTGCCGGGCGCTTCGTTGTTCGTCGGGCGTCACGATGGTTTCCAGCAGACGTTTAGCCTCGGCCGGCGGCATACCGCCGGCGGGCACTTCGCGCTGCCGGGGGGCGGAGGGCTGGTCGAGATAACGCTGCCGGGGGGGCGGAGGCGGAGGAGGTGGCGGTGGGGGCGGCGGCTCGGGTGGGGGCGGCTGTTGTTTGTTGCGGCGGGCAATCTCGAGGTTGCGTTTGGCGTCGGACCGGGAAGGCGACAAGCGAAGGCTTTTTTGATAAATTTCGTATGCCTCCGCAAATTTTCCCTGTTTCATCAGCGCATTGCCCAGGTTGTACCAGGCGTCGGACTGAGCGGCCGGCAAGGCTGCGCTTTCTGCCGCGCGGCGCAGCATAAGTTCCGCCCCGGCATAGTCGCCGGCCTGCAAGGCGGCCGTACCGGCATTGTATGCTGCCGTGGGACCGGCGGCTTTTTCATACGCCTCTTGGGCTGCTTCGAAGTTCTGCCGGTCGTACTGCCGGTCGCCGCGCAACAGATGTCCGTGATTGTTTTGTCCGGCCAATCCCGTAGCGGCCAGCAGGTTCAACAGCAGTAAAAACGCGGTATTTTTTTCAAAAAAAGTCATGCAGCGGGGTGTTTTCAGGATTTTCGTTTCCACCAGAGCAATTGTTCGAGCAGCAGCAAAAGGATGGCCGGCAGCACGAGCCACTGGTACCAGGAGACGTATTCGGTGTAGCTTTTGGCCTCGACGGCTTTTTGCTGGAGGCGGCCGATGGCTTGCGTCAGTTGGGGCACAGCGCCCGGGTCGGAGGCTTCGAAGGTTTTACCGCCGCCGGTTTGGGCCAGTTCGCGCAGGAGGGCAGTGTTGGCGGAGGTACGGACGACCTGCCCGGAAAAATCGCGTTTCATTTCGCGACCGCCCAGCGGGATCGTGGCGCCCACGCTGGTGCCTACGCTGACAGTGTGTATTTCCACACCTTTTTCATGCACTTCGCGGGCGCGGCGCACAGCTTCGCCGGTATGGTTTTCGCCGTCGGACACGAGTACCAGCGCCCGGCCGGCCGTCGATTCGCCCGCGCCGAACAGGCGGCCGGTCAGTTCAAACGCCGAGGCCAGGTTGGAGCCTTGTTCGGTGGTAAAATTGGGGTTGGCATTGCGCACGAAAGTCAGCAGCGCCGAATGGTCCGACGACAGTGGCATCTGCGCGTACGCATCGCCCGCAAAAAAGATCAGTCCGATGCGGTCGTCGTCGAGCGATTGCACCAGTTTTTGAATAAACACCTTGGCGGTTTCGAGGCGGTTGGGCTTTTCATCGGTTGCCAGCATACTCTGGGAAATATCCAGCGCGATCAGTACGTCGGCGCTTTTCTGCGCCGGCGGCGTCACCTGCACCGCTTGCTGCGGATTGGCGATGGCCAGGGCGATCAAAACCATTGCCAGACCGTACATCACCGCTTTGCCGGCAAATCGCCGGACCGAAAAACCCAGCAACAGACGCTCCGCCAACTGCGATGACCCGAGCTGCCGCAGCGTGCGCGTGCGCCACTGCCAATACACGTACAACACAGCGCCAAACACGGGCGCTACCCAAAGGAGGTGGAGGAGTGCGGGATTTTCGATGTTCATTGATGAAGATTCGAGGATGCGAAGATTCGAGGATTTGACAAGGGCTAAGTGGTTGAATTTCTTTTTAATTGAGTCTCTCTGAGTGCATTTAATTTATTGCCGATCTCTTCTATCGGAGGCCGAAGGCTGTCGATCTGGTTTTCAGTCAAAAACCCCAAATCAAGCGCAGTGATCAAAAGGCTTAATACCTCCATCAAACTACCGTAGGCAATTTCTGTAAACCGGGCCTGGTCTTTTCCGCTTTTCCGACTGGTGCCTTCTGCCAGGTTAGTAGGAATCGAGATACTGGCCCTCCTTAGTTGTTGGGCCATCCCGAATTTTTCTTCCGAAGGAAAATCTTTGGTTATCAAATATACTTCTTTAACAAGATGCCTGCCTTTATGCCAAACATCAAGTTTTTCAAAATAATAGGTCCTCATATATTCAGTTCAGTTTTTATCACTATCTAATCAAATCCTCGCATCCTCAAATCCTCGCATCCTCAAATCCTCAAACAGTCACCACCCTCAACGGCCCCCATCTCAACAGCATTTCGAGTAAAAGAAGACATAGCGCCGCCGTGAGGAACCAGAAAAACAGATCGACGTCGCGGCGGATGATTGTCGTGGTAAGGGGCGTTTTTTCCAGGCGGTCGATTTCGGCGTAAATGTCGCGCAGGTCGTCGGGGGTGCGGGCCCGGTAAAAGCGGCCGCCGCTGAGTTGGGCGACCGTTTCAAGCAGCTGGCTGTCGAACTTCATGGTACGGGGGGCAAAGGCATAAGAGCCGTCGAAATTCTGGCGGATGGGCGACATAACCGTGCCCTCGGAGCCGATCCCGACGGTGTAGACCCTGACGCCCAGCGCCCGCGCAATTTCAGCGGCTTTGATCGGTCCGATTTGTCCCTTGTTGTCTTCACTGTCGGTCAGCAGGATCACCACTTTGCTGGCGGAGGGACTGTCTTTCAGGTGATTAACCGCCGCGGCGATGCCCATACCGATGGCCGTGCCGTCTTCGAGACGGCCCACCTGCAGGTTGTTGACGAATGCCTGAAAAATGCGCCGGTCGTCGGTCAGCGGGCAGTGCATAAACGCGCCGCCGGAAAACACCACCAGTCCGAGGCGGTCGTAAGGGCGCCGGCTTGCAAAATCATTGGCGATTTTTTTTGCGGTACTCAGCCGGTCGGGCGCAAAGTCGCGCGTCAGCATGCTGGGAGAAATATCGAGGGCGAGAATGATGTCGATGGCTTCTGCCACGACTTTCTCCTCCTGCCAGGGACTTTGCGGGCGGGCAAGGGCGACGATGAGCAGGGCAATGGCGGCCCAGCGCAGCGATTGCAGATAACGGCGCGCAAACAACACCCAGGTTTTTACCCCTTTCATCGCCGCCTGCCGCGACACCTGGAGGGTCACGTGGCGCGCCCGGGCTGCGCGCCGGTACCAGAGCATCAGCGGGGGCAGGGCCAGCAGGAGCAGGAGCCAAAGTGGTTGTGCAAATGTCACGGTCTGTTATTCCTGGGTTTGTTGGATTAATTGACGGGCGTTTTGAATACTTTTTTCGTGGAACTGGGGCGGCGGCGGCGTACGGGCGTATTTGGTCAGGTCGGATTGTTCGAGCAATTCGCGCAAACTGGCCTGCAATGGAAGCGGAAAGCCGGCACTTTTAATCAACATCAAAATCTCCCGGGTGGTCGATTCCAGCGCCGGCACGCGGTAGCGGTTTTCCAGATATTCGCGCAACAGCAGGCTGAGTCGCACGTAATGGGTCTTTTCATCCCCTTTTTTCCAAAGTTGCTCTTTGGCCAGGGCATCGAGCTGGGCCAGGGCTATTTCATGCGGCGGAATCACACGCACAGGCGGCTCCGCGGGCGCTGCCACAACTGCTACCGGCGCCGGACGGCGTTTGCGCCGCCGCCGCAGGAACCAGGCCAGTCCTGCCAACGCTGCCAGTATCCCCAGCGCCCAGGGCCAATAATCGGTCCACAACACCGGCTCCCGCCGGATGTCGCGCGCGGGCGCCATCGAAGCGACGTCGGCGCTGACGGGCTTGGGCACCACCTGCCATTGTATGCTGTTGGTTTCCAGCACGTTGCCCGATTTTAGCCTGACGCGCAGGGGCGGAAGTTGCACGATGGCACTGTCGAACGCCGTGAGCACGCTTTTATATACCCACACCGAGCCGGAGCGGGTCCAGCCGCTGCGCGACAAAACGTTCTCTTTGGGTACAAAACTTTCCCATGGACCGAAGTCCACCCCTTCCGGCTGCGCCGGCACACCCGAAACCATAATACTCAACACGGCTGTATCGCCGGGTTCGATCCGCCGGGGTTCGAGTGCGAGCGAGGCGTTTTGGGCAATAGCCAACAGCGGAAAAAGCAGGAAAAACACGATCTTACCCATGCGCCACGGTTTTAGAGCGTTGCGCAAAAAACTGCATCAACGCCTGAACGTAAGGCTGATCGGTGCTCAGGCTCAGGAAATTGGCCTTGGCCCGATTGAACAAAGCGCGGGTATCGGCAAGATGCTGGTCGAAAGTCTGGGCGTATTGGTAACGCAGCCGCAGACTGGTCGTATCCACCCAGATTTGCTCGCCGGTTTCGGCGTCGGCTACCCGCAGCAAGCCCACGTCGGGCAAATGCCGTTCGAGCCGGTCCCACACGTGGATGCCGATACAATCGTGGCGGCGGGAAAGGATGCGTAGAGCGTCTTCGTATTGTTGCGCCAGAAAATCGGAGAGCACAAACACCACGCTTCTCTTTTTCAGTACGTTATGCACAAATTGCAAAGCGCCGGGCAGATCGGTGCCCCGACCTTTGGGTTGCGCCGACAGGATTTCCCGCACGATGCGCAGGATGTGCTGTTTGCCCTTTTTCGGCGGAATGAACAATTCCACCCGGTCGGAAAATAGCATTACCCCCACCTTGTCGTTGTTGGCAATGGCCGAAAAAGCCAATACGGCGCAGAGTTCGCTCAGGTATTCTTCCTTGAACTGGGTATGGCTGCCAAACACGGCCGAACCACTGACGTCGACGAGCAGCATCACCGTATTTTCCCGTTCTTCTTCAAACACCTTGACGTAGGCGTCGCCGGTGCGGGCCGTCACGTTCCAGTCGATGTTGCGCACGTCGTCGCCAGGCTGGTAGGTGCGCACTTCGCTGAACGACATACCCCGGCCCCTGAACGCGCTGTGATAGCCGCCTGTAAACAGGTGACTGCTCAGTCCCCGCGCCTTGATCTCGATCTTCCGGACTTTTTTTAAAAGTTCGCTCGGTTCCATAATTGAAAAAATAGTGCCGCCAGGCAGGGCTGCGCGGCGCAACAAACGACGCGCAAAAAACCGCTGCTGCGACCGGCTACGGGATAACGACCGCGCCCAAAATGCGATCGACGATATCTTCCTGGGTCATGTTCTCCGCCTCGGCTTCGTAGGTGAGGCCAATGCGGTGGCGCAGCACGTCGGGGCAGATGGCGCGCACGTCGTCGGGCGTCACGAAAGCCCGGTGGTTGAGGAATGCCATGGCGCGGGCCGAGCGGGCCAGGGCCAGCGTGGCGCGCGGCGAAGCGCCGTAACTGACGAGCGGTTTGAGTTGCCCCAGGTTGAAACGCTCGGGCACACGGGTAGCCAGTACGATATCGAGGATGTACTGTTCGATTTTTTCGTCGAGGTAAATCTGGTTGACGGCTTCGCGGGCGCGCAGCAGCGTTTCGACCGATACGACTTTCGGCACTTCGGCTTCTTCTCCGTTGAGGTAGCGGCGCAAAATGCCGCGCTCGTCTTCGGGTGAAGGATAATCGATTTTAACCTTGAGCAAAAAACGGTCGACCTGCGCCTCCGGCAGCGGATAGGTGCCTTCCTGTTCGATGGGGTTTTGCGTAGCCAATACCAGGAAAGGCTCTTCGAGGCGGAAGGTTTCGTTCCCGATAGTCACCTGGCGCTCCTGCATGGCTTCGAGCAGGGCGCTTTGCACCTTGGCGGGTGCGCGGTTGATCTCGTCGGCGAGCACGAAATTGGCGAAAATGGGGCCTTTCCGGATCGTAAATTCCCCCTTGCCCGGATTGTAAATCTGGGTGCCCAGCACGTCGGCGGGCAACAGGTCGGGGGTAAACTGGATGCGGCTGAATTTGGCGTCGACGGCCTGCGACAGGGTCTTGATGGCCAGTGTTTTGGCCAGGCCGGGCATGCCTTCGAGCAGGATGTGCCCTTTTGTCAAAAGGCCGATCAGCAGGCGATCGATCATGTGTTGCTGACCGACGATCACCTGACCGGTGACCTGGTACAATTTTTCGAGGAAAGCGCTTTCGTTTTTGATCTTGCGACTCAGCGCTTCTACTTCGGCGGGATTGGACATGGACTAAAAAAGTTGGCTTCGTTTCAACAGTGGGCTTTCTAACGCTACAGGCCGCCGTTTGGGGTGCAGGGCGGCTATTATTTTTTAAAACAATGTTGCTCCGCAAGCGGCTTTTTCTGAATAAATTTCGGATAATCAGCCGCTTGCGAAGCACGCATTTTTTACACTTTCATCTTTTTCAACACCTTGTCGGCTGCCTTTCGGCCCGATTCGGCGGCGCCGTTCATGAAGCCCCAGAAATCGGCGCTCGTGTGTTCGCCGGCAAAAAACAGGTTGCGCACCGGTGCAGAAGGCACGCCGTCGAAAGCCGTCATTTGTCCGGGTTTGTAGCAGGAATAACTGGCTTTGACGAAAGGATTGGAGGGCCAGGGAGCGAGTTCGTGTTTGCCGGTCAGGCTGGCGCGGAAGCCCGGGAAAGCGGCTTCCAGTTCGGGGAGAGCATACTCGTGTTGTGCACTTTCGGTGCCGCGTATCGCATCGAAGCCGCGTTTGCCGCCGTAATAGACGGTGAAAGTGCCCATTCCCTTGTTGTCGAGCTGCATTTGCGCGCTGTCCCAGCCGTTGGAGACACGTTCGTTGAACAGGAAGCCCCGGTAGCCGTTGTCGCGCCAGGGGCGCCCCTTGGTTTCGAGGATGAATTTGGTATTGGTGCCGTAACCCAGTTCGCGGATGGTGCGCTGTTTGATGGCGGGGAGTTCCATTTCGATCTCCACGTCGCGCAGGACGGTGAAGGGCAGCGCCATGATAACGGCATCGAAAGTCGCTTCCCGGGTGGCGCCGTTTTCACTGAAAAACAGCGTGATCGAGCGGTTGGCATTTTCACGGATCTTCAACAGCCGGTGTTCGTAGCGGATTTGTTCGCGCAGGATTTTGGCCAGACCCTGCGGAATTTGCTCGTTGCCGCCGATGATTTTGTACCGCTCGTCGCTTTCACCGAACACGAGGAATTCCTTGTTGTCTCTGATTTCGAGAATATCGATCAGGATGGCAGCGCTTTGTTCGGCGGTTTCCAGGCCGTTTTCACCGATAAAAGCCGCGTCGAGCATTTTTTTCACCCAGGGGCTGAGCGGCAGGCTGTCGATATAATCCGCCATCGACATTTGATCGTAACGGGCGAAATGCCGTCCGTTGAGTCGCTTGCGGTCGGCTTCTATTTTGGGATAAGCCGAGGCAAATTCGGCAATGACCTCCTGAACGGTGTAATGCCGATTGTCGAAAAAAAACGCGTCGCGGATGCCGAAGCTGTCCTGATCGACGTCCATAATCGAGTCCCGCAGATTGAGGATGTCGATCAGTCGGAACATGTCTTCGTGCACGGTATCGATAAATTCCGCGCCGATTTCGGTGTTCAATTGGCCGCCGGCGAAGATGCGTCCGCTTTTCATACGGCCGCCCACGCGTTTGTCGGCTTCGAACAAAGTGGCCTGCACGCCCCGACGGCGCAGGTAATAACCGGCGCTGAGGCCGCCCAGGCCGGCGCCCACGATAGCAATATTGGGTTTGGAGGGGCCGGTGAGCAGGGGCATCAACAGATCATGCCCGGCCAGCGCCCCGACGCCGAAGACCAGTCCCGCGCGGCCCGAGGAACGCAGGAATTGCCGCCGGCTGAGTTGCCGGGTTTGCCATTCGGCCAGCAGGTCGTCGGGAGAAAGATGGGGGTGCATCTGGGTTTGCTTCGCAATGGCCAACGCGCGGCGAAGCGAGGAGAAGAGCGGTGTTTTCATATTCCCGGAATTTTTTTGATGCTCAAAGATAAAAAACCTTGGGCTACCGATGTTGCGCCCCGTCAGGGGCGCAACATCGGTAGCAAACGGGATCAGAGGCGTACCCACCGTCTCGTCAGGGACGCAACCTCGGTAGCCCCGATTCCGGTAGGAACCCGTCCAGCTGCAAGTACCGCGATGCTTCCATAAATGCGGGATCGACGGGCGCCTCTATACGTACCTGCTGCCCGCTGAACGGGTGTTCGAAGCAGAGACGATGGGCGTGCAGGAGCAGTCTTTGCAGCCCAAAGGCGTCGCGCAGGTAGTTGTTGTGCTTCACGTCGCCGTGGCGGCGGTCGCCGATGATCGGGTGAAAAATGTGGGCGAAATGTTTGCGCAGTTGGTGCCGCCGCCCCGTTTCTGGTTCGGCTTCGGCAAGGGCGTAGCGGGTGGTGGGGAATTTGGGATCGACGGAAAACGGCAGTTCCACCTGACCCAGTCGTCGGTAATGCGACACGGCGGGTTGTTTTTCCTTGCCGGTTTCGGCATCGTCGAGGGCGTAATCGACAGTGGCCGATTCGGGCAGGTAGCCGCGCACGATGGCGAGGTATTTTTTCTCTACGGATTTTTCGCGAAAATGGGCAGCCATGGCGCCAGCGGCAGCAGCTGTTTTGCCCACGATCAGGACGCCGGAGGTGCCCCGGTCGAGGCGGTGGATGGGGAATATCCGCTGCCCCAGTTGGGCGGCCAGTTGCTGGGCTACGGAGATGGTGTCTTCGCTGAGCCGGGTCAGGTGGACGAGGATGCCCGGCGGTTTATTGATCGCAACAAAGTGCTCGTCGTCCAGAAGGATTTCGAAAGGAGGAAAGGAGGATTCCGGCATGGCCGGCAAGGTACGGCTTTGCAGGGGCAGCCGGAAGCGGGTATCACAAACCGGCAATTTATTGCGGGTCGGAGGGCGTTTCCGGTTCGTCGGGCTGGTTTTTGGGCAAACGGCCGGCATCCCGCAGGGCGCGGTGCAAAAGCCATTCGATTTGTCCGTTGACGCTGCGAAACTCGTCGGCCGCCCATTTTTCCAGCGCGGCGTAGGTCTTTTCATCGATGCGGAGCACGAAGTTCTTTTTCGCTGCCATATCGTATTGGTTATTGATTAAACGAATGCTGTGTGGGCTTCGAAAGCAGTGGATGTGTCGGGTTATCTCTGCGCCTCTGCGCCTCTGCGTGCAATTTTTTTTATTTCACACAGAGACACAGAGACGCAGAGGGGGCTCTTACAAGGCGTCCCTTACTGATGCAAGGTGCCGGTATTGACCACGGGCGCAACGTTTTTATCGCCACAAAGCACCACCAGCAGGTTGCTCACCATGGCGGCTTTTTTCTCCTCGTCGAGTTCGATGATTTTTTTGCGAGAGAGCTGGTCGAGCGCCATTTCGACCATGCCCACGGCGCCTTCCACGATTTTACTGCGGGCGGCCACGATGGCCGTGGCCTGCTGGCGTTGCAGCATGGCGCCGGCGATCTCGGTGGCGTAAGCCAGGTTGTTGATGCGCGCCTCGATCACTTCGATACCGGCGATACCCAGGCGCTCGCTGATCTCATGCGCGAGTTGGTGGTTGATCTCGTCGGAGCTCGACCGCAGCGTTACGTGCGCTTCCTCGTCTTCCAGATTGTCGTAGCTATACGTGCCGGCGAGTTTGCGCACGGCGGCCTCGCTCTGGAATTTGACGTAGTCGGGATAGGTTTCCACGGCAAAAGCGGCTTTAAACGTATCGCTCACCCGGTAAGCCACGACGGCGCCGATCATGATCGGGTTGCCTTGCTTGTCGTTGACCTTGATGGTCGGCACGTCGAGCGTGACCGCGCGCAGGGAGACTTTTTTCTTGGTAAAAAACGGATTGACAAAAAAGAATCCGCTCTCCTTGATGGTGCCGACGTAGTCGCCGAACAAGGTCATGACCCGCGTGGTATTGGGTTCGACCGCGGTAAAACCGGGTGCAATGATGACCAGGCTGATCAATATAGCCACCGCTCCGGCGACATACATCTTGATGGCCAGCAGTCCGGCGCCGCCCAACAGCAGTACTAAAAAAACGACCAGCATTAACCAGCCGGATGTAGGTTTGACGATCTTTTCCATGTGAATATGATTGATTGGTTTGTGATATTATTTTGATAGCAAATATACATCGTGTTTATTCAGTTTGTCAAGCCCCCTTTTGAAAATTGTCGAATAGCGGCAGCGCAGCAACGACAGACACGCGCCGCCTGCCGACCAACGGATGCGGGCTTTTGCCGCGAACGGGCAGATTCCGCCACAGAATCGCGCTTCCGGTTTCGGAAGAATGCCCAACTTTACCCGTCTAATTTTTTCCGCTATGTACCGACTGCTACCCACTCTGTTTGCTTTTCTCCCCCTGTTCCTCAGTGCCCAGGTGGTCAACTTCACCCAATCCAATCTGCCCATCGTCGTGTTGAACACCGGCGGCCAGGCCATTCCGGAAGATCAAAAAATCACGGCCGGTATGAGCATCATCTACAATGGCCCGGGCCAGATCAACCATTTGACCGACCCGCCGAACGATTACAACGGTCTGATCGGCATTGAAATTCGCGGCTCCTCGTCGCTCACGTATGAAAAGAAAAACTACTCCATCGAAACCCGCGACCTGGAAGGCGACGATTTTTCTGTTCCGCTGCTGGGTATGCCCAATGAAAGCGACTGGGCGCTCATCTCGCCGCTCAACGACAAATCCCTGATACGCGACGTGATGGCCTACTGGTTTGCCACCAGCGCCATGGACTGGGCGCCGCGCACCCGATTCGTCGAGGTCATGCTCAATGGAGAATACATCGGTGTGTACGTGCTGCTGGAAACCGTCAAACGCGACGGCGACCGGGTCGATATTGCCGGATTGAAAGACGACGACCTGGCCGGCGACAGCCTCACGGGCGGCTATATCCTGGCCATGGACAAACTGAATACCGGCGTCGGCGGCGACTGGATTTCGCCGTTTCCGCCCTATGTGGGCGCCTGGCAAAGCACCTGGTTCCAGATCGTGTACCCCAAAGACGACGACATCCAGCCGGAACAACGCGCTTATATAGAAGACTACGTCACCGATTTTGAACACGCCCTGGCGCAATGGACGCCCAACAGTACACCTACCTACGCCAGCTGGATCGACACTGATTCCTGGGTGGATTACCTGCTGGTCAACGAGGTGACGAAAAACATCGACGCCTATCGCCTCAGCGCCTATTTTTACAAAGACCGCGACGACAACGATCCGCTGCTCAAAATGGGTCCCGTCTGGGATTTCAACATCGCCTTCGGCATCGGCGACTACTGCGATGCGCAACCCTTTGAGGGCTGGGTGAAGGATTTCAACGACAATTGCCCCGACGATGCCTGGCAAATCCATTTCTGGTGGGAAAAACTCCTGCGCGACGGCGCTTTTCAGGCACAGATCAAAAACCGCTGGCAAACCCTGCGCGCCGGCCCCTGGTCCGACGCCAACGTCCATACCTGCATCGATTCGCTCACCCAACTCCTCGCCGAACCCGCCGCCCGCAATTTTCAGCGCTGGCCGGTGCTGGGCACCTATGTGTGGCCCAACGCCTTTATCGGGCAAAGCTGGCAGGAAGAAGTCGACTACCTCGACACCTGGCTGGCCGACCGCATCGAATGGATCGACGGCAACATCATGAGCATCGGCCCGGCCGTGTCGGTCGATTCGGCCCCCTGGGCGCCCTACTTCTCCCTGTACCCCAACCCGGTATCCGACACCCGCATCCTGACCGTCGAATACAACGCCGACGAAGCGCAATTTTCCCTGTTCGACTTCTCCGGCCACCGGCTCCTGGACCGCCATACCCTGCCCGGCGGACTGCAACAAAAACAGACGGTAACCCTGCCGGAAGGGCTGCCGGAAGGGGTGTATTTTTATACGATCGAGCAGGGAGAGCGGTTGGTGGGACGGGGGAAGTTGGTGAAAATGTGAGGATGCGAGGATGCGAGGATGCGAGGATTTGAAAAAAGGATTATTTCTGCTCTCAAAATGCGATAAAGTCAGAAGACAGTAAACGCATCAGAGCGCAGAAATAATCCTTTTTTCAAATCCTCGCATCCTCGTATCCTCAAATCCTCATCCTATCCAAAAAGTTCCTTCTCAACAATCTCGCACAGCACGTGACCGATCAGAATGTGGCTTTCCTGAATCCGGGGCGTATCGGTAGAGGGTACGTTGAGCAATACGTGGCAGACGTCGCGCATTTTGCCGCCGCCAGCGCCGGTCAGGCCAATGACCGACATGCCGGCCTCCCGCGCTTTTTCAATAGCATTCAGGATACTGACGGAATTCCCCGAGGTGGAGATTGCCACGAGCACGTCGCCGGAGCGGCCCGCGGCCTGCAGCATTCTGGAAAATACGTGTTCGTAGCCGTAATCGTTGGCCACGGCCGTGACGTAGGAAGAATTGACGTGCAGGGCTTCGGCAAACAGCGGCGGCCGGTCGGTGTAAAAGCGGCCCGATAATTCGGCGGCGATATGCTGGGCATCGGCGGCCGAGCCTCCGTTGCCGCAAAAAAGCGCCTTGCCGCCGCCGCGGAACGTATCGGTCAGGAGCCGGGCCGCTTGTTCGATGCGGCGGAGAAAATCTTCGTCGGCCAGAATAGCTTGTTTGGTGGCGATGCTGGCGGAGAAAGCGGCATGAATGGTCGATTGCATGGACACTGGAACTGTTGACGGTGGCAAAAGTTGGCGGGGGCGCAAAAATCGGCCGGTTTCAGGAGAAATCAGTCAGGTCGCCGATCAAAATTACGGGTCTCGTTCAAGGCTCATAACTGCTTATGACCTTCATCATTGCATTTGCGTATTGTGTGAGGATAATTTTATCCCATTCTTTTATCATGTAAATCTGATCGTCATGACTTCTCCTAAACTCATTGATATGCTCCGCGCTTGCGCTGCCTCCTGCGAAAATTGCGCAGAAATCGCCATGCTCGACGGGAACGAATATTGTTCCTTTATCAGCCAGGATTGCGCCGATGTGTGCAATACCGCGATAAAATTACAGGGCCGCCATTCGCCGTTTGCCCTGGAGATGAATCAGGTGTGCGCCCGTGTTGCACTGGCTTGCGCAGAAGAATGCCGCCGCCTGGCCCTCGAAAACGATCCCTATGCCGCCAACGCCGATGCCTGCGAACGTTGCGCCTCGGAAATGCTGGCGATGGCCAACTGATAAAAATCCCTATTTTGTTTCGTACCCTTTTTGCAGCAAAAAAAGCGACATCAAAACAAAGGGTAAATGATGCATGAGCGCCAGCAGGAATCCATTGCGGGCGCTCATGCTCGTCATTTCACCCTTGTTGTACAATAAGATGCAATCCACCATGATGCGGCCGGCGCCATAAACCGCCCACAACAGAAACCCCCAGGCTACCAACAGGCGGGCAGTATCGAAATAGGGCGGCAAAGCCACACCCGACAAGTGGAAGTACAGGTAAACGCCGATCAGAAGGCACATCAATGCATAGTGGATAGAATACATGGCAGGGAGGCTTGACAATGAAAGGTGTATTAGCGCCAGTTTTTAGGGCCCAGCAGCACAATCGACAACATGTACAGGAGGTATGGCAAGGCCAATACGAGGGGCGCTGCTACAAGGGTAAGCGCCCAGCCGGGGTGGCCGTTGTTTTTTAAATAAATGCTGCCCGACAGGACGAGAAGAGCGGCAAGTAAAATAATGGCCCACAAATTCAGGTATTTGGATGTAGGCGCAGCGTATCGGCCGAATACGCCGAGGATGAACTCTTTGTACCCATAAAGCGCCAGCGCAACGTCCAGCAGCCAAAAAATCCAGAAAAGAAGCAGATTGGTTTTCGACATGGTAATTTGATTCAGCGGGTGAAACAGGGTTTAGTCAAATCCGATCTCGGTATCGTCGCCGATATTCAGGCTTTGGCTCATTCCCCGTACGGAGGCATCCGACCCGATCACCGAGCGGTTGAGCACCACATCTTCCAGGGCTGCGAAATTGCCCAGAATACTGTCTTTGACGATCGAATAATTGATGCGCACGTCGTTGCCCACGGTGACGTTGGGGCCGATGATGCTGTTGGAAATCTTGCAGTTCTCACCGATAAAAACCGGGTGAATGACAATCGTGTTGTCGAGATCCGGCAGGGAAGACTCGCTTGCCGCGTAGCCGCGTTGGGAGAGCAGCATGGCGTTGGTTTCGAGCAGTACTTCCTTGCGGCCACAATCGAACCAGTTGCTCACGGGCACCGTCTGGAAACGAATACCCTGTTCCACCATGTGTTGCAGCGCATCGGTCAGCTGGTATTCGCCCACCGTGCGGGTGTCGTTGGTCATCAGGTATTCGATCGCTTTCAGCAGGGCCGGCACTTCTCGCACTTTGTAAAGCCCTACGATGGCCATATTGGACTTCGGGATGCGGGGTTTTTCCACCAGCCGTGTGACGAAGCCGTCGTCGCCAAATTCCGCCACGCCAAACTCGCGCGGGTCGCTCACCTGTTTGACACCCAGGCAGGAGTGCGGACAATCGAGCATCTGCCGCAGGTCGACGTCGAAAATCGTATCGCCGAATGCGATGAAAATCTCGTCTTCGTCTTCGATGGCTTCCTGGGCCGACCAAATAGCGTGCCCCGAGCCCTCGCGGTGCTCCTGGTACACAAACTCCGTCTGAAGATCGGGATACCGTGCCTCGATGAAGTCGCGGATTTTGTCGCCCAGATAGCCGATAACGAAAACGAACTCGGTTATACCGGCTTCTACCAGTTTGTCGACGATAAAGCAAATGATGGGCTTGCCCGCCACCGGCATGAGGGGTTTGGGCTGGGTGTATGTGTGTGGGCGAAGACGGGTTCCGGCGCCGGCGACAGGAATGACAACTTTCATAATGGCGCCGGCAAATTTAGGGCATGTTTGGGACGAAAGCCTTTTGACATCGGCAATTTGTCGTTTGTTTTCGAGAATTCAGGATTGGCAGAAAAAGAACAGGGCGCTTTCAAGTGTGGTTTTTCTTTGTCGACAACTAAAATCTGTTGTAGCAAGCTATGAAAACAATTTCTCCGTCGGGCCACGTAGGGCTAAGTCCTTGGTCGCTTAAACTCTGGGCTATCCTGACGCTCCTGGCTATCTCCGGTCGCTTATTCGGGCAGGCATACGGCCCGACCACCGATGCCAACCGGCGCATCGCCACTGCCCAACGCACGGAAACACCGCCCCGGCTGGACGGAGAACTTGACGACGCCTGCTGGCAAAATGCCCAGATTCTGACCGATTTTGTCACCAACAGCCCCGTCTATGGCCGCCCGGCCGCCTTGCGCAGCGATGTACGCATTGTGTATACCGACGAAGCGGTTTACATCGGCGCTTACCTTTACCAACCCCGCGACAAGATACGGACCGACCTGGGCCAGCGCGACGCATTCGGTACTGCCGACGAATTGCACATCGGATTCGATACCTATCGCGACCGGCAGAATGCCTTCCGCTTCCAGGTGACAGCCGGCAACGTGCAACTGGACGCCCGCATGTCGCCCTTCGACTTCGACGTGTCCTGGGATGCCGTCTGGAATTCGGAAGTCAAACTGCACGCCGACGGCTGGTCGGTCGAGATCCGCATCCCGTTCAGCGCCCTGCGGTTTCCGCAAAACGACCGGCAGACCTGGGGTATCCAGATCGCCCGTCAGATACGATACCTCAACGAATTCAGTACCTGGAGCCCCGTCGATCCGAACGGCGGCGGCGCCATGCCGCAATGGGGCGACATCAATGGCCTCGACCAACTCAACCCGCCGCTCCGCCTGGCTTTTTCGCCCTATGTGGCCGCTTCTGTGCAGCGTTCTCCCGTTTCCGACGACCCGGTCGAGTATGCCACCGCGCGCTCTATTAGCGGTGGCATGGATGTGAAATGGGGGCTGAGCGAGAGTTTTACGCTCGATGCCACCCTGGTTCCGAATTTCGGGGAGGTGCAAAGCGACAATATTATCCGCAACCTGTCGCCCTTCGAAGTGCAATACGAGGAGCGGCGGCAGTTTTTTACCGAAGGGACGGAGCTCTTCAACAAGGGCGGCATTTTTTATTCCCGCCGGATCGGCGGCCGTCCGCCCGGTTTTTTTTCCGTGCCTTCTTTGGCCGATTCCAGTGAAATTATTCATAAAAACCCCGCCCAGCAGTCGCTTTACAACGCGACCAAACTCTCCGGCCGCACCCGCTCGAAACTCGGTATCGGCCTGCTCAATGCCGTGGCCGCGCCGGCCAATGCCGTGTTGCGCAACGAGGAAACCGGCGCCGAACGCCGTATCAAGACCGCGCCGCTGACCAATTACAACGTTCTGGTTATCGACCAGTTACTGCCCAACAATTCCGCAGTGGCATTATCCAATACCAACGTCATGCGCGAGGGCCCCGATCGCGACGCCAACGTGTCGGTCCTGACGTTCAATCTGCGCGACAAAAAGAACCGCTACGAAGTGTTCGGCGATGGCCGCCTGTCGGCTGTTTGGGGCCAGCCCGGAGCACGGGCGCTGACCGGCTCGGGGTACAGCCTGGGTGTTGCCAAAGTGAGCGGCGCATTTACCTGGGCGGCAGTGCACAGCGCCGCCGACGACCGCTACGACCCGAGCGATATGGGTTTGTTTCAGCGCAACAATTACCAGCGCCAGTTTGCCCGCATCTCCTACGGCGACTACCAGCCCAAGGGCAACCGCCTGTACACTTATGCCGATCTGGGTGTGGAAAACACATTTCTCAATTTTCCCCGGCGCTGGGAAGCGCTCGAATTATTTGGCTATGTGGAAACCCTGACCAAAAAGCAACGACAGTTTGGTCTTTCCTTTTCGAGCCGGCCGCTTTGGTACTACGATTACTTCGAACCCAGGGTTTTTGGCAAAAAATTCTATCATGCGCCGTATGGCTTCGTTTCGCCGCGGTTTACGACCGATCAGCGCAAAAAATTCTTCTGCACCTTCTCGCTCAGTTTTGGAGAAAGCCCGATCCCGCGCGATCCCTATATCGGGCTGAGCGTTTCGCCGACCTGGGTGCTCAGCGACCACCTGCGCCTGGGCGCCGACATCAATTTGGCAAAAGACCACTCCAATTTTGGCGCCGTCAACTGGGACAATCCCGACGACATCATCTTCGGGCGACGCAACATCACCACCTTCAACAATGAAATCTCCGGACAGTACCTTTTTGGCCCCCGCATGAACCTCAGCGTGCGCGCCCGCCATTACTGGGCCAAATTGTATTACCAGCAGTACCTGCACCTCAACGACGACGGTACCTTCTCTCCCTCCGACTGGCAGGGCACGGCCGATGAAAATTTCAACCTGTTCAACATCGATCTGGTGTATACCTGGCAATTCGCGCCCGGTAGTTTCCTCAACCTGATCTGGAAAGACGCCGCTTTCGCTTTCGACCGCTACCGCGACGCCGATTTCTTCGACAACTGGCGCCATACCATGGATGCCCCCGACGACAATACCCTGACCCTCAAACTGATCTACTGGCTGGATGCAGGAAGGTGGTAGGCTTTGGGTGAGTGGGGTTTTGACACAGATCATCGCCCCCGCTGTTTCAGGTCATGGAACAGGGATTGCAAGCGAGCGACATTCGCTGTTAAATAGCAAGCCCTATGTCCATATACCACCACCTTGGCAAAATACCCCGCAAACGCCACGTCCAGTTTCGCAACCATGCCGGCCGGCTTTATCAGGAAGAACTGGTCGGTACGCAAGGATTTTCCGGCGTCTCCTCACTGGTTTATCACCTTTATCCGCCGACTATTGTAAAAGAGAAAGGCACGCCTTACTCCGTAGCGCCCGAGATCGCGATCGATAAGAACCTCTCGGCGCTGAGTTTTCAAGGGTTCGAGCTGCCTTACGCCGATGATTATCTGGAGGGCCGTAAAACCCTGTTTGTCAACAACGACATGCACATTGGCCTGGCGGCCACCCATGGCGGCACGAAGGATTATTTTTTCAAAAATGCCGATGCCGACGAGATGATTTTTGTGCACAAAGGCCATGGCTACATCGAAACGATGTACGGCCAGGTGGCATTTGAGTACGGCGATTACCTCGTCATTCCGCGCGGTACGATCTACAAAATTCACTTCCTGTCGTCGCAAAACCGCCTGTTGATCGTCGAGTCGTTCAGTCCGATCCGCACGCCCCAGCGCTACCGCAACCACTACGGACAGATGCTCGAACATTCGCCGTTTTGCGAGCGCGATTTCAAATTGCCCAAAGACCTGGAAACCCACGACGAGCACGGCGATTTTCTCATCAAAATCAAAAAACAGGGACTTATTTACCCCTACGTGTACGGCACGCACCCCTTCGACGTGGTGGGCTGGGATGGTAACCACTATCCCTGGGCAATTTCGATCTTCGATTTCGAGCCCCTCACCGGCCGTATTCACATGCCGCCGCCGATTCACCAGCAGTTTGAGGGCGACGGGTTCGTGATTTGCTCTTTTGTGCCGCGCCTGTACGATTACCACCCGCAGGCTATCCCGGCGCCCTATCACCACAGCAATATCGACTCCGACGAAATTCTGTACTACGTCGACGGCGATTTCATGTCGCGCAACAACATCCGCAAAGGCCAGCTGACCCTGCACCCCGGTGGCATCCCGCACGGCCCGCACCCGGGCGCCATCGAACGCAGTATCGGAAAAACGGCCACCGAAGAACTCGCTGTCATGATCGATCCCTTCCGACCGGTGCAGATCACCAAAGACGCCCTGAAACTGGAAGTGGAGGATTATTACAAATCCTGGCTGGAACAGCCGGCCGAGACGCACTAAATCGGACAAAGCAATGAAGCGCCTGCTATTGATCGGTATGTTTTTAACGGCATTGGTCTTTTCGGCTTTTGCCCAAAAAAGCACACAACTGATCCTGCGCAGCAACGACGGGAGCAAAAACTACACGATCAAACGCGGTGATTTTGTCAAAATCCGCATGAAGGAGCCCGATGAAAAGGTCTTGTATCGCGGTACTTTCCGGCGCTACGAAAACGGCCTCGTTTATCTCAAAGGCAAACCCGGCATCCCGGTCGATCAGGTGCAAAACATCAGCTACCGCCCGCTGGCCGCCCGGATTATGTTCTGGGGGCTGTTGCTGCTCGGCGCAATGTTGGTCGACATCGGTTTTTTATCCGTGTTTGCCGTTGCCGGCAGCGGGCCGCTGAACATGGTAAAAGCCGGGTTCGCCATCATAGGCCTCTCGGTAATACTGCAAATCGGCTCGCTCAACCATGCAAGAGACATCGCCGCTAACTGGACAATAGAACAATGGTCGCCGCCTTTGCCCGCTCAAAAACTGGCGCCGATTCCTTAATACCCTCCCCTTCCTTTCTTTTGGAGGGCCGGGAAAGACCTTTGCAAAAAACTGAAAACCAATCAGAAACGCCTTCCAAACCGGCTCCCTTCCTTCGGAGGGGCGGGGGAGGGAGGCCAATCGAATCAATCGAATCAATCGAACTAATCGAATCAATACCAAAATGGCTACTCTAACCGGAATTCAAAACTATAACTACGGTCTGCAAAAGATCTTCAACGAAGCGGAAGACTTCCTTCCGCTGCTGGGCACCGACTACGTCGAACTGTACGTCGGCAACGCCAAACAAGCCGCGCATTTTTACAAAACCGCTCTTGGTTTTCAGTCGCTGGCCTATGCCGGCCTCGAAACCGGCGTGCGCGACCGCGCTTCCTACGTGCTGGCGCAGGGCAAGATCCGGCTGGTGCTCACCACTCCGCTCAACTCCCATTCGCCCATCGCAGAGCACATCAAACGCCACGGCGACGCTGTAAAAGTGATTGCCCTGTGGGTCGACGATGCCCGTGCCGCGTTCGAGGCAACCACCCAGCGCGGCGCACAGCCCTATTTCGAACCCACGGTGGAAAAAGACGAGTTTGGCGAAGTCGTGCGCGCAGGTATCCACACCTACGGCGATACGGTACATATTTTTGTAGAACGTAAAAACTACAACGGCGTCTTCCTGCCCGGCTACGAGCCCTGGCTTTCCGATTACAATCCCACGGAAGTCGGGCTGAAATACATCGACCACATGGTGGGCAACGTGGGCTGGAACCAGATGAATACCTGGGCCACTTTTTACCACGACGTGATGGGCTTTGCCAACCTGATTTCTTTCGACGACAAGGACATTTCGACCGAGTACTCGGCCCTGATGTCGAAAGTGATGACCAACGGCAACGGCCGTATCAAGTTCCCGATCAACGAACCCGCCGAAGGCAAGAAAAAATCGCAGATCGAGGAATTTATCGAATTTTTCGAAGGGCCGGGTTGTCAGCACATCGCCGTGGCAACCGATGATATCGTGTTCACTGTCAGTGAAATGCGCAAGCGCGGGGTGGAATTCCTGCACGTGCCGGGCGCTTATTACGACACGGTAGGCGACCGCGTGGGCGAGATCGATGAAAACCTGCTTCGCCTGAAAGAACTCGGCATTATGGTCGACCGCGACGAGGAAGGTTATCTGCTGCAAATCTTTACCCGCCCGGTAGAAGACCGCCCGACGATGTTCTTCGAGATCATTCAGCGCAAGGGCGCCAAGTCGTTTGGCAAAGGTAATTTCCGCGCCTTGTTCGAATCCATCGAAGAAGAACAGCGCCGCCGGGGCACCCTCTGAAACAAACACCATGGCGATTGAAGGCAGCGGCCTTCAATCGCCATTTTAAATTAAAGTACCATGAAGACCTCCTCCATCCTTACCTGGTTTCCCCGGCTGCTTGCCGTGGCATTTGCCCTGTTCCTCTCGGTCTTTGCGCTCGACGCCTGGGACGGGAAAAGCACTTTTTTACACCAACTCGGCGCATTCCTGATTCACCTCATCCCCTCGGCTGTGATACTCGGCGCGTTGTATGTCGCCTGGAAATGGCGTATCATCGGCGGCCTGCTTTTTATGGTGATCGGGATGGTTTTTACGGTGTATTTCGGCGCCTGGCGTGAAACCGAACTCTTTTTAATGCTCGCCTTGCCCCTGTTTGTAGCCGGGGTGATGTTTATTTTTTCAAACTGGAAATTGGAAAAACATGAATTCAGACAACCGCTTTGAGGCTTTTCAGCAATACATCGACTCGGAGGAAAAGATCGAGCCGAAAGACTGGATGCCCGATGAGTACCGGCTGCACAATATTCGCCAGATCAGCCAGCACGCACACTCGGAGGTGATCGGTATGCAACCGGAAGGCAACTGGATCACGCGCGCGCCATCGCTGCGCGCCAAGAAGATTCTGCTCGCCAAAATTCAGGACGAGGGCGGCCACGGCCTCTACCTCTATTCCGCCGCCGAAACGCTGGGCATCACCCGCGACGAACTCATCGAACAACTGCATTCCGGCAAGGCCAAGTATTCGAGCGTATTCAATTATCCTACGCTCAACTGGGCCGACATCGGCGCAATCGGTTGGCTCGTCGACGGCGCCGCGGTTACCAACCAGCTTTCCCTGCGCCGTACGTCGTATGGCCCGTATTCGCGGGCGATGATGCGTATTTGCAACGAGGAAAGTTTTCACCAGCGCCAGGGCTACGAGATCATGGCCAAAATGGCGACCGGCACGCCCGAACAACACGCCATGGCCCAGTCGGCCATCGATCGCTGGTGGTGGCCTGCACTGATGATGTTCGGCCCGCACGACAACGACTCTCCGCGTACGAGCAATGGCCTGCGCTGGAAAATCAAACGCGCCGGCAACGACGAATTGCGCCAGCGTTTTATCGACAAAACCGTGCCGCAGGCCGAGGTGATCGGGCTTAAAATACCCGACCCGCGGCTGCGCTGGAACGAAGAAACCCAGCATTACGAGATCGGCCCGATCAATTGGGACGAGTTTCACCGGGTGGTTCGCGGCGAAGGCCCCTGCAACAGCCAGCGTATGGCGCACCACAAACACTGGCACGCCGAAGGCGCCTGGGTGCGCGAAGCGGCGGCGGCGTATGCTGCCCGCCATAACACTAACCCTGTAAGGGTTTGAAACCCTTACAGGGTTGATAGAAAGCGTTTTTTATATCAAAATAAAAACAAATCATGCCACATACCACCAACACCCAGGGCCCGCTTTGGGAAGTTTTTACCCAGAAAAAAAGCGGTCAGCCGTTTACACACGCTGGCAGCGTGCATGCATTCGACAAGGAAATGGCTATTGAAAATGCCCGTGACCTCTACACCCGCCGCGGCGAAGCGACCGGTTTGTGGGTCGTACCCGCAGAGGCCATCGTGGCCGTGCAACCCGACGAGGCGGCGCCGTTTTTCGATCCCTCCGACGATAAAATTTACCGCTATCCTACTTTTTACGAAGTTCCGGAAGGGGCTAAAAATATCTGATCCGCCATGCAAAACGCTCTTTTTCAATACCTCCTGCGGCTTGGCGATACTAACCTGATTCTCAGCCACCGGCTCGCCGAGTTGTGCAGCCGCGGACCGTTTCTGGAAGAAGATATCGCCCTCACCAATATCGCGCTCGACCACATCGGGCAGGCAGAAGCCCTGCTGAAATACGCCAGCGAGGTAGAAGGCCGCAGCCGCACGGAAGACGATCTGGCTTATCTGCGCAACGAGACCGATTTCCGCAATTGCCTGCTCGTGGAACAGCCCAATACCGATTTCGCTTACGTGATCGTGCGCCAGTTTTTTATCGACGTTTGGCAGGGCTTGCTCTACAATGCCTTGAAAAACAGCAAAGACGAAACCCTGGCCGCGATGGCCACCCGTTTTGCCAAAGAAACAGCCTACCACTACCGCCACAGCGGCAGCTGGATGGTGCGCCTGGGCCAGGGCACCGACGAAAGCCGCGCACGTCTCGAAAGGGCATTTCGCGACCTTTGGCATTATACCGGCGAATTGTTTGAAACCGATGCCACCGAGGAAAAATTGTCGGCCGCCGGTATCGTACCGACCTCCGACGCGCTTTACCCGGAATGGATCGCACAAATCAACCGCGTCGCCGGCGAAGCAGGTCTGCGCCTGCCGGCTACCGATTACATGGCTTCCGGCGGTCGTGTCGGTATGCACACAGAGCACCTGGGGCACCTGCTGGCCGAAATGCAGTATTTGCAAAGAGCCTACCCGGGGGCAAAATGGTAATTTCGCAACCCTGAAACCGAAACGACGGTTATATTCGACCAAAATCAAACACTGTGACGACAAGCGCCAACGATATTGAAAAACGCATCTGGGAACGGCTCGAACAAATTCCGGACCCGGAAGTGCCGGTTATTACCATCACCGAACTGGGGGTGGTGCGCGGCATCGACTGGGATGGCGACAAACTAACCATCACCATCACGCCGACATACACCGGCTGCCCGGCCATGACGCTTTTTACCGCCGAAATACGCGCGGCCATGCACGCCATGGGCTTTCAAAACCTGGACATCAAAACAGTGTACAGTCCGGCCTGGACGACCGACTGGCTGAGCGATGCCGCGCGCGAAAAATTGCGGCGTTACGGCATCGCTCCGCCGGTCAAAACCATCAGCGATCCGGACGACCTCTTCGCGCCGCCGCCAGCCGTGCCCTGCCCGCATTGCGGCTCCGATCACACGCACGAAAGCAGCCGTTTCGGTTCTACGGCCTGCAAAGCCTTGTACGTCTGCGACGATTGCAAGGAACCGTTTGAGTATTTCAAACACTTTTAGAACCTGAATCAAGTCTCAAAAACGTTTTTTTGACACATCAGGTTAAACCCTTTTGTGCACGCACCGTCTCATGGTCACTTCGACACATTTCGAAGCGACCAACTTTTTGTGCATTTCCATGAAAACGCTGTTCCCTGTCCTGATGGCGGTTTGCGCCGTCGCCCTTTTGTCCTGTAATAAAAAAGAAGACACCCAGGACGCCCTCTACAATACCGGAAAAAACCGTTTTACACTCAGCATCGATGGTACGGAGCGCGAGTTTTATGTACACGTGCCCAGCGGCTACGACGGCAAAACTGCTTACCCCGTCGTCTTTATGCTGCACGGTACAAGCGGCGACGGCGAAAAATTTTACAATGAATCGGGCTGGAAAGAGGTCGGCGAAGCGGAGGGCATAATCACCGTATACCCGTCCTCCGGTCGCTACTGCATCGTTGATCCTGTCGACGGGCAAAAAACAACGACCAAATGGAATACCCCTCCCGATGCAGATTTTACCTTCTGCGCCGGTGAAAAGCCCCTCGACGACATTAAGTTTCTGCGCGCTGTGATCGACGACCTGAATCGACGGATGCTGATCGACAACAAACGAATTTATCTGGTCGGTTTTTCCAATGGCGGGCAAATGGCTGCCAAATGCGCCATCGAAATGAGCGATGTGCTGGCGGCTGTGGTGGAAAGCGCCGGCTCTTTTTACCTGGATTCGGTCACGTATACACCCAAACGCAAGTTACCCGTCACTTTCCAGATCGGCAACGACGACTGGGGGCCCGGTAACGAAGGCCCCGATCTGCCGCTCAGCGAGTTCGATTCGCTGTTGAAGTACCCCGATTTTAAATATTACAGGGTTTCCCAGGCGCATATCCGCAATTTTGGTCTCGACCCAAATTATACCATCACCGGTGATACCAGTTCGGCGGTAGTCGCCCATTTTGTGTCCAACAGTGGCTTGTCGGATAATATTTTCCAGTTCATCATGGTCAAGGGAATCAAACACAGTTACCCTGATTTTGCCGCCGAATCAAACTGGAACTGGCTGAAACAGTTCTCTTTGCCCTGAAATTGACAAAGCGGGTAGCAGTCGTTGTTCAGGCAAAAAATGTGGCTGTCTCACAAGCCCGGCCGGACAACACCTTTTTGATATTATTTCACGCAAAGCCGCAAGGAAGCAAAGCGCGCAAAGGGGCTTGTGTTTCACGCGGGATTTTTATTGCACGCAGAGACGCGGAGGCGCAGCGTTTTGCTTGTCTGTTTTGATTTCTCTCCTTGCTCGCTTTGCGATCAATACCTTAAAACACAAGCCCCTTTGCGCGCTTTGCACTTTGCGGCCTTCGCGTGAAATACGCCCCCCTCTGTGTCTCTGCGCCTCTGCGTGCAATAAAAATCCCGCGTGAAACATAACTGCGGCTTTGCGTGAAACTTAATTCGCCGGGGCTCCCGGCTCCCCACAGCCTCATTTTTATAAAAAACAATCAGCCAACCTTTACCATCCCGGCAAAATATTGAACCCCCACACCCATCTTCTGACTTCCTTGGGCGCCGAGATCGGGTAAGCGATATAGGGTTCCAGAATCAGTGCCCCGAAGAGATTGACGCGCAGGGAGGCGCCGGTGGACAGGAGCGGCTTGTGCTGCACGAAAAACGGGCTGTCGCCGGTCGATTTCAGGTCGTCGAGTTCGAAAAAGCCCAGTCCGGCGTCGAAAAACAGGTTCAGGTCGGTCAGCAGAAAATTGATCGGCAGCAAAGCCAGCTGGCGCGGGCCGGTGAAGGGCAGGCGGATTTCGGCATTGGCAATCACGATCTTGCTGCCGGCCATTTGCTCAACCAGTTCGGGCGCTTCATTGTAGAGGAAGTTGTTGGTATAGCCGCGCACGAAGAAGGGGTTGCCGGCAAACATGGGATACACCTCGTCGGTATTGTTGGCATTGCCGCCGAAGCGCCCGTAACCGATGCCGCGAAGCGCGAAAGTGACGGGTTTGGCGTAGAAATACCGCCGGCCGTCGAGCAAAAGGCCCGTAAACCGGTATGCCCCGAAAAATTGCTCCAGCCCGATGCGGTAGCGCCAGCCTTGCAGGGGCGCCGTGCCGCCGAAGTAGGCGTTGTCGCCGACGTACGCGGCGTTGATATTGGCCAGGTTGATGCCCGGGCCGGAGGGCAGGCGTTTTCTCTCCTGGCCCCGCAAGACACCGAAGGGATCGATGTAGTACAGGTAGTAGTCGACCCGTTGGTGATAAATTTCAAATGCCGCGCCCAACTCGACCCGTTTGGTCACGGAAAGGGGATAGAAGATCAGTCCGCCGATGCGTTCCTGAAACAGGCGTTGCAGAATGAGGCTGTCTTTATACCCGAAAAACGGCTCGCCTTCGCTGGTATATACCGTGTGCGGCACAAAACTGGCGTCCTGATAATACGCCCCCGAACGGAAGGGGATATGCGACAGGTTGAGGCCCCAACCGATCCGGTTTTTGTTGTTGATGTAGCTGAGCTGCCCTGCAATGTCCTGTATTTCACCATTGAGGGCGCCGCCCACGTAGAGTTGGTTGTTGCCGAGAATGTCGCCGAACAGCATGTCGACGCCGCCGGCCAGGCCGGTTGTTGTCCCGAAACTGGTATTGCCGGTGTTGACGCCAATGCCGCCCCCGCCGCCGACGTATTCGAGGTTGAATTTGGGTTTGTACTTGACGGTTTGGGTAATCGTGGTGGCCTGGACTTCCTTCTGGGCATTGTCGATGGTGCGCAGGCCGGTATTGACGATGTCGCGCTGGCGCGGATTGAAAGGCGGCAAAGCGGCGGCCACCATGTCGACGGCCAGCGGATCAACTTCCTTGGGGGTGAAATCGGCCGATTTGGCCTGATAGATGATGTACTCCCCGTGGTTGAAATAGGTGTACAGAATACGGTCGCGGTCTTCGGCAACGGTAAACGCCGGCGCATACGGCGTGATGCCGGTAATGCCGGTGAGCAGGTCGGTGAGTTGGTACACCTTTTTGGTGGCCACTTCGTATCGGTACAGGTTGCGGAAGCCGTCGCGGTTGCTCAGGAACAGCAGGTCGCCGTTTTTGTCGAATTGCGGGTTCATGTTGTCGGCGCCAGGAAACACGTCGATCTGTTCGACATCGCCCGAAACGACGTCCAGAATACCCATATTCATAGTATACGCGCCGTTTGAGCGGCCGCGCTGGAGGCTGATGGCATCGGTGGAGAACACGATGCGGCTGCCGTCGGCGCTCCAGGAAGGCAAAATTTCGGAGGCCCGGTCGTTGGTAAGCTGACGCACCTTGCGCGTTTTGAGGTCGAGGGCATAGAGGTCGGTCTGGCCGTTGACGAGGCCGCTGACCACGATGGTTTTACCGTCGGGGCTCCATGCCGGGTTGGAGAAAGCCGGTACGCCTTCCAGTTTGATTTTTTCAACTTTACGGCCTTTGAAAATATTCTGAATGACCAGCACGCTTTGTCCTTTTTCATACACATCGTAGGCAAAACGCTGGTCGTTGGGCGACCAGCTGCCGGCGCTTTCGATGAAGTTGAACTGGTCGATGTGCCCGTCGTTGGCCGTGCTGGCCACCTTGCGCATGATGCGGCCCGTGCGGGCATCGGCCAGGAAAAGATCGGTGGTAAACAGGTTTTTTTCCGATAAAAAGATCACGTATTTGCCATTGGGGCTGAGCACAGGGCAGATATTGAGTCTTCCGGCATTGTCGTCGGAAAGCAGTTTTTTGCCCACCAGACGGTCTTTTTGCCCTTTGGTGACCCAGCGCCCGTAGTGGTTTTTGAGCGAATTGCGCCAGTCGGCCGATAGCGAATCGGGGGTGGTGTAGAGGGTAATTTTGATGGCGGGGTCGAGGCCGTATTTGGCCGTGTTCATAAACAGGACGGGGATGACCTCGTCGCCGTACGTACCGGCGATATAAGCCCAGAATGCCTGCCCCCAGCGGTACGGGAAGTATTTGAAATTGTCGAGCCGCCGCAGGGTGGGGATGTCGTCGTTGAGCACGGCATCGCGCATCCAGAGCGAGGTATGCGGGTCGATTCGGCCGATGGAAAGGTATTCTGCCAGACCCTCGACCATCCAGAGCGGCAGGTTGGCCAGGTTGCGCAGACTGGTGGAATCGCCGCCGATGACCATGTGGTACTGAAAGGCGTGCACGAGCTCGTGCCCCAGCACGTGGTTGGTTTGCTGGTTGGTCATGGCCAGCGGCATCACGACGCGGTTGCGCAGGCCCTCGGTGACGCCCCCCGTGCCTACGCTGATATCGCCCTGGATCACGTTCGTTTGCTGGAATCCGGCGTGGTCGTTGTAGAGGATGAGCGGATTTTTTTCGGTAAAAGTGTCGCGCAGTACGGCCTGGTGCATGGCATACCAGAGCTCGACGTCGACCGCCAGCTGGTTGAGCACTTCGGGGTTGTTGAGGTATTGGTAAATTTCAAAGTTTTCGGTTTGAACGACCTTGAAATCCAATTTCTGATATCGGGGTTTGTTTCGCCCGAAGTACTGTGCGCTGGCTGTTTGGCTCAATAACAACACCAGAAGTAGCGGAAGAAAAAGACAGCGTTTCATTTATCGTATGTTTGATTGGTCTGAAAAGAGTGTTTTACCGAAGCATAGACGCCTTTTTGAACAAATTCAACTATAAATTTCTTGTGAAAACGTGTTAGCGTTGCGTTAAAACCTTGCGAAACATAAAGAGTTGTGCTGTTTTGGACAATGCTCTGACCTTTATTCCACCGGCCTTGCAAAAAAATATCCGCGTCATATTAACAACTGTCTGGATTGGCCTGTGCGCATTGGCCATGGAAGAGCAAAGCGTATTGCTGACCGGCCACTTTCCGTCGTCCGGTTGGCTCAGGGGATTTGTGTTTTGCGGGGCGGTATTTGCCTACTCTTTTAATCATCCCGCGCGCCTGCGCCGATGGACGGCCCTTGGGATGGGCGGACTTGCATTTGGGTGTTTTTGGAAAATACCGGAAGCCGCACGCTGGGTGGCGCTGGCGCCGCTGTCGATCTGGTTGCTGTACTATGGTTTTCAACAACCCGGTCGTTCGGGTCTTCGGGCTGTGCCGGTATTGAAACCGCTTGCCATCGCCCTGGCTTGGGCCTGGGTCACGGTTTTGTTGCCCCTTGATCCGCAAAACTGGGATTCGGCCTGGCTGCTCTTGCCGGGCCGCACCGCCTTTGTGTTTGCCCTGGCCTTGGCGTACGACCTCTGTGATCCGGCGTTCGATCGGCGGCAGGGTTTGGTTACCCTGGCTGCGCATTTGGGTGTTGGGCGCACTTTCCAGCTGATCGACGTTTCGCTGCTCCTGTCCGCTGGTTGCGCTGCGGGCAATTATTGGCTGGATATTTATCCGCTCCGGGCAACGCTTGCCCTCTGGGTTTCCCTGCTGTGTGCGGCCTTGTTGCTTCGCCCCATCCTGCGCCTGGAAGTGGTAGAACGCAAAAAAATGTACATCGACGGGCTGATGATTTTGCAATACCTGCTCGTGTTGAGTGCGGTCTTTTTTCGGGGCTGAACGCGATTTAATCGATTATTAATTGGCTTTTTGAGTAAAAAAAGGGCTGTCAGGGCTTATTTCGTGGCTGTTTAGCAACCTCACCAAACCACCAAACCCCATGCTCCAAGACCCCCAAATGGTGCTGGCATTCATCGCCGGCTACTCTCTCCAGGACGTATTTAATGCCGTTGTCAAAAACCTGCCCACACTCACCTGGGTATTGCTGGTGCCTTATTTGTTGTTCAAAAATGCACAGGGGCGCGAGTTGCTCACCGGCATGTTCGACGAGGCCGACCAGTTCACCGGAATCCGCGCAGCGGGCATCCTTCCTTTGTTCCACCTGATCGCTTTGGCCCTCTATTTCGTCCCAACGGCCATATTCCCCGATGCGCCGACCGAGGTGGTCGAGCGTTTGCGTCCGGTCACCAAAGACCTCCGGCCGGCTGTTATTGCCTGTTCGTTGCCGATGATCTTTTTCAGCCTGGCTGTTTATGTCGTTCAATTAAAACGCTTTCGGCGCTGGTGGACGATCGTGCCCGTAGCCGGCCTGTTGACCCTGGCTATCTGGGGCGCAATCAAGATGCTCGACGGTCCGCGTTTTTCGCTTTTGTTGCTCGATCTGTTGGTCGGGGCAAATATGTTGCTGGCATTTACCCTGATGTACATCATCCAAAGAGCCAACAAACGCCGCCAGGGCCGCAACCTCCCGCCGGTAAACACCCTGTGGAACTACCTGTGCATCGGGCTCTGCCTGAGTGTGCAAATGGTCCTGATCGCCGGTTCGATCCGGCAATCGGAGTGGCTGTATGTCAATCAGATAGGCGTGTACAATACGCATTATCTGCTCATCCTGATCTCGACCACGGTCATCATCGTCGCGGCTGCCTGGGCGCCCAATTTGCAGCCTTTGTCGCCCACGTTCGTCCTGTTGGGTATTACGCTGTTCTACCTGCTGCTGGGCGATCTGATGAGCGCGGCTTATTTGCTGATGCCCCCGACGGGCAAATACATTCTGACAGGCGTGCTGGTTTTGCTGGCTTATCTGACCTTTTTTACCCGATCCCGCATCCACGACATGCGGCTCTGGCCCTCGAAGGTATTGTCCGATGTACGGGTTGATCTCGATACCTATTTTGAAGCCTGGTGGCAGGCCAATATCGCCCCGGACCTGGGCAAAAAACGCCGGATACCGATTTTCCTGCTGACGGCCCAGGGCGGCGGAAGCCGGGCAGGCTACTGGACGAGCCAGTTGGTCAACCGCTTGAACCTGGAAACCCACGGCAAGTTTCGCCGCCACCTGTTTGCCGTGACAGCGGCTTCGGGCGGATCTTCGGGCTTCGGCGCGACGCTTAGCCTGTGGAAATTCCTGGACGACAATCCGGACCTGTCGGCCGCCGAAGCAAAGGCAATACAGGAGGGTTTTGCAGCCAAAATGTACCAGCGAAACTACCTGAGCGGGGCTTTTTATCAAATTTTCGTCGGCGAAGTAGGCACGCGTATCAAATGGTATTTCAAACGCACCCACAACAACCGCAACTTCACGCAACGGATGGACGAATGCGTCGCATTCGGCGAAGCGATCCAGCAGGGGCTTGAAGCCATGGCGCCCCAAAACCAC
The DNA here is from genome assembly GCA_016787345.1 of Saprospiraceae bacterium. Lineage (GTDB taxonomy): Bacteria > Bacteroidota > Bacteroidia > Chitinophagales > Saprospiraceae > M3007. The sequence goes on along the minus strand of JAEUUU010000093.1, from coordinate 34,414 downwards.
AAGCCGTTTTTCGCCGAAATCAGGGCGCGGATCGCAACTTTTTTCAAACACGGCACCAGCGACCCGATCGCCAAAACCGGCAACCGCCCGATCGCCAATTATCCGATACGACCTTATTTGTCCTACTGGTACAACGACGATGGCAGCCTCGACACCCGAATGCCGCTGTATTTTCCCATTACGATGAATATCCAGAACGGCCGCTCCGGCTACCCCAGTCCGGTTAAAATGAACCCCAGGGTTTTTGTCGATGCAATCGATATTCTGGCGGATGCGGAGAAAAAACAAGACCTCAAAAACGGCCCGGGTTCCGTCTCCATGGTCGGCGCCAGCCAGATGAGTCAGTTGTTTCCGCTGATGAACGCGTACACTTACATCCCCGATTCGGGCAATTATATCGACGGCGGATTATTTGAAAACCAGGGCTTTACGCTCATGGCCAGTTTGTACGAATGGCTGCAGCAAAAGATCGCCCAGCTACCCGACGAGCTGCGCAGCAAGGTCGACATCGTGGTCGTCAATGCGTTGAACTCCAGCGTGCGCCCCGATACCAGCAATGGTCCCGTGGAAGAAAAGCCCGGCCGCATTTCGCAGGTCAAGGCAGTCATGCAGGCGGTGCGCTCTTCGGGTATTATCGGCAGGGCTACCTGGTGGTCCGACTACCTGCGCGACCGCGTGCCGCCGGGGCATTTCCGCGACATCATCCTGCAATACCCAAACATGCCGGCCGACAAAAGCAAACACGTACCGCTTGGCCGCTGGTTGTCGGGCAGTTCTATCCAGACCATGCGCCTGCGCCTCGAAGGCAAAGGATCGCCGATGGTACAGGAGTGGAAGGAAATCGTGGATATGCTCAATATCTGAGCCTGTTATCGGACGATTGTCACATCTCCTTTGTCTTTTAAAACAATGATGCGGCCGCAATAATCTACCGTCGCTTCCAGGTACCAGACGTATACCCCGGGCTGCATGTCGCGGGTGCGGAACAAGCTTTCCCAGCCGGCATCCGGCGCGGGTGAATCCCACATCCAGTTGCCCCAGCGGTCGTATACCCTGAAAATAAAGTTGTTGACGATCACACCTTCCGGGAAAAACGGACGGAAAAGCGCGTTGTCCGGGTTCTGGGCAGCCGGCGCCACGACGTTGGGTACGTACACCAAACGTGAACCGCCGATGTCTGCCCAGTTGACTGCCGCTTCGGCCACCAGGCTCTCGCACTGGTTGCTGACGGTGACGAATACCGGCCCCGCCACTGCGTAAGTCGCCGAAGCCGCGGTCGAGCCATTGGACCAGGCAAAACTCAGGCCGGTGGAATCGCCGGAGAGCAAAACGGCGTCGAGGCGGACGCCCGAGCTGTCGCAAGCCAGTATGCCGTCGTTGACCAAAACCTGTAAAGGCGCATAGGCCTCTACAACCGTGTCGCGTTCGGTGACGCAGCCGTTGGCGTCCTGCACGTACACGGTGTAGGCGCCGGCGGCAAGCCCCTCAAAGTCGGCCTCGCTTTGAAACACCGCCCCGTCGATCGAATAAAGGAAAGGCGGAAGCCCTCCCGAAGTACCGACGACCGACAGGGTTCCCGAAGTCGTATCCGGGCACGAACTGATCGCAGCCAATGCAAAACCGGTCTCCGGAAGCGCCGTTGTAGTGACTGTCACCGTGGAGTCGCAACCCAGCTGACTTTGTAAAATAAAGTCAAAACTTTGGTTGCCGCTCATCGTAACGCCTTCGTATTCAAATACTTCACCGGGACACAAGTCGACCTCGAGCGCGCTCGAATATTCCGGCAAAGCATTGACGTTGATGGTCAGTATGGAATCACAACCGAGAGAATTGGTCAGGGTAACCTGCGTACTGCTGCCGGCAGGTATCAGGGTGCCGTTAAAATTGAAACTCTCGCCCGCGCATATCGTGGCGGTAAAAGTGCCGACAGACGTCGGTAAAGCCGCAACATTGACGGTGATAATGGAATCGCAGCCATAAACGTTGGTCAGGATAAATTGCTGGTTTTGCCCGGCGGGTATCAAAGTGCCGTTAAAATCGAAGGATTCGCCCGCGCAAATACTCACGTTGAGCCCTGTGATCGTGGTGGGCGCCAGCCCCACCGTAACGGTGACAATGGAATCGCAGCCGAGGGAATTGCTCAGCGTGAATTGCTGGCTTTGCCCCGCCGGGATCAAAGTCCCGTTGTAATCGAACGACTCGCCCTGACATACCAAGGCATTCACCGCGCCGGTGGAAACGGGCAAGGCGCCCACGGTGACGGTCACAATCGAGTCGCAGCCGAGGTAATTGGTGAGGGTAAATTGCTGGCTTTGCCCCGCCGGGATCAAAGTTCCGTTGTAATCGAACGACTCGCCCGGACAGGCCTGTGCATTCACCGCGCCGGTGGAAACAGGTAGTGTGCCCACGGTGACCGTCACAATCGAGTCGCAGCCGAGGAAATTGGTGAGGGTAAATTGCTGGCTTTGCCCTGCCGGGATTAAAGTCCCGTTGTAATCGAACGATTCGCCCGGACAGGCCTGTGCATTCACCGCGCCGGTGGAAACGGGCAATGTGCCCACGGTGACGGTCACAATCGAGTCGCAGCCGAGGTAGTTGGTGAGGGTAAATTGCTGGCTTTGCCCCGCCGGGATCAATGTCCCGTTGTAATCGAACGACTCGCCCGGACAGGCCAATGCATTCACTGTTCCTGTGGAAACGGGTAAAGTGCCCACGGTGACGGTCACAATCGAGTCGCAGCCGAGGTAGTTGGTGAGGGTAAATTGCTGGCTTTGCCCCGCCGGGATCAAAGTTCCGTTGTAATCGAAGGATTCACCCGGACAGGCTTGTGCATTCACTGTTCCTGTGGAAGTCGGCAATGTGCCCACGGTGACGGTCACAATCGAGTCGCAACCGAGGTAGTTGGTGAGGGTAAATTGCTGACTTTGCCCCGCCGGGATCAAAGTTCCGTTGTAATCGAAGGATTCACCCGGACAGGCCTGCGCATTCACCGCGCCGGTGGAAGGGGGCAGAACAGCCACATTGACTGTAACGGTCGAATCGCAGCCTGCGGCGCTGAGGAACTGGAAGGACTGACTGGAACCAGCCGGTATGGCGGTGCTGTTGTAGGTCACTGATTCGCCGGCACAGGCGCCCAGTTGAAGGGTGTCGAATATTGCGGTGACGCAGAACTGGCTAATCAGCAAATCAGTATTTGTTTCGACGTCGCAGCCCGACAAAGGCGCATTTTGCTGACCGATCACAATTTGCCAGCCGGGCGGCAGCAAGGCCGTATCCAGCGCCACGTCGTAGTTGGCCGCGTCGACGCCGGCAAAGACGAAATTGCCGCCGCTGTTCGACTGTGTATTGCCGACCGTAGCGCCGTTTTGCCACAGGTTGACGGCGATGCCCGAGACCAGGGTGTCGGCGGCATCGACGATTCCGTTGCTGTTGACGTCGGCCCAGACCTGCCCGAGAATATCGCCGAAGCCGTCGTACAAATCGAGCACCAGATCGCCGCTTTGAGCGGTGCAGCCGTATAAATCAGTGAGTTGTGCCCAATAGGTACCGCTTTGTGTGGCGACAAAATCGGGGCTTGTCGCGCCGGGGATGGGCGCGCCGTTGAAGTACCATTGCCAGCCGACAACATCCGTAAGCGGGGGCAGACAGAGGGTGTCGGGGTTGCAGCGCGTATGGCAACCACTGGGGATTGCCTCTTCGGGCGGGCCGGGCAGCACCTGGATGGGGCTGCTTAGTCCGACACATCCAAATTCATTGACCACCTGTACAAAGTAAGAGCCGCCTTCCTCAACAACGAGGTTGGGGCCAGTGGCGCCGGTATTCCAGTTGATCTGCCAGTTGGGTGGCTGCGGACCGTTGTAAGTCAATGTCGTGGCGCCTGCGCAAAAGCCGTTGGCAGACACGAAAAACCCGCTGGGCACAGGATGAATATCGACCACAAAAGACTGTGCAACAGCAGTACAGCCCGTGGTCACGTCGGTGACGGTCAGGGTGAAAATATGCGTGCCTTCGCTGAGCAGGTTGTTGCGGATTTCGGAAAAGATGTTCTGGACCGTCGTTTCTCCGTTCGACCAGGTATAAGTCAGGTTGCCCGCGCCAAAAGCCTGTAGTGTGACGTCCTCTCCTGCACAAGCGCCCAAAGACGGATAGGACACGCCGATCACTTGCCCATAGTCGTTGGTCAACAATGCTTTAATGATCGCGTCGGGGCCCGGCGTTTCTTCCACAACGACAACCGGCGGTGCATACGTGCATCCGTTTGCATCGGTGAGGGTGACGGAGTAGGCCCCTTCCTGGAAGACCATCAGGGTCGCGGCGGTCGTGCTGTCGGACCACAAATAGCTCACGGCGCCCGGCGGTGCGGTCAGCGTGGTGGATCCGCCCTCGCAGAACGGCGCCGGTACGGCAGGTGTGATCGTTCCGCTCAGCCCGTTGGCGGAAATGGTAACGGGCTGGCTGAATACCGTGGTGCAACCGTAGGTATTGGTGGCAGTGACGGATACGGTGTAAAGCCCTGGCGCAGCGTAATCGTGAAATACGGTGCTTCCGCCGGCCGTATTGGCCAGGCCGCTGCCAGGGTCGCCAAAATTCCAGGAAACGTCGGTCACGCCGGCGCCCAGGGTGGCCGTAAATTCGGAGGCATTGCCGGAACAGGCCGCCGCGGGTTGTGCGAAACTTACACTGGGCCCCGATTCGATCAACAATTGTTCTGTTTCCGACGAGGTACATCCGCTGAGTGCTGTGACGGTCAGGGTTACGTCGTAGCTCCCGCCGCTGGCAAATACGTGGCTGGCATTACGGATCGTTGAACTGTTGTTGGCGCCGCTGCCGGGGTCGCCGAAATTCCACTGCCAGGCGGTGATATTGCTTCCGGGTAAAAAGGTGCTCACGTCCTGGAAAGTCGTAGCCTGACCGGGGCATTCGGGGAAAGGCTCAAATTCGGCCACAGCCTCGACGTCCATCGAGTCGACGAGCCGGCAGAGCCCCCCGCTGGTTTGCGCTGCAATCAGAACGACGACGTATTCGCCGGCATTGGGGAAAACAAAAGAGGTATTGTCGCCCGAAGCGGTACCAAAAATCGAAGCGCCCGATTGCCCAAACGTCCATTGCGCCGAGCCGGACAGGTAGCCGCTGCCACCGGCAGCCAACAGGAAAGAGTCGCAGGCAGGGGTTGGCGATACCGTTAGCGTGATGGCCCCGGGCGGACAGGGCGGGAAGCCCCCGCCCGGCAAACCGCCGCCGCCACCGCCGCCGCCACAATCGACTACGATGGAAATAGGCCCGGCGCTGGCCGAACAGCCGAACTGGTTGGTCGCCGTGGCGGTATAAGCGCCGTATTGGTTGGTTGTATAGCTGCTGGCATTTACGCCCAAAGGTGTACCGTTCAGGAACCACTCATAGTCGTAATCGCCATCGGCCGTGGTCAGCGCCTGCATGGTAACGAAGACGGAGTTGTTGCAAAATGCCGTCGGGTCGTTGGTACTGATGGTAAAATTCGGTGCGGGCGCCGTGGCAATATTGAAGTTGCCGTTGCCGGTACAACCGTTTGCATCACTCACTTCTACGGCATAATTACCGGGGCCCAGGGTAATCGTCGGGTCGTTGCCCAATACGCCGCCGCCGGCATTTTGCCAGGTGTAGGAGGTGTAGGAATCGACTGTTTGGATCACTGCCGTGGCGCCGGCGCACAGATTGGCCGGAGCCGTTACTTGCGGTGTCGGTGGTGCATTTACCGTTACGTTATAAAGCGCGGCTTGACTGCATACTGCTATACTGACGCTGTGTATGCCAGGGCTTTGCCAGAAAATTTCCACACTAGATGTGCCTTGCCCAGAGGCAATTGTGCCGGCGCCGGCAGGCGAGATTTGCCATTGATAATCGGCATTCTCAAGTTCGGGGAGGCTGTAAGTAGCGGTTGTATTGAGGCAAACGCTGGTCAGACCGCCGACACTGACCCCGCCCACGGCTGCCACATCCAGCCGAACGGTATCGGAAGTGCAGCCCAGCCCGTCGGTCGAAACCTGCTGGGCGCTGAGCCAGTATGGACCGGTGTTGTTCCAGATCAGACTGAGATTTTCACCGTTGGCGGTAGTGGGCGCGCCGGGGCCGTTTTGAATCGTCCATAAAACGTTTGACAAAGGCGATATACCCGTAGCGGTATAAGTCACGGGATTTCCGGGGCAAATAAGTGTGGGGCCGTCGATCCCCGTGAGCGTTGTCGGGGCTGCCGGCACGTTGATAACCCATTCGTTGCGGTTGGTACAACTCTGGTTGGGGCTGGCCGGCTCCGCGATGAGGCGGTAGCGGCCGGGGCCGTTGTTGAAGATCACATTGGCGGTCGCGGTATTATTACCCGTCCAGACGATGCTGCCGTCGGGCGCTTCCAGGGTCCAGTTGCAATTGAGATTTTGGGTGGGGGAAACGAGTTTGGCGGTGAATGTGCCGCTGGCGCCTTCACAACGTTCGACCGGGCCGGTGATGATAAAAGGCGAAAGCACCCGCACCGGGATAGAATCTTGCCCGCCGCAGCCCAGGTAGCAGTTGTCGTACACGACAGAGACCCAGTGGACAAAATTCGGATTGGGGAAATTTTGCCATTGTACCGTGATCTTGTTGGTGCCGTGGCCGCTGGTAATTACACCGCCGGTGGGCAGCGACCACACGAAATTGGTGCCGCCATACGGCTCGATGTAATAAACGCTCTGATCGCCGGGGCATACTTGTTCCGGCCCGATAATTTCGGCGTTATCATCGAGTACCGGAATGCGGGTCGTCGAAGGGAATGGACAGGTAAAACCTGCGCAGGCGGGTGTAAACAGCGAAACCGAGCCATTGGGGCCGTTGTTCCACTGCACGGTGATGCTGTTGTCGGTTGGGCTGCCGCCACCGAGCACCGTGCCGTTGGACGAGACTGCCCAGTTGTAATCGGGGCAGTTGGCCGAGGTAGTATAGGTGGCGGTTTCGCCGGCGCAGATGGTGCCGGTGCAATCGAGCATGGGCGCGTCGGCGTCGAGCACTTCGATGGTTTGAAAAGTGGTATCGGAACAAAGGCAAGCCGTACGGGCAATCAGCATGACTTCGTAAAGCCCGGGGTTGAGGTAAGTATGTTCGGTTTCCACGGCGGCAGAGGGCTGGCTGCCGTCGCCGAAATACCATTCAAAAGCGTCGGCATTGGCGCTTTGGTTGTCAAAATAGACGGTTTGACCTTTGCATACCTGTACCGGAGCGGGCGGGGCGGCCGGAGCGGGATCGGTTGCGAAAGCAGCCTGTGGTTCTTCCACGATGGTGACGCAGGTGTAGCCCTCGGTTGTGCAATAGTTGGAAGTGCTGCCCGGATCGGCTTTTACAGAAATGGAGCCTGTGCCGGGGCCGCCCCAATTGACCGTCACGGAAAGCCCGGACGGCGGATTGACGGTATAACTGTCGGCCCCGGTGACAGTCCATTGCACGCCTTGTTGCCCCGAAAGCAACGGATTGATGGAATAGGTGACGGTGGAATAAGGGCAAACTTTTTGGCAAACGACGTTGTCAGGGTTCGAAGGGCCGCTGCTGCTGTCCTGGCTGCACACCGCGCCGTTGTCGGACGTGATGGCCAGCGGGATGGTCGGCAGAACAGTGATGTTTATGGTATCGGTCAGGGCTTGCTGGCCGTTGGGCGAGGTAGCGGAGACAAACAAGGTGCCGCTTGTAAACGGAGGGAAGCAAAGGAAAATGCTGGTGCCGGTGCCCAAGCTTACGCCATTGCTATTGAACCATACGATATTGTTGCTCAATGGCGGGTTGCCGCCCGGACTGGTGAAAGTAGCCGTGTATTGGGCGCATGAGCCATAACAAACGACGGATGGTCCGGTAATTACGACCTGGGAGGTCGCCTGGGCGGTGAGCAGGGAGGGCAATAAAAAGCACATTGCCAGGAAGGCGTTGAACAATCGGTTTGGCATGACTTGGTAATGCGTTTAGTTCATGGATGAGCTGGATTGAAAAACGCCATGAAGATACGCAAGTCCGCCGCTGTGCTGCCGCCCGGATGCTGGAAAGTCTGTTTGTAAAAGGGAAAAGGCTCAGTTGAGTTTGAAAGGAGCCGCCATCCGGAATTCCGGAATATTCACCTCGAAAAAAGAACTGTCTTCGAGTTTGCTCATCAGATAAGTCCCCGACATACGACCGATTTCGGTCTCCAGATGGCAGAAAGACGTGTATTCATGCCCTTCTCCGGGCGCCAGTACAGGTTGCTGGCCGATGACACCCTCGCCTTCTACCTCGCGCAGGATGCCGTCGGCCGAGGTAATGACCCAATGCCGGCGGAGCAACTGCACCGTGTAGGGGCTGCCGTTGATGATCATGATGTGATAGCCAAAAATAAACTTGCCTTCCCGCGGGTTGGAGTGGGCAGGAAGGTATTGTGTTTCAACGCTTACAGTAATCCCGTTTGTGGTGGATGTTTCCATGCAGCAAATAGTTTGGACGCGGCAGCTATCAGACCTAAATCAAAAAATCCGAGGGCAAATTTGTTTAAAAAAAGACGACAATCAAAAGCCCTTGTCCGGTGACGAAAAAAAATAAAAAGCCGAATCGGTCTTTTCCGACTCGGCTGCTACGAAATTACTAAACACGGGTATCAATATCTTCATGACGCAAAGTCTTGCGTCTAAGTTGGTTACAAAGACTTTAAAAATGCCAGAACGGCATCTTGAGTCGTTTCTTCGGGGCTAAATGAAATGGTGGCGTTGTTGCCGATTTCCGTTTCCTTGCTTCCCAGCCAGTACCGGTTTCCTGCTTTTGAAACCGTCACTACCTGAACCAGGTAACCTATGGGCGCATCGGGCAAACAAAAAGCCTCCCGAACATCGTCGTAAACCATGGCATGCACGGTTCTGCGCCCTTTAAACACGGCAAACACCTGGGTGTTTTCGATATCGTAAGCAATAGGAAGGGTAACACAGAATGCCGTGCTTTGTTCGTCGATGCCCTTGCCGCAGTTGACCCAGCCCAGGTTCTCCACGATCAGTTCGTATCCGACTTTTTGGCCTTGCGGCGTGGGCCAACCCGCCCAGTACACTTCCTGCCCGCTGTCGGTCCAACCGGCAAAGCTTTGATCGGGATTGAACACGGCGTTGTACACTTTCATATCGGGCTGAAGGGCATCCTGGGCCGTCGTAATCTGGATTTTCAGGGTTCTGTCGGGGGCAAGTTCGAGGGCTTGTCCGCTGCAAAATGCTCTTACCCGCACGATTCCGCCGCTTTCCAGCAAGGTTTGGCTGGTTGTGGCAGTGCTCAGTTTTCTGCCCAAAATATCGCTGGGACGGAAAGCTTCGGTGACTTCGATCTGGATGGCGCCGCAATTGCTCAGCGCAACGGACGCTCCGTCGCCGGCCCTGACGAACAGTTGGTCGACGTCGGTCAGGTGAACGCGGATTCCGTTGGCCGTGCTCAGCACGGAGTCGGTTGCCAGTCCTGCCGGAAAATTAAATACCGTCACCGATGAGGCATCGGGCAGTTGGCCGAGCAACAAATCAATGTCCGCGATGGAACTGCCGTAGGGGCGGAATGTCTCCACATCTTTCCGGCAGCCCCAAACGCTGATCAGGGTGCTTAGTAATGCGTAAAATACGAGGCGTCGCATGGTCAATTCTGGTTCAGATAGGTAAATATTCAGGTGACTTATTTGCGGACAAGATTCGCGGTAACGGGTGTATCGCTGCCTGTACGCTAGAAAAAATTAAGGTTAAGTTTGTCTAAAAAGGCTCAATCCAGGATTTTGGTTACCCCAAACCGGATACCGCCGATCCCGTATCGTTGTTCTACGGGGTGACTGGCCTGGTTGACGGGTTTCAGGATATGTCGATAGTACGGCTCTGCAAATACCCGCAAGGTGGGGCGCAAATGGTAAAAAAACTGGGCGCTGCCGGTGGCGCTCAGCCCTACCCTCGTCCGAAAAACATCGAGGCTTTCATCGGCGGGGGTAAAGGAAGCCGGAATGTCGGCGCCGGGGGCCATAATCTTACCTTGTTTCCAGAACAACACATTGACCGACACACCCGCATTGAGCGCAACGCCGCCGTTGCCTTGCCGCCATTCCACACCGGCCACCAGAGGGATGTCGAGCAGGCCGAAGCGGTTGAACGTCTTCACGTAACTTTCCCCAAAATCGACGTCGAGGGTATCGGCAATCGTGATCGGTTGACCGTTGACGATCTCGGTGCGGTATTCCACCAAATAGCGGATATCGTCGGGGTTCACGTATTCAAACACCTCGGTAAACTGGTCGTAATGCAGTCCGCTGCGCAGCAGGAAGTTTTTGTTGAACAGCCAGGAAGCGCGTATGCCGCCATTAAAAGCCCAGTCGCTGCGTTCCGTATCGAACCGCCGGTTGAGGTAAGGCTGGTTGTCGGCGTCGGCGCGCAGGGTTTTACGGGCCAGCGACGGTCCGGCGTACGCGTCGATCATCCAGACGTTGGGTTTCTTTTCAAAATCATAACAATTGCGCCGTGCGCGCCGCTTTTTGGAGGGCGGCGGAGGCGCAATGGCGGGTAATGAATATTGCTCCGACAAGGCTGCCGGGTTGAAAGGCAGCCGGGCCAATGGCGGGGCTGTCGCGACAGGCGGAGTAGATTCTTCGGCGCCGTCCGCGACGGGAACGGCCGGGGTAACGGTTGCTGGCACGGCCGCGGGCAACAGCGGCGCCACTGCCGGAGGTATCGGCCGCGTTGCCGCTGCGCGGGAATACGCGTTAGATTTGGCTGGACGAGCCAGACCGGATGATGGACTGGCCGCCGCGGCTTCATCCCGATCAGGGGCGGTGGCATGGGAGGGGTTTTCAGTCGCTTGATTTTCTGCTGTTGCCCAGGGCATATCCGCAGCAGGTCGCAGGACCGGCGTTTGCCCTTCGGTCGGCTGCCCCGTTTGCGCCAGGGGCGCTACCGGGCCTTGGGGAATCAGCGACCAGTACAAAACGGCAGCACCCAACAGCACGGATGCCCCCGTCAGCCAAAAGAACAAAATACGCCGCCGGCGCCGGCGCAGTTCGCGCTCGACGTTGGGCCACACAAAAGCCGGGGGGGCCACCTCGGCATTGTGCAGGCGCTCCCGAAGGAGCCGGTCAATATCTGATTGGTGCATTTTTTTTAAAAGGTTTATAAGGTTGATGGGGTATATAAGGTTGATAACGTTTATTCGGCTGAGCGCATCAACTGCCCTTTTATCAACCCTTATAAACCTTATCAACCCTCATCAACCCCTTCATCTCATTTGTATCTTTTCCAGTTGCTCCACCAGCCAGCGGCGCGCTTTGGTTAGTTGGGAGCGGGAGGTGCTTTCCTGGATGTTGAGCATTTCGGCGGCTTCTGCGTGTGAAAAGCCCTCGATGGCCACCAGGTTGAACACCACGCGATACCCGTCGGGCAGCCGGGCGATCAGGCGCAGCAGTTCGGCCTCGGAAAGGCTCGACAGTGCGTCCGGCTCGACCGGGTGTTCCGGCAGGCGCTCGTACCCGCTTGATTCATGGTCGAAGCGTTGGCGCTGGTAGGTGCGCAAAGCCGTATTGACCATGATGCGCCGTATCCAGCCCTCGAAAGATCCCTGAAACTGGAACTGCCCCAGTTTGGTAAAGACCTTGACGAAACCCTCCTGCAAAATGTCTGCCGCATCCGATGGCGAACGCGCATAACGCAGGCACACGGCGTACATCTTGCCGGCGAATTGCTCGTACAACTGTCGCTGACACTGCGCCGACCCGCGCAGACAACCTTGGATGAGTTCTGTTTCGGTCAAAACGGATTAGAGATCGATAATTATCCAATGGGCTGGCTTCGCGGGGAATCCCCGAAGGTACGCGCTTTGCCAGATGCCATGAAAATCTATTTTGCTGCCTGAAAAAGAAAACTTTTTGGGGCAGTTATCCTTAAATATCGGCTGGCTGCCGCCGCCAATTTTTTAACCTTTGGGAAAAAATCACTACTGATGATGCGCCTGTTCACCGTTTTTCTCGCCTTTTCTTTCGTTTTATTCCTCGTTACGTCGTGCGATAAAGAGCGCCCGACGCAGCTTTGTGTCGAGAACCGGACTTCGGCCGACTTTGTCCGGCCGGGTTCTTTTTTCTCCCTCGGCTCGCCTGGTGTTGCCAACCAGGAACAAAACCGCATGACCAATCTTGCTATCGGCGCCGACGGTTGCATCAATATCGATGCCGGGAGCGGTCAACAGCCCTGGCATGCATTGCTTGTTTTGGAAAATCAGCAACTCGGACGATGGGAAGGAACCGTTAATATAACAGAAAACACGACAAACCATCTGACAATCAGTGATGTGGACAAGGCATACGACTTCCGGGACACGCTGGTCGGCGAATATGATTTTGGTTGTAATAAAATCGTAATGGTTGGCAATGATACCGTGCGTTGGGACTCTGTCCGGATAGCCGGGACAATCAATCTGGATCCGGCCAACTTTATGTCCGTTTGGGTCAATGCTACCCCCTATTTCAGCGGCATCTTTACTGTTTTCAATGATATAAACGAGTTTTCCAACATTCAGGGAATGGGCTATTACCTTCCGGTTGCTCAGGAGTTCGTGTGGTACACATTAAGCTATCAGAACGACTCCACCATCTGGAACTATTGCCGCGGACTTCCGCGTTGACTGGTCGTCAAACACGATGCTGGTCGGCGCCCAGCCACCAAAAACCCAACAAGGCGAGCGGCACGGCCACCAGGCCGTTCAAACTCCCGTGCAGGGCCCGCATCCAGTCGAGCGACAAGGCCAGTTCCGGCCACAGTACCCTGAGTCCGTAGCCCAGCGCCAACACCATACTCGCTGCTAATATCAAACCTGCCGCTACCAGCCATCCATTGTGCCGCCGGGCGCCGGTCGCCGTCCAGATCAATCCACCCGACAAAGCCGACAAAGCCATCCAGGCCGCGGCAAAGGTTTCTGTAAATGGCCCCCATTGCAACTGGGTTGCGGTAATCCCGATCGCCGTGACCGGCACGCCCAACACAATCGCCCAGGCGGTCAGGCGCGACCAGCGACCGGGGAAAACCCGTGTGTTGAGCGCAATCAAAACCGTAAATGCCAGTCCGGCAAAATGAAAGTGCAGGGCCGTCAGCCGGATGAGGTCGGCGCCGAAGCCGAAAATGCTCAAACCGGCGCGTTCGGCAAACGCTGAAATGCCGCCCACGGCCAAAAACAACAGCCCGGCTCCCAGGGCGGTATGGCCCGCTTCAAGGCGGTTTTGCCACAAAAACCGAAGTCCGATACCGGCTACCCCAACGCAGATCGCCATCCAGGGCAGCGTCAGCAGGGAAGCCACCCAGCCGACCGGCCAGGCTAGGGCCAGCGTAGCGAGCAAACCCGCGGGCAGCAACACCGGCCATAAAGGCCGAAATGCGGGGCGAAGGCCCGGATAATGCCGGGCGGCCAGCAGCAACACCGCCGGCGTAACTGCCAGAAATGCGGCGACCAGCGGCAAATTGCCATAGTCATGCCCCATCACGCTGCCCGGCCAGAGCAAAACGAAGGACAAAATCGTCAGCAACAAGCGGAGAATCCAGCCGTCGGGGGTGAAAAACGGTTCGGCAGGCCGGCCCAGTGGGCTTTGCACAAATGCCCGCACAGAAGCCGCCGAATCCTGCCGGAATTTTTCCTGTAAAAGCCGCACTACCGGGTACCCCAGGCGGGCCAGCAGGGCGCGGGGCCGCGAAAACGCGCGTAATTCGTACCAAACCGTGCCGTCGGGCGATTGGGTGACCAGAAAAATCTCTTCCCCGCGTTCGATGTGGGCTGGCAGGGTGCCGTAAGCGAAGCCATAGCGGTCGGGCTCGTCGATCACGTACACGATCCGGCAGGAGTTGTGCCACCACAAACCAAACATGCGGAACAACATAGCAATCGTATTGCCTTCTCCGACCGGGGCGGCAGCGGGCAAAATGCGCGTCCAGGAAGCCGGAAAATGCACCCAGGAACGAAGGGCCAGTTTGGCCCGCTCGAAATCGGCATCGCCACGACCTACCGCCACACGTTGCGCATCGTGGTCGAAACCGGGTACCCGGATGGCGGCGTCGCGGGTATGACCTACGGCCGAATACGTAAAAGGACGAACTTTTTCTTTTGTCAAAAAATGCTGCAAAGCAGCCGCGTCGGGGAGGTAAATCGAGATTTTCATGTCAGTTTTTTAAAAAAAAACAAGTCAGCCTCCGATATGTTTCAAAAATTTCTGAAAATTCTGACATTCACCAATTCACCAATTCACCAATTCACCAATTCACCAATTCACCAATTCACCAATTCACCAATTCACCAATTCACCAATTCACCAATTCACCAATTCACCAATTCAAAACGCCAGCACGAACCTCGTACCTGTCCCCACGGTTGAGCTCACCCGCACGTCGCCGCCATGCAGTTGCATGATTTGCCGCGAGATGCTGAGTCCCACGCCCGTGCCGGTTGCCTTGGTGGTAAAGAAGGGGATAAAAATCTCGTCGAGTAGTTCGGGGGCGATACCGGGACCGTTGTCTTCCACTTCGATAAAAGCCTTGCCCTTGTCGTCGGCGCCGGCGCGCAGGGTAATACGTTTGTCGGTTTGTTCGCTTTGCTGGAAGGCTTCCCGTGCGTTTTTGACCAGGTTGAGCAGTACCATTTCGATCTGGCCGGCATCGGCATGTATGACCAGTTCTTCCGGCGCCACGAATGCTTCGAGGTGGATACTGGCATCTGTGCGTTGGTTGGCGTTCGACAGTTGCACGACATGATCGAGCAATCGGCGGGCGGCGATCGGTTCGGGTTTGGGTTCGGGAATCGCGGAAAAACTGCGGTAAGCTTGCACAAAATCCATCAGGGCGCGGCTGCGGGAGCCCACGACATCGAGGGCTTCGGCCAGGTCGGTGAGATCGCTGCGGGAGGGAACGGCCGCCTGATCGTCGTGCGGCAAAATATCCTGCATGGTTTCCACCAGCGACACGATGGGCGTTACGGAGTTCATAATTTCGTGGCGCAGCACCCGGGTGAGGTCGCGCCAGGCGTCGAGTTCCTTGCGCTGGAGTTCGGGGTGGATGTTTTGCAGGGTAAGCAGCCGTACCGCCCTGCCCTGCAGGTTGAGCGCCACGCCCTGCACGGCCAGTTGGCGGCCGGGTTCGGGCTGGTAGAGTATTTTTCCCTTGGATGTGAGGTTTTGGGCAAATTCCTGCAAAGCGGAATGCCGGGGCGGCAATTCGTGCAAATGATGCAAGCGGTACACCCCAAGCGTCTGAAAGGCCGCGTTGTTCGACAGCAGGATGTTGTTCTGCCGGTCGAAGGCCAGCACCCCGGTGCCCAGGTGTTGCACGATGGTATTCAAAAAAAGCAGGTTGGCCTCCTTCTCTGCCCGCGTCTGGCGAAAAGCCTCCAGGACCTCGTTGAACTGCCGGTTGACGGCCTCAAAGGAGCCACCCTTTTCTTTACCCGAAGCAAACCGGATGGCAAAATCGGAATAGCGCACACTTTCGAAAAAACGCGCCAGCCGCCGGTTGGTATCGTTGACATACCGTATCAATCCAAACGTCATCACAACCGCTCCCAGCAACGGAAATACAGCCAGCCAGCGCTGTTCAAGTCCGACCCATACCCCCGCTGCCAAAGCGACCAGCAAGGCCAGTAATACGACGCGGAGAGTGAGGACGCTGGAGAAAGACATGGCGATTGATTCGATTAGTTCGATTGTTTCGATTGATTCGATTGGCCTCCCCTGGCCCCTCCACAACAGGAGGGGAGAGGATCGGAAGGTGTGTTTGATTGGTTTTCAGTGTGTTGAAATTGGTTCGTGTGGTTCGGTTTTACCTTATAATTTTGATCACTTTAAGCGACGTTTCTCTTTGTATATTACCCGCAAATCATTGAAATTCAATCAGTAAAAACTTTCGATCCACTCCCCTCCTGTGGAGGGGCCGGGGGAGGCCAATCGTTCAATCGAACCAATCGATTCAATCGATTCACAGTTTATACTTCTCCAGCCGCCGGTACAGCGAGGCCCTGGTGAGGCCGAGTTCCTGGGCGGCTTCGGTGATGTTGCCGTAGTGTTTTTCGAGGGCTTTGGTGATGAGGAGCTTTTCCATGTCGTCGAGGTTCATGGTGTTGATATCGGTGGCGCCGCCGGCGTTTTTTTGCAGGAAAAAATCTTCGGGCTGCAGGGTATCGCTTTTCGACATAATGACGGCGCGTTCCACGGCGTGCTGGAGTTCGCGGACGTTGCCGGGCCAGGCGTAGCGCATAAGTTCGCGGAGCAGGGCGGCGCTGAGCTGGCGCACCGGGCGGTTGTAGCGCTGGGCGAACTGGAGCATGAAGTGCCGGCTGAGCAATTCGATGTCTTCGGGGCGTTCGCGGAGCGGCGGGAGTGTGATTTCGATGGTATTGATGCGGTAGAGGAGGTCTTGCCGGAAGCTCCGCTGGCGCACCATGTCGTCGAGGTTTTGGTTGGTGGCGGTGATGACGCGCACGTCGATGGGGCGCGGGCGGTTGGCGCCCACCCGGGTGACGACGCGGTTTTGCAACACGGAAAGCAGTTTGGATTGCAGGTTGAGCGGCAGGTTGCCGATCTCGTCGAGGAAAATCGTGCCGCCGTCGGCTGCTTCGAAGCGCCCGGGGCGGTCGTCGCGGGCATCGGTGAAAGCGCCCTTGGCGTGGCCGAAGAGCTCGCTTTCGAACAGCGATTCGGTGAGTGCACCCAGATCGACTTTGACGAAATTCTCCGCCGCCCGGGCCGATTGGGCATGTATGATCTGGGCGATCAGGTCTTTGCCCGTGCCGTTTTCGCCCAGCAGGAGGATATTTGCATCGGTTTCGGCCACGCGGCCGATGGTGTCGAATACCTGTTGCATGGCCGGACTGCCGAAGATGATTTCCGGCAAATCGCGCACCTGGGCCAGGTTGCGGCCGGTTTGTTTGGATTTGAGGTGATTGGCTTCGTCCTGACTGTTTTTGAGGCGCAGGGCCGAATGCAGGGTGGCGAGCAGTTTGTCGTTGTCCCAGGGTTTGAGTACGAAATCGGTCGCCCCGTTTTTGATGGCGCGCACGGCCAGTTCCACGTCGCCATAAGCGGTGATGAGCACCACGATAGCCGAAGGATCGAGTTCGAGTATTTTTTCCAGCCACTCGAAGCCTTCCTGACCGGTGTTTTTGCTGCGGTTAAAATTCATGTCGAGCAACACCACGTCGTAAGTGCGCTCGCGAAAAAGTGCGGGTATTTCGGAAGGTTCGCGCGTGGTTTCCACCTCCGAAAAATGGCGCTTCAACAACAGTTTACCCGCGCTGAGCACGCCCGGGTTGTCGTCGACGATGAGAATATTGGCTTGCGTCATGATTGGTTGTTACTGTTTACCCCCCACGCGGGCAACCGGAATTCAGGTTCATCTGCTTTTCCTTGCCCCCGCTATGCAAAGCAACGGTATTTTTTGGCGAACTAGTGTTCGATTTCGGACACTTATGTTCGGAGGCGGACAACGCACGAAACACTACCTCGTCTTAAATTTTTGATTTTCAATTATTTAAAAAATTGGCACAAACTTTCCCTTATCCCTGAAAAGCATTTGACCAAAGTATTATGGATCGTCCCATTCAAAAGAAAAAATGGACCCTGCAACGGGTCGGGCTGATATTGGCCATCGTGGCTTTTACGGCTTTTTCGGTGTACAGCCTGGCCTTTGCCAACCGGCGCAGCTCGCTCAACGTGGACCGCAACAAGATCACAATTTCCGATGTGACCCAGGGCGTATTTGACGAGTTTATCGTCGTCACCGGGGTGGTGCAACCCCTCAAAACCTATCAGCTCGACGCCATCGAGGGCGGCTACGTGGCGCAGAAATACCTCGACGGCGGCGCTACCGTCAAACAGGGCGACCTTATTCTGCGCCTTGAAAACCAAAGGCTTACCCTCGATTACGTCAATCGTGAAACCGAGATGTACGACCTCATTAACAACCTGGAAAACACCCGCCTGCGCCTGCGGCAAGACAAATTTGCGCTGCGCCGCACCCTGTCGGAACTGGACTACCAGATTCAACAGGCCAGGGAAGACCACGAACGCAACAAAAAACTTGTTGCCGACGGCGTCGTGAGCGAACAGGAATTCACCCGCACCCGCATCATCTTCGAACGCCTGACGCAACAGCGCGAGATCGAGATCGAAAACCAGAAATTTCAGGAAGAAAACAGCGTCACCCAGATCAAACAACTGGAAGGCACCCTGGACCGCACCAAACTTAACCTGAGCATGATGAAACAAAACCTGGAAAACCTCTACGTCAAGGCGCCGGTGTCGGGTATGCTCTCCCGCGTCGACGTAGAGGTGGGCGCCAGCATCGCCACCGGACAAAACATCGGGCAGATCGACGACCTCAACGGCTTTAAAATGCGCGTGGAAGTGGACGAACACTACATTTCACGCATTTTCCCCGGTCTTGAAGGCTCCTTTGAGTTCAACGGCGAACAACACCAGATTACCGTCAGCAAAGTATACCCGGAGGTACGCAACGGCCGTTTCGACGTCGATATGGTATTTGCAAAATCGATCCCCGACGGCATCCGCCGCGGCCAATCGGTGCCCGTGCGCCTTCAACTCGGCAAACCCGCTCAGGCGGTGCTGTTGCCCACCGGCGGCTTTTATAGTTCTACCACCGGCAACTGGGTGTATGTGCTCGAACCCTCGGGCGGTCAGGCCGTCAAACGCGACATCACGCTGGGCCGGAAAAATCCGCAGTTCTATGAAGTGCTGAGCGGACTGGCGCCCGGCGAAAAAGTGATTACCAGCTCTTACGAGAGTTTTGGCGATAAAGACGTACTCAACCTTTGAATCCAATAGCATTACATAGTCATGATTAAGACCAGCAATCTGCACAAAATTTTTACCACCGAGGAGGTGGAAACCACGGCGCTCAACGGAATCAGTGTGGACATTCAGCCCGGCGAATTTGTCGCCATCATGGGCCCGTCGGGCTGTGGCAAATCCACCCTGCTCAATATTCTGGGACTGCTCGACAACCCCAGCGAGGGAGAATACTCCTTTTTCGGCACCGAAGTCGCGCGGATGAGCGAACGCCACCGCGCCAACCTGCGCAAAGGCAATATCGGCTTCGTATTCCAGTCGTTCAACCTGATCGACGAACTGACGGTGTACGAAAACGTCGAACTACCGCTCCTTTACCTCAAAACACCCGCAGCCGAACGCCGCAAACGCGTGGAAACGGCCCTCGAACGCATGAATATCATGCACCGCCGCAACCACTTCCCCCAACAACTCTCCGGAGGCCAGCAACAACGCGTGGCCATCGCCCGCGCCGTGGTGGCCGAACCCAAGGTCATCCTGGCCGACGAACCCACCGGCAACCTCGACTCCGCCAACGGCCTCGAAGTAATGAACCTGCTCACCCAACTCAACCAGGGCGGCACCACCATCATCATGGTGACGCACTCGCCGCACGACGCGGGCTTCGCGCACCGCATCATCAACCTGTTCGACGGGAAAGTGGTGACCGAAAACTTCTACGTGTAACCCACCTGGCGCTCTTGGCGGCTTTGCGTAAAAAAAAATGCACACAGGGGGTGTTGCACGCAGAGGGGTGTGTGTTTCACGCGAAGAACGCAAAGTGGCAAAGCGCGCAAAGGGGATTTTTTTATTGCACGCAGAGACGCAGAGGCGCAGAGGGGGGGGCACGCAAGGGACGCGAAGCGCGCAAAGAGGGAGAAATCATGACTACAAAGTGACAACTCTGTGTCTCTGCGCCTCTGCGTGCAATAAAAAAATCCTCTTTGTGCGCTTTGCGTGAAAAATGGGTACACAGAACAAAAACAACAGGCCGCCGGACGCAGAAGCCTGACTATTCACCACCGGGCCATCGGTCATTTTCACACTTTGTACCAAAGTTCCGGCGGCAATTTTTTTAATGCGCAATTTTTTAATGAGATAATGAGGTAATGTGCTAATGGAGGGGCAATGAACTGAATATTAAGCTTTTAAATAAAAACAAACCATGCTGACACAACTCCTTTTCCTGCTGCTTCTCCTGATGCTGGAAATATTGACACAACCGGTTTTTATCTGAAAACCAATCAATAGTGCCATCCGATCCGCTCCCCTCCACTGGGAGGGGTTGGGGGAGGCCCAATCGAATCAATCGAATCAATCGTAACAATCGAATCAATTTCAACATGATTGAATTCAAAGACATAGAACGCTACTACGACGCCGGGGCTGTGAAGTCCTACGTGCTTCGTTATGCCAGCGCCCGGATCGGCGAAGGTGAATTTGTAAGTATCATGGGTCCATCGGGGGCCGGGAAAAGCACCTTGTTGCACATCCTCGGCATGCTCGACGAGCCCACTGCCGGCGAATACTGGTTTTTGGGCGAGCCCGTGCACAAATTCAACGAGCGCCGGCGCACCGAGTTGTATCAGCAGTACATCGGTTTTGTCTTTCAGGCTTATCACCTGATCGACGACCTGACGGTGTACGAAAACCTGGAAACCCCGCTTTTATACAAAAAAGTACCCTCTGCCGAGCGCAAAAGCCGTATCGCCGACCTGCTCGATCGCTTCAATATGGTGGCGAAAAAAGACCTGTTCCCCAGCCAGCTCTCCGGCGGCCAGCAACAGCTCGTCGGGGTGGCACGGGCGCTCATCGGGCGACCCAAACTCATCCTGGCCGACGAACCCACCGGCAACCTGCAAAGCCCGCAGGCCCGGGAGATCATGGATATTTTCCGGCAATTGAACCGCGATGAGGGCGTCACCATCATCCAGGTCACCCATTCCGACACCAATGCCCGCTATGGCTCGCGCATCCTGCATTTGCTGGATGGCAAGGTGGAGCGGGATGAAAAAATCTGAACTATCCCATGCTTCGCAACTATTTCACCCTGGCGGCCCGGCATCTGTTAAAAAACCGGACCTACGCGACGATCAATATCCTCGGTCTGGCGACGGGCATCGCGGCCTGTTTGCTGATCTTCCGGCTGGTGCATTACGAACTGAGTTTCGACCGCTTCCGCGCCAATTACGACCGCATCTACCGCGTGGTCACCAACGACCACGACCCCAATGAGGGCGATTTTTACCAGGCAGGTATTCCGATCCCGGCCATGGACGTCATGCAGACCTCCGTCCCGCAGTTTGAGGCATTTGCCCGGACCCACTCGATGTGGCCGACGGTGACGGTTCCCGAATCGCCGGGCAGTTTTATGGGCCACAAGTACGCCACCAATGAAGAACAGGAGGTCGGAATCTTTACCGAGCCTGATTTTTTCAAGATCATCCAGTGGGAATGGCTGGCCGGCGATCCGGAAACGGCGCTTGGCGAGGTCAACTCGGTGGTTTTAACCGAAAAAATGGCGAAGAAGTGCTTCGGCAGCTGGCAGCTGGCCATGGGCAAAAACCTGGTGCTCGACAACGCCGTGCTGGTCACCGTGCGCGGCATCATCGCCGATCCGCCGGCCAATTCGGACTTTCAAATTCATCTTGTGGCTTCCTATGCTACCCTGAAAGCCAACGGTGCGCTTTATTTCTATTTCCCCGACTGGGGCAATACCAGCAGCAATTGTCAGGCGTATGCGCTGTTGCGGGAGGGGAGTTCGGTTGACGAGGCCAAAAATCTGCTGGCTGCAGTGGGCCAGGCCGAATATAAAAACAATGGCAGCAGGGTATCGCGCCGGCACAGCCTGCAACCCCTCGCCGATTTGCACTACGACGACCGGTATCACAGCCATTTTGGCACCCATTCGACTTCCAAAAACCGGCTCGGCATCCTGTCTGTCATCGGTTTGCTGGTGTTGGCAATGGCTTGTTTTAACTTTATCAACCTCGCCACGGCGCAGGCCGCCGGGCGTTCGAGAGAGGTAGGTGTGCGCAAATCGCTGGGCGGCAGCCGGGGCCAGCTGGTTGCGCAATTTATGGGAGAAACGGTGCTGATCGTTGCGCTGGCTGTGGTGCTTGGCGGCCTGATGGCGATGTTGCTTGCCCCCCTGCTCAAATACGTGTCGGACGTACCCGACACGCAACCCTTCCTCACACAGCCGGCCGTATTGGGCTTCATGCTGCTCGTCACGGTGTTTGTCAGCCTCTTGTCGGGTTCTTATCCGGCCCTGATATTGTCGGGTTTCAACCCCGTTAAAGCCCTGAAAAACAATATTACCACCCGCACCGTAGGCGGCTTTTCACTGCGCAAAGTGCTGGTTGTCACGCAATTCGTCATTGCCCAGGGGCTGATCATCGGCACGCTGGTGACGGTGAGCCAAATGAATTTTCTGCGCGACATGGACCTGGGTTTTCAACCCGATCTGGTGTACGTGATCGAAGGTATCAGTCCGGATTCGGTCAGTTTGCCGCGTTACGAGCGTTTCAAACGGGATTTGCAACAAATTCCGTCGGTGGAAGCGGTCAGTTTTGGCAGCGACCGGCCTTCGTCGAACAATACCTGGAGCAGCAACTTCGCACTGGGCCGCGGCGCCCAGGATGCGCCGTTCAATGTGAACCTGAAATTTGTTGACCCGGACTATCTCGAAACCTACGGATTGCGCCTCGTTGCCGGCCGCGACCTCGAACCCAGCGACACCATCCGGGAAATGCTCGTCAACGAAACCCTGTTGCGCAAACTGGGCATTTCCAATCCGGAAGACGCGCTGGGCAAAGAACTGCGCCTCGGCGGCCGCCGGACGGCGCCGGTCGTCGGAGTCGTGGCCGATTTTCAAAGCAGCACGGCCCGCGACGAGCAGCGGCCCTATGTTTTTTCGTCGCGAAAAACGTCGTACTACACGGCCGGAATAAAAATTCGCCCCGACGATATGAGCGCCACCACGGCAAAAATCGCGCAGATATTCGAGGCAACATTCCCCGAGCAAGTGTTCGACGGCGGCTTCCTGGATGAAAAAATCGCCGCTTTTTACCGCGACGACGAACGCTTGTCGGCGCTCTGCAAAGGCTTCGCCTTCCTGGCGATTCTGATCTCCTGTCTGGGCTTGTACGGACTGGCATCCTTGCTCGCGGTACAAAAAACCAAAGAGATCGGGGTCCGCAAGGTACTGGGCGCCTCGGTGAGCAGCGTGATTGCCTTGCTCAGCAAAGACTTTTTACTGCTCGTATTGTTGGCGGCAGTGGTGGCCACCCCGGTAGCCTGGTGGGCCATGAGCAGGTGGCTGGAAGAGTTCGTTTACCGGGCCCCGCTCTCCGTCTGGATTTTTGCCGGCACCGTCGGGATTTCGCTTCTGGTTGCACTGCTCACCGTGGGCGCCCAGACCTGGAAGGCCGCCCGCGTCAACCCGGTAAAAAGTCTGCGCAGCGAATAATCGAATCAATCGAAACAATCGAATCAATCGAAACAATCCATGAACCTCCATTTCTCTTTCCGCCATTTGATGCGCCAGAAAATGTTTACGGCGCTGAATATACTGGGGCTTGCCGTGGGCATGAGCGCCTGTTGGATCGTGTATCTCGTACTGCGCCACGAGCTGAGTTTTGAAAAAGGTATCCCCGAGCGCGACCGGATTTACCACGTGGTCAGCCGTTTCATTTTCGATGGAGAGGAGAGCGGCAATGCCGGCGCCCCCAAACCCCTGTACGATGCCCTGCGCGACGAAGTGCCGGGGATAGACTTGTGCGTACCGGAACAGGATATATTTGTCGAAAGTGTAGCCATACCGATGGGCGAGGGTATTCCGCCGCGGATAATTGAGATGCAAAGGCGCGTTGTCAAAACCACGGGGGAGTATTTTCAACTGGTTCCTTACACCTGGCTGGCCGGTAATCCTGCCGATTTCAATGCGCCGGGAAAAGTGGTGCTCACAACAGAGCGCCTCCACCAATACTTTCCGAATATGCGCCCCGATCAGGTACTCGGTCGCTCGTTTACCTACAATGACACCTTGCTGGTAACGGTGTGCGGGGTGGTGGAAAACCTCGATTTTCCAAGCGATTTCAACGGACTTGAATTTGTGACCATGGGCACATTCAGCCCGCTCGGCCAATACCACAAGATGTCGTGGGCCGGCGTCAACTCCAACGATCAGATATTTATCAAAGTCAGCCCCGGCGCCGACGTAGCGCAAATGGAAGCCACCATCAATCGCATCAGCGCCGAACGCAGCGCCGAAGGCAGAAAGTTCTGGGGCGACAACAGCCGGCGCTGGCATGTGCTGCAACCGTTGTCCGACGTGCATTTCAATGGTGATTACGTCGACAACCGCCGCAAAGCCAATATGACGGTTTTGTACGGACTCATGGGCGTAGCCGGTTTTTTGCTTTTGCTGGCCTGTATCAATTTCATCAACCTGGCCACGGCACAAATGCCACAGCGCGCCCGCGAACTGGGTATCCGCAAAACCCTGGGTTCGGGCAGTTCGGCGCTGATTGCGCAGTTTCTGGCCGAAACCATGCTGACCGGCGTCTTTGCGCTGGGCTTCGCGTTGGGACTGGTGTATTTGTTCCTGAAGAATTTCGACGATTTTATCCCCGAAGGTGTCAGTGCAGGAGGGCAACTGCCCCAAACCCTGCTTTTCCTGGCAGGTTTGCTGATCGTCGTCAGTTTGCTGGCCGGCTTGTACCCGGCCTGGCTGGCCACCCGCGTGCAGCCTGTGCGTATCCTGCGCGGCCAGCCCATGGTTGCTATCGGTAAACAGCGGGTTACCCTCCGCAAGGGGCTGATCGTTTTTCAGTTCACCGCGGCTCAGCTGTTCATGCTGGGCGCTCTGGTGGTGGGTTTGCAGCTGCGTTACGTACTCACCCAGGACCTGGGTTTTAACCGGGACGCCATTCTGACCGCCAGTATGCCTTTCAAAGTACAGGTAAAGGACACCGATAACAACCGCCGCTTTACGCTCCGCGACGAACTGCTCCGGCTGCCGGGTGTGGCAGGCGTCAGTCTGGGCCAGCCGCCGGTCAGTTTTTCCTATTCGGCGAATGTACACGAACTCGTCGGGGCGCCTTCACCGCTGGAAATGCAGATTTCGCGTAAGTTTATAGACACCAGTTACATCCGCCTGTACGGCCTCAAATTGCTGGCAGGACGCAACCTGATGCCGAGCGACACAGTGACCGAATACGTGATCAATGCCGCCTGTGCACAGGCGTTGGGGTTCAAGGAACCCTCCGAGGCGATCGGACGCTATTTGCTTGAAAAAGAAGGAACGCCCGTGCCGATTGTCGGCGTGATATCCGACTTCCACAGCACCACGTTTATGCAAAAAATCGAACCCATGGCGCTGATGACGGACAAGTCGTCGCTCTCCGACTTTAACATCAAACTGGCCGGCAAAAACCCCGACGACTGGCCGAAAGTGATGGCGGAGATAGGAGCGATCTGGACAAAAATCTACCCGGAAGAGGCCATTGAAGCCAAATTTTACGATGAAACCCTGGCTGAACTGTACGAGCAGGAGCGCCAACTGGCCCGTATGATCAATCTGATCATGGCCGTAGCCGTGCTCATCAGTTGTCTGGGTTTGTTCGGTCTGGCTACCCTCACCGCTTTCCAGCGGACCAAGGAAGTGGGCGTCAGGAAAGTGCTCGGCGCTTCGGCGGTTTCGGTGGTGGCGCTGTTGAGCAAAGATTTCATCCGCCTGGTGCTGATTGCTTTGGTGATCGCCGCACCGGTGGCCTGGTGGCTGATGCAGCAATGGCTGCAAACCTTTGCCTACCGCATCGATCTGCATTTCTGGATGATCGCGGCAGTGGGCACGGGGGCCGTTTTGCTGGCCTTTTTGACCGTCAGTTTTCAAAGCATTCGTGCAGCCCTGGCCGATCCGGTCAGGTCATTGCGGAGCGAGTAAATGAAAATTAAGATGCTGAAAACAAATCTTCTGATTGCCTTGCGCAACCTGCGCAAAAACCGGCTCTACTCCGGTCTGAACATCGCCGGGCTGGCGATAGGGCTGGCGGCAGCTTTGCTGATCGCCCTCTATGTCGGGCACGAACTCAGTTATGACCGCTGGAATCCGCAGGCTGACCGGATCGTTCGCGCCGCGGCCGACATCAATTTCGCCGGCCACCACTACGAACTGGCCGTCGTGTCGTCGGCCATGGCCCCGCAGGCAGCCCGCGAACTGCCCGAAATACAGGCCTGGTGCCGGTTTCGCGACTACGGCAGTTTCCTGGTGCGCCGCGACGGCGAGGCCCAGCAGAACATCCGGGAAGAAGAGGTTCTGACCGTCGACAGCAGTTTTTTTGAAGTATTTCCGCTGCGGGTCATCGAAGGCGATCCCGGGCGTTGCCTGACCGCACCCGATGCCGTGGCGTTGTCGAAAAGCCGTGCGGAAAAATATTTTTCCTCGCCGCAACTGGCCCTGGGTAAAACGCTGGTGCTGGACAACAATCAGCGCCGCACGGTCACCGCCGTTTTTGAAGACATGCCGGTCAACAGCCATTTCCGGGCTGATTTGTTGTTGTCCATGAACGGCAATGAAGAAGTCAAAAACGATCCGCAGGCCTGGGCTTCCAACAACAATTTCCAGACCTATTTTTTGCTGCGCAAAGGTGTGGACAAGGATCGTTTCAGAGAAAAATATGCCCGCCTGTCGGATGAAAAAATCGCACTAGCCGTCCAGCAAATGCTGGGTACTTCGGTTTCGGATTTTGAAAAAACGGGCCAATATGCCCGCTACTACCTCCAGGATCTGGGCGATATTCACCTGTACTCCGACCTAACGGTCGAACTGGCGCCCAACGGCAGTATTCGGTACGTATGGATTTTCAGTGCCATCGCGGTATTTATTCTGTTGATCGCCTGCATCAATTTTATGAACCTGGCGACCGCCCGTTCGGCAGGTAGGGCGCGCGAGATCGGCGTGCGTAAGGTGCTCGGTGGTCGGCGCTCGGCGCTGGTCGGGCAATTTTTGGGCGAATCGCTGGTGCTTACCTCGATTGCCGTCGTGTTTGCCCTGGTTTTGGCGGCAGTTGCCATGCCCTGGTACCGCGCGCTCAGCGGGCGCACCCTCGATATACCCTGGTCGGCGCCCGGTTTTTGGCTGGCTTTGGGCACGGGTACCGTACTGGTGAGCTTGCTGGCCGGCGCTTATCCGGCGTTTTTCCTTTCCGCTTTCGACGCGGTAAAAGTGATCAAAGGGCAGGCGTCCGTGCAGGGGCGACGCGGTCTGCGGGGCGCACTGGTGGTTTTTCAGTTTGCCATTTCGGTGGCCCTTATTATTGCGACAATGCTGGTGTTTCGTCAGTTGAATTTTATTCAGCAAAAAAAACTGGGTTTTGACAAAAGTCGGGTGATCGTGCTCGACAACGCCTATGCCCTGGGCGACAAACTTTACACCCTTAAAGCCGAAATGTTGCGCCATCCCGCCATCGAAAACGCCACGATTTCGGGCTTTCTGCCGGTGCCGTCGCATCGCAGCGACCAGGGTTTTTCAAAAGTCAGGGCTTTGGACACCGACAACTCCGTGAGTATGCAGCGCTGGCGGGTCGACAGCGAGTATCTCCCAACGATGGGAATGGAAATCAGCCAGGGACGCAATTTCGATCCGGCCCGCGTGACCGACAGTAGCGCGGTTATCCTCAACGAAACCGCCGCCCGCCGCTTTGGTTTTGCCGATCCCGTGGGGCAAAAAATCTATACCCTCGACGTCGATTACCGGCCCGGCGAGACCGGCCCCGACGATTATACGGAACTGACCATCATCGGTGTCGTGAAAGATTTTCACTTTGAAAGTCTGCGCGACAATATCGGCGCCTTGTGCTTCCAGTTGGGGCGTTCGAGAGGGATGGCTAGTTTCCGCTATCAGGGCGCCGAAACGGCTTCGGTCATTGCTGCCCTGGAAAACCAATGGAAAAGTTTGTCGCCCGGCCAGCCGTTCAAATACAGTTTCCTCGACGACGAATTCGCCCGTATGTACCAGGCGGAACAACGCGTAGGGCGTATTGCCGGCCTTTTCAGCCTGTTGTCTGTACTGATCTCCTGTCTGGGTTTGTTCGGTCTGGCGGCGTTCACCACCGAGCAGCGCACCAAGGAAATCGGCATTCGCAAGGTGCTCGGCGCGAGTGTGGCGGGTATTACCCGCTTGCTGGCCGGCGATTTTTTGCGGCTGGTGCTGCTGGCGATTGTGCTGGCCACGCCCGTGGCCTGGTATCTGATGCGGCTTTGGCTCGCCGACTTCGCCTATCGGACCGAAATCAGCTGGTGGATATTCGCCCTTGCCGGTCTGGTGGCGATAGCCATCGCTTTTCTGACCGTCAGTTTTCAAAGTATCCGGGCAGCGCTGGCCGATCCGGTCAGGTCGCTGAGAAGTGAATAAATAAAATCAAGATGCTGAAAACCAATCTTTTGATCGCCCTGCGCAGTTTGTGGAAAAACAAAGCCATTACTGCGATCAATATTGTCGGCCTGTCGCTGGGCATGGCGTGTTTTTCGCTCCTGATGCTACACGTGAACGACGAGTTTTCCTTCGATCGTTTTCACGTCAACAAGGAGCGCATTTACCGCGTCTATCGCCATATTTTGCCTTACAACGGCAAAGAGGCTTCCTCCGACCCCTATTTGCCCATGCCGCTGGGACCGGCCATGCAGGCCGATTTTCCCGACGTGCTCAACTATGTACGCCTGTGCGATTGGGGCGAACAATACGTTCGATCCGCCAGATTGCTTGCCAAGCCGCGTGTTCTATACGCGGATGCCCGGTTTTTGACCGTATTGGCGTTTCCGTTGTTATACGGCGATCCCCAAACGGCGCTTTCGGACCCCAACAGCGTGGTTCTGACCGAACAGGCGGCGCTTGATTATTTTGGAGAACAAAACCCGACCGGAAAAACACTGGAAATCAAAGTTGCGGACGTGTTCGAGCCGTTTGTCGTTTCGGGCGTCGTTCGAAACCCGCCGCCCAATTCGAGTATCCGTTTCGATTTTTTGGCTTCTTTTGAGCGTCATGCGGCTTCAAAATACGGAAAACGCGGGGTGAACAACTGGAACCGTTCGGCCTACTTTACCCTGGTTGAACTAAAACCCGGCAGCGGATTGGCGAGCGACAGCGCGCGTCTGCAGCAGTTTTACAACAAATACCACCCCGGTGAAACCGAGGAGGCCCGTAGTGCCGGGCAATGGGCGGGCGCAGGCGATCCGACAAATTATCGCCTGCAGGCGCTGACCGATTGGCATACTCAGCCGGAAATTGGCGGCGGGGCCGTGGCGCCGGTCAACCCGAAATACGGCTGGATTTTGCTCGGTCTGGGCGGACTGGTGTTGCTGATTGCCTGTATCAATTTTACCACCTTGTCTATTGGCCGTTCGGCAGGCCGGGCGCGGGAGGTTGGGGTACGCAAAGTGATCGGCGCCCGGCGCGGGCAACTCGCCGCTCAGTTTTTGACCGAATCGTTGCTGCTGAGCGGCATTTCGATGCTGCTGGCCTTTGTTTTGGCCAAAACATTTTTGCCGGCACTGAATGAATTAACAGACAAGCAACTGCGCTTCGATTTTCAATTGTACCCCGAACTGGGCTGGATGCTGACCGGACTAACCCTGCTCACCGGCCTCCTGGCAGGTATCTATCCGGCGTTGGTTCAGTCCGGCTTTCGGCCCCTGGAAGCTTTGAGAAGTAAAATCCGCTTGTCGGGCTCTGGTTTGTTTACCAAAAGTCTGGTCACGTTTCAGTTCGTACTATCGGTTGGTCTGATCGCCTGCACGCTCATTATGCTGCGGCAACTGCATTTTTTGCAACAAAAAAATCCGGGTTTTAACAAAGAGAACGTCCTCATCGTCGATGCCTCCGATGCCGATACCCGGCGTATTTATCCCTTGTTTAAAGCGGCATTGGCGGCAAATCCGGCCGTGGAAGGCGTAGGCGCCTCGGAGTTGTCGCTGGGCGCCGATGCCGGCTGGAGCCGAAGCGGGTTTGAATATGAGGGTCAACACAAGGAGGTGTTCGAGTATTTCATCGATCCCGACTACATGACAGTACTGAATATGGATTTGCTGTCGGGCCGGCCGTTTGATTACGCGGTTTCGGCAGATACGACGCAATCGGTGATTATTAATGAAGCGATGATGCACGACTTCGGCTGGACGCCGGCTTCGGCCCCCGGGCAGGTGCTCAAAGGGTATTCGGAATCGGGGAAAAAAGACCCGGTGGTGATCGGTGTTGTCCGTGATTTTAACTTCCTGTCGCTGCACAAGGAAGTGAAACCCATGATGTTTCACATGTTCAACGGCTATCAGCCTTATCAGTTTTTTGTGCGGCTGCGGCCCGGCGACCTATCAGAAGGGATTGCTGCCATTGAAAAAAACTGGTTGGCCATCGAGCCGGATTTGCCGTTCAGGTATCATTTTCTCGACGACAATCTGGCGCGGTTTTACAAAACGGAGGCGCGCTGGAGTACGATTACCGGCTATGCCGGCGGACTGGCGGTCATGCTGGCGGCTTTGGGCTTGTTCGGGCTGGCGGCACTTGCAGCGCAAAAGCGCACCAAGGAAATCGGCATTCGCAAGGTACTCGGCGCCAGTGTGGCGGGCATCACCCGTTTGCTGGCCGGCGATTTTTTGCGGCTGGTGCTGCTGGCGATCGTGCTGGCTACGCCTGTTGCCTGGTATCTGATGCAACTATGGCTCGCCGACTTCGCCTATCGCATCGAAATCAGTTGGTGGACATTTGCGGTGGCAGGGTTGATGGCCATTGCAATTGCGTTCCTCACAGTCAGTTTCCAAAGCATCCGCGCGGCGCTGGCCGACCCGGTCAGGTCGCTGCGAAGTGAATAAAGACGCTATTGTTGTGAAAAATGCCGACCGGCGCGGCGTTCCAGTTCGTCCATGGGAATAATGTCGCGAAGCCGGTATTCCTGTCGGATCAGGCCTTTGCTGCCGGTTTCTTTGCGGTAGTACACCAGGCCGAGGTCTTTGGCGTACCATTCCTCACCCCTGCTTTCGGTCTCGGCGTCGCCTTCGGCCGATTTGCCGATGGCTTCGCGCAAGCTGAACCGGACGCAGGGGTATTTTTTGCCCTTAAAATCAAAATCCGGGGCATTGCCCAGGTAACGCCGGTTGCGAATGAGGTACACGGTACCCGCATCGCCCGGCTGCTGCAATTGAAGGCTGAACAGGAACACGCCGGTAGAGTCTTTGACGGAAAAAGGAAACACGTCGGGCGATTCGAGCCGGGTATTGACCCGGATGTTGCGCACGCCCGTTGAATCGGGGAAATAGAGAAAGTAGTCGCGGGCCTGGCTGCCGTTGTCGCCGATTTTTTCGCGCACCAGTTGGCCGACCTGGAAGTTTTCGTCGTAGTAGGTTCCTACAAAGAACAAGCCGCTGTCGGCTCTTACCGAGCGGAAGTACCAATAGTCGGGCGGGATGGAATCGCCTTCTGTGGAGGCGTATTCGTACACTTTTCCGCCGGCGAGTTTTTCGACGGGGAAATAAAAATCACGGATATCCCGGCGGCCGCCGGTGCAGGCAGCGAGCAGGCTGAACAGGGTGGCGTAAAATAAATACGTTCTCATCCGGCAAAAATGCGGTTGAATTGTCGTTTTTCACAGGATGAAAAGCAGGTTTTGGTTATTGATTTTTGTCGCTGCCATGTCGGGCAAAGCTTGGGCCAACATTGCCCAGCCCGGCGTGTACATTGCCGGCGGCAACGGTGTTTTCAAGCCCTATTATCCGGAAGACAGCGCTGCCGTCGGGCAGATACGCATGGCCCGGGAGGCAGTTTTTATGCAGTTGTACCCCGGATTTGCGGTAGTGAAGGGCCGGTATTGGATGGTCAACGAGGGCAAAGCGCCCGTCCGGATGAAAACCGGTTATCCGCTCTGGCCGGCCCAGGGCCGCAGCGACATCGACGGGCTGGGGCTGGACTACTGCTTCGATTCCCTGGCGGCTTTAACAGTACGGGTCGACGGTCGCCCCGTCGGTCCATTGCTCACCGATCCCGACCCGGATTTCGGGCAATGGTATGTATGGGAGATGCAATTTGCCCCACGCGACACCACCTTCATCGAGGTTTATTTTATAGTGAATACCAACGATGCCAGGGTGCGGCAAGGGTATCGGCACAAGGAGCCCAACGCTTTCGTTTATGTGCTCGAAACCGGCGCTACCTGGCAGCACCCGATAGGAGAGGGCTTGCTTTGCCTGCAGTGGATGGACGGCCTTTCGTGGGGCGATGTGGATGGTCTGTGGCCCGACAGTGTTTACCGGGTGGATGAACGGAAACGGCTGATCGTGCGGCAGTTCCGCGATTTGTCGCCTGAGCCGGCCGACAATCTGGTGGCAACCTACGGCAAACACCTGAATGCCTTCGATTTTAAGGAAGTAACCAGTCAGGCGGCGGTTCTGTATTCAGCGATCGACCGGTTGTCGGAAAGCGATCCGGCCGGGTGGCAGTTGCGCGAGCGGCGGTTCGACAGCCCGTTCGATGTAGGCGGCTTCGACTTTCCCTGGCTGGCTGTTGCATTGATCGGGGTGGTGGTGTTGCCGGTGTTGTTTGTGGTCGTGGTTGTTCGGTGGTGGCGAAGAAGGAAATGAATAATGGCCTGGTTCATTTGGAAGTGCTTGATCAATCACTAAGGCCGCGGATTATCAGCGTCTGAATTGGCCTCATGTAAAAAAAATGACGACCCCGAAGGTCCCGGCAGCACCGGTCCGGCACTTCGGGTTTTGATGATTATTCAACTGCAATCAATGTTATGATCAATCGGATATGACACTGGAAAACACCTTTTTCAAACAGAGCCGTCCCTTTCGGTTATGGTACATGGTCGGGCTATTGTTGTTTTTAGCCCGAAGCGCCGCCGCACAGGACACCCTTTATTTCGACAAAAACTTCGAGCCGGCCGGCAACCGGGCCAATGCCATTTATCGGGAAATCCGCGAGTGCGACAGTGTGGAGACCAAACGCTGCACGGTTACAACATCGCTGACAACCGGGGCAATAATCTCCGTGGTGCGGTATTCCGATTATCCTGAGGGGATACGCGACGGATTGTGCAGTTTCTATTTTGCCAACGGCAAACCCTGCCTTGAAACGGAGTACCAGAATGGGCATTGGGAAGGAAACGAAACCAGTTACTACCCCAGTGGTCAATTAAAAAGCAAGGAATTCCGAAAGGGCGGCCGGGTAGGATTTGGCAATTATTACCACCCCGATGGCAGTGCAAAGACTGAAATAAGCTGGGAAGAGATAAAGCACCTGGATTTGATCCGGCCGGTGCGCTTCCGGGGCGAGCCTTACATCCCCCAGGCCTATCTGCGCAGTGCCTTGCATTTCCCCAGGTCAGCGCTTCGGGACGGTCAGCCGGAATTGGCCATTTTAAGTTTTGTCGTTGAAAAAAACGGGAGTATCAGCAGTTTGAAGATCGTCACGCCAACCCCAAGCCAAGTCCTGAACAAGGAAGCGCTGCGCGTTGTGGCGAATATGGGCAAATGGGAGCCCCACCAGGTAAATGGCGTTCCGGAACGGAATCGTTTTCTTTTTCCAGTATTGTTTGAATGACTTTTCGGCGCTCTAATCCACTAAAAAAAGTTCGACATGCCTTTTCGACTGATAAACCTTCATCGCGTAACAGCCCTCCTGTCAGTTCTGTTGCTCGCCTGTATGCTAAGCGCCCAGGACACACTTTATTTTGATCAATACTATGCCGAAACCCGCCGCGACAGCGCCTGGTTTGTAGAAATCCGGCATTTCGACGCATCGGATACCAACCGTTGCACAGTGCTCTCCTATTATGCCGATGGCAGCCTCATTTCGGCCGTCAAGTATTCCAATTTTACAAAAAATGAATACAACGGCAGGTGTAGCTATTGGAACAAAAACCAGCAACTCAGCCAGGAAATTTCGTATAAGCAGGGTAAAAGGCAAGGGATTCACAAGGTTTTTTACAGCAATGGGCAGTTGAAATCTGCGATCACCTGGGATCAGGACACCATTGTGCAGGGCGCTTTTTTCAAGGAAGACGGGTCGCCCAAAATACCGGAGTATAAAGAGGACATGTACGCCGAAGCAGAACTGAGTCTGCCCGAATTTCCGGGCGGCAATGAAGCCTTGAGTATGTATTTGAGGTTATTGTTGCGCTACCCGCCCAAAGCAAGGGAAAATAACATTCAGGGCACCGTGCTGGTCAGTTTCGTGGTGGAAAAGAACGGAGACATGACCAACGTCCGGCTGGAACAAAGTGTCGACCCCGACATCGACAAGGAAGCGCTTCGGGTAGTGAACCGAATGCCGGGATGGAAGCCTGGCCGTATCGACGATGTGCCGGTACGGGTACTTTTCACCCTCCCGATCACCTTCCGGCTCGAATAATTAGGTTCAGATATTGATCCCCTGCGCCAGAATCCGCTTCCATTCCGGATGTTTTTTCAGGTACGCTTTCACATACGGACACCAGGGCACCAGTTTCATTTTGTTTTGTTCGAGGTAGTGCAGGGTTTTTTCCACTATGGCCTCGCCCACACCCCGGCCACCCAGCGTGGCAGGCACTT
>JAEUUU010000083.1 GCA_016787345.1 Saprospiraceae bacterium | reverse complement strand
TGAGCAGATAGTGGTCGCCCATGTCGACGGCGGTGGTGCGCTGGCTGGTAGCGTCGCTGCCGGCTTCGGGTTCGGAGAGGCAGAAAGAGCCGATCCATTCGCCGGAGGCGAGTTTGGGCAGGTATTTGCGTTTTTGCTCTTCGGTGCCGTAGGTTTCGAGACCCCAGCAGACGAGGGAGTTGTTGACCGACATGATAACGGCGCAGGAGGCGTCGACCTTGGAGATTTCTTCCATGGCGAGCACGTAGCTGAGGGTATCCATGCCGCCGCCGCCATATTCGGGCGAGACCATCATACCCAGAAATCCGAGTTCGGCCATCATTCGGACCTGCTCGGTGGGGTATTTCATATGGGAGTCGCGTTCGATGACGCCGGGCTTGAGTTCGTTTTGGGCAAATTGGCGGGCTGCTTCTTTTACAGCGAGATGTTCTTCAGTCAGTTGAAACATGTGCGTGGTGGTACTGGGCGGTGAATACTGATTGGACGGACAAAACAGGACAGGTATCCGATCGGTTTAAAAAGCAGCGCAAAGGTAAAAAGCCGCGGTCAGAGCGCGTCGAAATTTGATCCTGCGACAGGAATTTATACCGGTTCTTAATCCTTTAGGTGGGTTTCTACCGTTTGTAGCACAATTTTATCAGGTGTGCCTCCGCGGTGGATGAAAGCGACCACGCTGCAGTGTTTGGCTACCCACTTGGGGTCCATGGTCAGGTTGTATTCGTAAGTATAAGCCTGGCCGCCGTTGAGGGCGCCGATGGCGTCGCCGTCGACTTTGGTGACCACGTCGCGCAGCACGTGGCGGTGCACGTAGTTGTTCACTTTGACCAGGTTGACCTGCTGCACGTCGACGATGCTGTCTTCGGTGATAAAGATGCTGAGCCGGAGATCGCCCGAAAGGGTGTTTTCGGGTGCGGCATTGATCTTCATATTCAGGTTGCGGGTGGTGCTGTCGTATTCGGTCGTGAGGTACAAGCCGAGTTTGTAGTCATCCTCGAATTGGCTGGCCACGGTGCTGGCCCAAAGCGAAGGCAGCAAAAAAGCCGAGCCGTTGGTTTCCCAGCGATTGAACGCTGCCGTGGGAAATGCCAGCGGCGCGCCGATGTAATTGGCCAGTTCGGTGCCGTCGTTGGTGCGGAAATCTACCTGGCTGGTGGAAAAAGGCACGGAGAATTGCTGCGCCGCGTGGATGGACACGATAATCACGTTCTCCTTTCCGTAAGCTTCGGCCAGTGACTGGAGTTCGATGGCGCCGTCGGGGCACTGGGCGCATTGCACGCCGGTGAGTTCTTCCACGAGCACCCGGTGTTTGCCGGAACTGAGGTCGGGAATGGTAATGGGCTCTTCCTTGCAGGCGGCGATGAAGAAGAGGGAGAGGGCGGCGAATGAGAGCAGGATGTTTTTCATAATCAAAACAAAACTTTGATCGTAAAGTGTTGGTTGTCAGAAGGATGAATTGACGCGCATTTGCACCCCGTGGAACGTGGGTTCGTAGCGGCAAATACCGCCTGCGCAGTTGATCCCTTCCACCTGTTTGACGTAAGCCAGGGAGAAACGGTTGGCTTTGTGGGTGTATACGATGCCGACGGTCGGGTAATGGATACCATCAAAACGGGTGTACTCGCTTTTGTATTTTTCCTTGTCCTTGTGCGGCACCTTGTACATGTTGGATGCGTAGAACAACCAGTGCGGCGCGAGACCTACTTCGGCCAGCAGGAAGGCCCAGGAGCCGAACTCTTCCTCGGTGTCGAGGTACTGCGCTTCCACACGGAGCGAGCGGCGGGGGGTAAAGCGATAGAGAAATTCGGCGTAGGGTGTCAGGCCTTGCACGTAGGTGCGATCGGCCTGGCCTTTCACGTCGGCCAGCGCTTTTTTACCCTGGTAGATTTCCATGTTGTATTTCAGGATCTGGAAGCCGAACAGGGCCTGCCATTTGCGCTTTTGTTTGAAGGTGATTTCCGGGGCGATCTCGCGGTAAAGTTCGGTGCCATCGAGCAGCTGGATTTCGGAGACGTTGAGGCCCAGGCTGAGTTTTTTGTTCACGGCGTACTTGACGTCGAGTTGAAGGGCCTGCTCGCCGAGTTCCTGGGTGGCCGGGCTGAAACGGGCGGTGAGCCGGTAGGTATTTTGCCGCGCCATGGGCGGCAGGAAGTTGATGGCGCCCTGCACGCCAGTCACGAAGGGGTTTTGGCGGAAAGAAAAGTCCTGCGTGCGTTTGCCTTCCAGCGTGATGCCGAGGCCGCTTTTGGCGTAGGAAAGGCTGGTGTACACCGTGTAGCCTTCGGCATTGCGCAGTTTGCCCCGGCCGCCTGTGGCTTTTTCCGCCAGCGGGTCGAAGAGTACGTCGTTGGTTTTGAATGCGCCTTCGACGTACCAGGAGATAGGGCCCGCGGTGAGGGTATTGTACACCGTGGCGGCGTAGGTATTGTATTGCGCCCCGATGCTGTCGATAGGGTTGTAGGTGGCAATGGTATTAACAATCTGGCCGATCGTGGCGTCGTCGTAGGTGCGGGCCACCACCCCGATACCGGGTGCAAAAGTCAGGTCTTTGGTCGAGTCGGGTTTGATAAAACCTTCGAAGGCCATGCCGCGCAGATTGGTTTCGTATTGGGTAAACTGTAGTTTTTGTTTGCCGGCAAAGGCGCGCACGTTCCAGTTTTCATTGAATTTGTACCCTACTTTGACGCCGTGCAAGGCGTTGTCGATCATCAGGGCGCGTTCTTCGTAAGAGCGGTAAATGATGCCCGAGCCGATCTGATCGTACAGCCAGCCGCCGGCCAGATCGAATTTGCCGACCGTTTTGTGCACGTACCAGCGGCCGATGCCCTGACCGTTGAAGGAAGCCAGCGGGTTGAGCAGGTTGGAGTTGTTGAACACATCGAAACGCAGGCCGACGTCGAAACCCCAGTTGGAATAGTTGAGGTTGAGCCAGCTTTCGGCGCCGAATTTTTGGTAATCGTATTGCGGAGTACCCACGGCATTGATGCTCGAGTCGGCGATAAAAAAATTGCCGTTGCTCTGCAAATTGCCGGTGACGCGGGCGTTGTTCTGGGCGTTTGAACGCGAAATCACAAAAAGACAAAGGGTTGCGAGTAGAAGGTGTCTCATACTTGAAGGTTAGTCGATTTCAGGGCGAATGTAGCGCCTCGCCCAGGCTTGTGGGGCAATCAATCGGGGAAAATGGCAAGGGGCGGACAAAATTGACCGAAAAACCCGGCTCAGCGGAGCTTTTCCAGCAGCCAGTCGCGTTCGGCTACGGCAGCGGTCTGGCGGATTTTCTCGGCCAGTGCGCGCCGGCGGGCAGGGCTCTGACCCACTGTTTTGATCAGTTTTTGGGTAAATTTTACAAAATTCAGGTAACTCTCGCGGTGGTAACCCAGGTCTTTTCTGCGCCGCAAATAAGCCTTGAAACTGTCGAGCAAACTGCTCAACGGCAGCCATTCGTTGCGTTCGAAATAACTGCGCAGCAACATTTTTCGCGCATCGATCTGGATAAAAACATCGGGAAAATCGACCTCGCGCAGCAATTCGAGCACCGCCAGGTAATCGGAGCTGCGAAAGTGCAACACGGCCTTGGCGTAGCGGTAGATGTTGTCGCGGTCGGGCAAGGGCAAAAAAGCGCGGTATTGTTCGAGAAAAGCCGCCGCCCAGTCGTGCTCGCCGCAGAGTTTGGCCAGGTTGAGGATGTTGATATAGGTGTATTTGGGCAGCACCTCGTTTTCGAGCAGGATGCCGCGTTCGAGCGCCTGCCGGTAGAGGTTGAAGGCCTCGCGGGTGTAGTTTTTTTCGCCCCGGTTGTGCCGCCGGATGGCAAAGTTGATGGCCGTCATGAACAGGTCGCGGCTTTCGGCCGTGCGGAACAGGTGGACGTGCGC
Organism: Saprospiraceae bacterium; assembly: GCA_016787345.1. Taxonomy (GTDB): domain Bacteria; phylum Bacteroidota; class Bacteroidia; order Chitinophagales; family Saprospiraceae; genus M3007. The sequence goes on along the minus strand of JAEUUU010000083.1, from coordinate 19,974 downwards.
GGCGAGCAGGTCTTTCAATTGGCGGAAGCAGTCTTCGTTGTCGGGTTCGCGCATGGCCCGGAAGCCGGCGTGCATGAGGGCGAGCGCGGGGTTGCCGGCCGCGTCGGCGGCGATCGAAAGGGCTTCGGCAGCCAGCGGGACGGGCGGCTGGGCGTCGCGGGTCAGGGTTTCGAGCGAGCGCGCCGTGCCCGACCATTTGATGTTTTCGAGCAGGTAAAAGTTGGTGAGGGCTTCGGTGACCTCGCCGAGATTGGGTTTGCCGTCTTGCGGGGCCACGATCCAGTGGGCAAAACGCTCTTTTTGCAGCCGGTATTCGAGCAGCCAGTAGTCGGCATCGCGCTGCGGGGCATCGAGCAGGCGCTGATGAAGTAGTTGGGCATTGTGCTCGAAATGCCGCGCCAGTCCGCGTTTGCGGAAAGCGCAGCAGCGCAGGAGTTGTTCGCTGTGCGGGTCGTTGCGCAGTTCTTCCACGGCGAGAAACTGCTCGAGGCGTTCGGAAAACCAGTTGAGCAGGAGGTTGAACTGCAAATTGTCGAAGGCCTTATTGGGGTATATTTTTTTATAAATGTCTGTTTTTGTTGTTGAATTGTTCAGTGTTCGCAGCTGCTCATACAAGCCGAGCACGTCTTTCCTGTGGTTGAAATAGGGCGATTGCAGGAATTTTTTGAACCGAATTTGTTCTTTTTCCGATAAAGTTTGAAAAAGCCGGACAGCGAGCGTTTGTTGCATGGCATCTTCTTTTTGCGCTGTTTAGTTTTTTATAACAAGAGGAAAATGTACTGGTTTTCGATGCCTGGGTGCTGGACTTTTGTGTAAAAAATCACCGTCATAAAAAAGCCGTATCGAACTCGTATGAAAAAGTTGTTCCTCTTTTCTCTTTTGGCTATGGCCTTGTTCGCCGGTCCTTTGGCCGCACAATCTTTTTTGAAAAAATATACCGGCCTGGGTGATCAACGCGACGTTTCCCCGCTTTTTACCTATCCCAATGGCGACATCGGAATGGTCGTACAACACAGTTGGCAGAACAACGTCTTGTTGCAACTTCGGACCGACGCCGACGGCAACCTGTTGTCCAACACGCCGGTCAACCTGCCCGATTTGTATCAGCACTACCTGATGCCCGACGGGTCGCTGATTTCGGCCATCGGATTCGGCGATTACCTGCAGGTCTGGAAACGCGACGCAAGCGGCAATGTCTTGTGGCAAAATTTGTATCCCCTGATTACGCTCGGCGAAGTGCTGGTTTATCGCGGCATGACGGTAAGCCCCACAAACGACATTTTTATCCGCGGGTATTATTATCTCGACGGGGTGCCGCATTATCAGAATTTTGTGGTGAAACTCAGTGCGGATGGCGATTTTGAATGGATCAATACGGTCGTTACCAACGACTATGATGCACAGATCAGCGTTAATGCCGATCCCCTCGGCGGCTGTCTGGCCGGCTGGGCCATCATCGATACTGCGAGCAGTCCGGCGCCCAATATTTTCGAAGGTTTGTGGCGCTACAATGCCGACGGCAGCACAGCCTGGTCGATCAAGGCGCCCGGCGATCTCGGACTCAACTATGTATCAAATGGTTATGCCACCAATGCGGCCGGGCAAACGCTGGTCATTTCCACCAACGATCAGGAGTGGATCATGGATTCGCTGTACTGGATGCTGCTCGACCCTGCCGGCGATACCCTCTGGCAATTTACTTCTACCGCCCACCCCGAGCTCAAATGGCTGCGCCCGGACGTGGTGATACCGGTCGGCAACTCGGGTTTTGTGGTGGCCGGCAATTTTGAAAATCATCCGCAAAACCAGTATATCGGCACCCTGGCGAAAGTCGACCTGAGTGGCAATATTGAATGGGTGCGCACTTTCGGGCCACTTAGCAGCCCGCAGGTCGGAATTGCTTATTTTCAATCCGGCACGGCGCTCACCGATGGCAGTGTTTTGGTTGCAGGTACCCTTTACGACGATATTTTCCTCCTCAAAGTTCCCGCCGACGGCGCTTTTTACGGCTACCAGAACACCATTGAAGGCCAGGTCGCCTACGACACCAACGGCAATTGCAACATTGATCCGACGGACATCCCCCAGGCTTTCTGGACCGTCACGGCGGAAAGCAGCGGGTATCGCCAATACGGCCTCACCGACGCTGCCGGTCATTACCACATCCCCTATCTCGACACCGGCTATTATCAAATCATCCTTACCCCGCCCAGTTACCTCTGGGACGCCTGCCAGGACACCATACAGGTCTACTATCCTTACAGCACGACACCGCTGACCGATACGGCCGATTTTGCCGCGCAAACCCCCGCCTACTGCCCTTTGCTCGAAGTACAGGTGACCGTGCCAAACTGGCGTATTTGTACGGAACGCAGCGTGATGGCCCTGGTCTGTAATCAGGGCACGGCGCCCGCTGCGCCCATGCAACTCTCGGTCGTGCTCGACCCCCTGCTCGATATGGCGGGTTCGCCGTACCCGTACACGGTACAAGGCGACACGGTCTTTTTCGAGCTGGACACCTTGCTGCCTTTTCAATGCAAAAACTTCAGTTTTCAGGTCCATGTCTCCTGTGATGCCCAGCTCGGGCAAACCCTTTGCCTGAAAGCGCAGGTGACGCCCGACTCCCTTTGTCTGTTTCCGCCCGACTGGTCGGGGGCCAACATCGTCGTAAATGGCGTTTGCGAAGGCGATTCCGTGCGTTTTAACATCAAAAATACCGGCGGCGCACCCATGAGCGAAGCCCTCGATTTCGTCATCATCGATGATCACGTCATCACGCGTACGGGAGCGTTCAATCTGGCGCCCGAAGAGATGCACGTCGAAACCGTGCCCGCCGACGGCAGCACCTGGCGCATCACCGCCCGGCAGGAACCCGGGCATCCGTTCGGCAGCCAAACGCCGAGCGTCGCCGTCGAAGGCTGCACGGACAACAGCTGGTTTTCTACCGGCATGGTCAATTTGTTCGCCAGTTATACCGGCGGCGCTCCCTTCGAAGACGTGGAATGCAGGGAAGTTGTGGGCAGTTACGATCCGAACGACAAGGCCGGCCTGCCGATCGGGCTGCACTACGAACATTGTGTAGAAGCGACGGAAGTACTCGATTATCTCGTCCGTTTTCAGAATACGGGCACCGACACGGCATTTTACGTAGAAATTCAGGATACACTTTCAGCCTGGCTCGACCCCGCGAGTATTCAATCCGTCACGGCCAGCCATGATTTCCGCTGGACGCTCTCGGGCGCAGGCATCGTCCGGTTTTTCTTCGACGACATCGTGTTGCCCGATTCCAATGCCAGCCAGGAGGCTTCACAGGGGTTTGTGCGTTTCCGCATCGCCCAGCGCCCCGGCAACCCGGTGGGCGCCCAGATTTTCAACCGGGCGGGTATTTATTTTGATCAAAATGCGGTGGTGTTGACCAATACCGTTTTTCACACGGTTTGCCAGGATTTTATAGAGATCCAGGTCAGCGATGTGCAGTCGCCGGTAGCCGCGGCGCCGGGTTTTGCCCTGTTTCCCAATCCGGCGCGGGCCGAAGTGTCGGTGCGTTTTGATCCGGCGGCGCCGCTGGGCGGCAGTATCAGATTGCTGGATGTTTTTGGGCGTCTGGTGGAGCAGCAGGCCGTCGTTTCGACCGGACTGAGTTTGCGCTGCGATGGGTTGCCCTCGGGCTTGTATTTTGTCGAATGGGTGGCTCCCGACGGGCGCCGGCTGGTGCGGACGCTGGTACTGGAATGAGAGGTGCAATCCGGTCATGATGAAATTGCACGCAGAGGGGGGAGGGTTTCACGCGGTTTTTTTGTTGCACGCAGAGACGCAGAGACGCAGAGGGATATATGGTTAGGCTTTGCGCGCTTTGCTCCTTTGCGCCCCTTGCGTGAAACCCTAATCCCTCTGCGCCTCTGCGTCTCTGCGTGCAACAAAAAAACTGTGAGAAACCCTATACAGCCCTCTTTGCGCGCTTTGCTCCTTTGCGCCCTTTGCGTGAAACCCTCTGCGTGCCCCCCCCTTTGCGTTCTCCCACTCTCTGAAAAAGAAAAACGCCGGACGACTATGAAAGTCGCCCGGCGCGGGTCGTTTTGAATAAGGCACGTACCGCTTAGGTTTAGCGGCCGCCGCCGAGAATATTCCCGAGAATATTTCCGAGTCCACCGCCCTGCTGTTGGCCGCCGCCGCCCAGCACGCTTCCGAGGAGGCCGCCGAGCAGGTCGCCCATGCCGGACTGTTGCGCGCCTGATTGAGCCGAGCCCAGGAGGATACCGGGCAGGTCGGACAGCTGGAAGCCGTCCTGGCCGCGCATTTTACCAATTACACCCATAACGATTGGGGCGAGTACCGGCATGAGTTTCATCACCTGGCCCATGCTGAGGCCCGAAGACTGGCTCACTTGCTGGGCCACGTTTTCCTGGTTGTCGCCCAGGATGTGGCCGAGGATACCCAGGCCGTTGGTTGCGCCGCTGCCCTGGCCGTTCATGACGGTGCCCACCATGCCCATGATATCGTCGAGCACGCTGCCGTCGTGATTGCGGTCGAGTGCGCCGGCGATGGCCGAGAGACCACCTTCCTGGGTTGCGTTATTGGCCAGGCCGCCGAGCAGAGAAGTAAAGATGCCATTGGCAGCAGAAGCCGTTTGTTCGGGCTGGGCGCCAATTTGCTGGCTGATCTGGCCAATCACGTCGTCGGAGAGTTGGCCCTGGAGGATTTCCATCAAATTCATAAGTGCAATAAAATTTATTTGAAAAACTGAATGTTAAACAGATAATCGCATGGGGTGTTTTAAAATTCCTGCGATTAGACGAATACGTTGGCAAAGGTCACCACACCAGGTGAAGAATTTTATTTTCAGATAGTTTTTTTGCGGAATCCCGGAAAAACGGCACAAATTTGGCTCGTCTGGTAAAATAAATTCGCCGCTTAGGCTTTTTTTCTGGAAAAGCCGGATTTTCGCCCGCAACACGCTTCTTCTGATCCTGACCCAAAGCATGGATTACCGCGCCGCTAAACAATTTATCCTTTCCCGGTTACGCACCGACCTGTCCAGCCATCTGCACTACCATGGCCTGCATCATACTATGGATGTGCACAAAGTGGCGATTGAACTGTGTGAGATGGAGGGCATTCGCGGCCATGAATTAATGCTGGTCAAAACAGCGGCCCTTTACCACGATGCCGGCTTTGTAAAAAACAAACACGCCGGACACGAACACGAAGGCTGCGAAATGGTGCGCGCCGACCTGCCGCGCTTTGGTTACTCCGGGCAGGATATCGAACGGATTTGCGGCATGATCATGGCAACGAAAATTCCGCAATCGCCCCAAAATCACCTCGAAGAAATTCTCTGCGACGCCGACCTCGATTACCTGGGGCGCGATGATTTTTACAAAATCGGCAATTCCTTGTTTGAAGAACTGCAGGCCTATCACCTGATTGGCGACGAACAGGCCTGGAACCGCCTCCAGGTCAGTTTCCTCACGGCGCACCGCTTTCATACCCGCACCAATAAATCGCTGCGCGAACCGGTTAAGCAAGCGTATCTGCGCGATTTGCAGGAACTGGTGGCGACCTATTGATTTTCCCTTACACTTTCAGACGACCCATTCCGCCGTCGGCGTGAATCACCTGCCCGGTGATCCAGCCCGCATTTTCGGACAATAAAAAAGCCGCCAAAGCCGCTATTTCAGCCGCCGTGCCGACCCGTTTCAACGGATGCCTGGCCGCCGAAGCTTCCCGTTTTTCATCCGAACTCAACAGCCGGGCGGCAAGCGGCGTGTCGGTCAGCGAAGGCGCAATGCAGTTGATCCGCACCGCCGGCGCCAACTCGGCCGCCAGCGAACGCGTCAGGCCCTCCACTGCCCCCTTGGCCGCTGCAATGCTGGCGTGAAAAGGCATGCCTGTCCCAACCGCCACAGTGCTGAACAAAACAATTCCGCTTCCAGGCGTACTTTTTAAGGCTTTTAATGCCCCCTGTATACACTTTACCGCCCCGATACAATTGAGATCGAACTCTTCCCGAAACTGTTCCGGCTTCATCGTCGCGAAACTTTTCAGTTGTATGCTGCCGGGCAAATAGGCCAGTCCGTGCAGGGTATCCGGCGCCGCATCGACCGGAAAAGGGTCGGTTAGCACATCGAAGGGTTGATGTGTCACGCCCGCCAGTTCGTGCAGGTTCCCCGGGGTACGGCTGAGTACGGTGACACGGTGTCCGTCGGCAGCCAGCTGGCGGACGAGCTCGTAGCCGATACCATGGCTGCCCCCAACGATCAGAAAGTTTTTTTGCATTGCTGATTCTTTTTTCAAAAGGCTATATCCAACCCATGAAGGCCGCTTTTGTTGATTTTTTCCAGTGTAATATCCAAATTGACAAAACAGAAGTGGCCCCGCCCACTCAAATCCTCGCATCTTCAAATCCTCATTTAAAAAAACAAATTGTTTTAATTAAAAAAGAATGCCCTAAATTTGTTCCTGTTTTGTGTCAACGTTTTTTCAATCACTCAAAACTCTCGTACTTTGGGCGCGACTTACAAATCATCCAAACCGGCGAAATCTGCCGGCCGGTCGAAGGCTAACCATCAACAGCCCAAGACGCAAGATCAGCAAACACCCATGCAGGAAATCCGCTACACCGAAGACGAAATCAAATCACTCGACTGGCGCGAGCACATCCGCCTGCGCCCCGGCATGTACATCGGCAAGCTGGGCGACGGCTCTTCGCCCGACGACGGCATCTATGTACTGCTAAAGGAGGTATTAGACAACTCGATCGACGAATTTGCCATGGGCTTCGGGCGCCAGATCGACGTCGCCATCAACGAATCCGGTGTGACCGTGCGCGACTACGGGCGCGGTATTCCGCTGGGTAAGGTGGTCGACGTTGTGTCGAAAATCAACACCGGCGCCAAATACGACTCCAAGGCATTTAAAAAATCCGTAGGCCTCAACGGGGTGGGTACCAAGGCCGTCAACGCCCTGTCGGAATACTTCAAAGTCACGGCCATTCGCGAAGGGCAGGCCAAATGGGCCGAGTTCCAGTTTGGCAACCTCCAGAAAGAAAGCAAGGTGGAGCCCTCCAAGGAAGAAAACGGGACCATCATTCATTTCAAACCGGACAACGGCATGTTCCGGCATTTCCGCTGGGTACATGAATACATCGAACAACAACTCTGGAACTACGCCTATCTCAACGCCGGCCTGAAAATCCATTTCAACGGGCGCGTTTTCCAGTCGAAAAACGGCCTGCTCGACCTGCTGGAAAAAAAGACCAATGCGGAAAAAATCCGTTATCCCATCATTCACCTTCGCGGTGAAGATGTGGAGATCGCCATGACCCACGGCGACCATTACGGGGAGCAATATTATTCTTTCGTCAATGGCCAGAATACGACCCAGGGTGGTACGCACCTCAACGCCTTCCGCGAAGCGCTGGTGAAAGTGGTGCGCGACCACTTCAAAAAACAATTCGACGCCAAAGACATCCGAGAAAGTATCATCGCCGCCGTAGCGGTTCGCGTGGAAGAGCCGGTGTTCGAAAGCCAAACCAAAACCCGCCTGGGCTCCGAGCGTATCGCCCCCGACGGGCCGGCTATCCGCGGCTGGATGAGCGATTTCCTCAGCCGGGAACTCGACAATTTCCTCCATAAAAACCCGGAGGTTGCCAAGGAACTGCTCAAACGTATTCAACAGTCGGAGCGGGAACGCAAAGAGATCGCCGACGTCAAAAAACTGGCCAACGAACGCGCCAAAAAGGCCAATATCCACAACAAAAAACTGCGCGACTGCCGTTACCACCTCAACGAAAAAGCAACGGAAGAACTCCGGCTCGCCAGTACGATCTTTATCACCGAGGGCGATTCGGCCAGCGGCTCATTGACCAAAGCCCGCAACGTCAACTCCCAGGCCGTATTCAGCCTACGCGGCAAGCCGCTCAACTGCTACGGCATGACCAAAAAGGTCGTCTACCAAAACGAAGAGTTCAACCTGCTCCAGCACGCGCTCAATATCGAAGATTCGCTCGACGACCTGCGCTACAACCGCGTGGTAATCGCTACCGACGCCGATGTCGACGGAATGCACATCCGTTTGCTGCTGCTGACTTTTTTCCTTCAGTTCTTTCCCGATCTGGTTCGCAACGGCCATTTGTACATTCTGGACACGCCCTTGTTCCGCGTACGCGACAAGCAGCAGACCTTTTACTGCTATTCCGAAGCGGAAAAACAGGCGGCAATCAAAAAACTGCGGGGCAAACCCGAAATCACCAGATTCAAAGGTCTGGGGGAAATTTCTCCCAACGAATTCGGCGGGTTTATCGGTGAAGACATTCGTCTGGAACCTGTCTTCCTGCCCGAAGATACCAACCTCGACCACGTGCTTGATTATTACATGGGCAAAAACACGCCCGAACGGCAGGAATTTATCATTGAAAACCTGCGCTTTGAAATCGATGTGGTGGAAGAAACAAACGAGGCGGCCGCGGTGGAGGAAGCGGTTGGCGTGGCAGGAGAATAAGAGGATTTACGACAGATACAATTCCAGCAGCCCCAGCAATGGCCGGTGAACAGGCATCAGGGTTTCCGGCTTCAGGTTGTCGACCTTGAACCAGCGCAATTCGGCGATGTCGTCGTCGGGCGTCGGGTCGCCGTCTATCATTTCACAGGCGTACAAATGGGTAATCACACAGTCGAGTGAATCGCGGTACCGCCAGTCGTCCATCTTCAGGGAACCCAGGTAGTTGAGTTCGTCGATCCGGATTTCACCGCATTCCTCCAGCAGTTCGCGGATCGCCGTGATTTCAAAACTTTCGTCGCTGGGATCTGCAAAGCCACCCGGGAAACGCCATTTGGCCTCGTTGGCCTTGCGGGCAAGTAAAATTTCCTGGCCGTCGTTGCGCAGCACGGCGATATCGACGGAGGCATAGGCCGTCGGAAAACGGCAAAGCATGGAATAAATCACGCCTGCCCTGAAACTGGCCGCATCAATCTGCCCTTCGGAGGTATCGAGATCGAAGGTCTCCATCTCATCCGTTGTCTCCAGCGCCTGGGTCGGATAGCGGCCGCTGTAGCGTTGCTGAAAACGCTCCTGCGTACCGTAAAGAATTACTTCGCCTTCGGGGCGAAGTTCCATGATTCGGCGGTCCAGTTCCTGGCTCCACATGCGGTCGTCGGGCACAACGGGGATTTCGATGGTTTCCACGATGCCCTTGTATGGGCCGTCGAACAGGCTGACCCGCCATTTGTAATCCAGGGGATTGAGCTCGCTGGGCGCCGGATTGGAGCCCAGGGCCATGACCACACGCTGGTGTTTCTGGAGTAAAGAATCAATCAGGCGTCGGTGTTCGGCATTCAGCCGGTAGGTCTGAAAGCGCCCAACGAAAATACCGGTTCCAGTTTTTTCAGGCATAAGGCTGCAATTTAGAGGCTGCAAATTGCAGGATTGCCCGCGTTTTTCCTCTGTTCCGAGCCACTGGCCCAATAATTTATTTCAAAAATTGAAAGCCTATCGTTCCAGCGTAACGTCTCCTGCAAACACGAGAACCTCCCCGTCGATAAACTCCACCACCGCTTGCCAGACGAACACGCCGGGGTTCAGTTCCGAGCCCCGGTAGCGCCCGTCCCAGCCGCCCTCCTGGCTGAGCGGGTCGAGGTGTTCGACAAGGAATACCTGGTTGCCCCAGCGGTCGAACACTGCCAGGTTGCGGATGTCGGCTACGCCTTTCCCGAAAATTTTGAAAAAATCATTGGCGCCATCGCCGTTGGGTGAAAAGATATTGGGTGCATAAATGCTCTTCTGACGGTTGACGCGCACTTGCACGGGCGCCGAAGCAGTGCAACCGTTGAGGTCGGTGATCGTGAGTTCGTATTTCGTGTTGCGCAGGGGCATCACGGTGGGGGAGGGGCAGTCGGCGCACGACAGGTAATCGGCCGGCGACCATTGCCAGCTGGCGATCTGGAAGATCGGAGGGGTGGTTACGGGAACGAGTTCCTGCGAGTCGCCCAGTTCGATGATGAGGGAGGCGGGAAGGGTTACCGAGGGGTAAACCGGCTCGTTGAGGGTAACCTGATCGGTATCGGTACAGCCATGGTCGTCGGTTACCATCAATTGATAGGAATCGGCGTCGAGGTTGAGGAATACCGGCGAGTTTTGAAAACTCTGTCCGCCGTCGATGGAATACCGGAATGGCGCTGTGCCGCCCGTTACCGTACCGAAATCGATGGCGCCAAGCGGATTGAGACAATTCGGGTGATCATAACCGGGCACGAACACCGGCGGCGGTATTTCGCCGACCAGCACCTGATCGGTAGCGGTGCAGCCGTTGTCGAGATTGGTGACGGTGAGCTGGTATTGCCCCGGTGTGGCGGCTACCGGCGTGGCGGTATTGGCGCCCGACACGATTTGGCCGTTGGCGGTCGACCACTGGAAGCCCAGGGTGGCCTGGGTGACACTGCTGCCTTGCAGGGTGGCTTGCGGCAACGAACAATCGAGCATGGCCGGCGGGCCCGCATCTGCCTGTGGCAGCGCCACGTCTTCGGTGAGGGTAATATTGGCGGTGCCGGTACAGCCCGTGCTCACGTTTTCAACCACCAAAATGTACAGCCCCGGCTGGTTGGCTTGCGGGAACAGGGTGTTTTGTCCGCCGACGAGGTTGCCGTTCGGCGTTGTCCAACTGGCGGAAAAATTGGGCCCGGTGGCCGATGCGCCCGCGTTGAGCGTGACCGTGTCGCGCTGGCAAGTGAGCGGCAGCGGCGACAAGATGGCGGTGGGTGGCGTCAGGGTGTCGATATTGACCAACTGTGTTGCGATGTCGGTGCAGCCGTTGTTCTGGTTGGTGACGGTCAGGGTGTAGGCCCCGGCTGCAACGACGGTGGGAGTCGCCGAGTTGGCGCCCGCGGTAATCAGTCCGCCGTTGCCGGCCGTCCAGGCGAACGACATGGACTCGATACTCATCGAGCCGGAGGCATTGAGTGAAATCTGCGGCTGGTCGCAGGTAATCAGAGTGGCAGGCGCTATCTGGGCAACTGGAGGGGTCACATTTTGCTGCACATTGGCCGTAGCCGTACTCGTGCAACCGTTTTGTTGGTTTTGAACCGAGAGAACATACGTTCCGGGCAGGTCGACCATCGGGTTCAAGGTATTCGTGCCCGACACGATATTGCCATTGGCGGTCGACCATTGCGCTGAAAAACCGCCGACCGGCTGCTGTACCTGTCCTGCCAGGGCGACCTGAGGCTGGTTGCAGGTGATGATTTGCGGGGCAGCAGCCGAAATGGCGGGCGAAATGGTATCGATGCCCACAGTGGTTTGGTCGGTAGCGCTGCAACCGTTCAATTGATTTTGAACAGTCAAGGTGTAAACACCCGGTGCGCCGACCGATGGTGTTGCCGTATTGGCGCCGGAAAGAATGGTCCCTCCATTGGTTTGCCAGTTGAACTGGAGCGAGCCGCCATTGCCGGCAGTGGCCGAACCGCTGAGTGAGGCGCTTGTCTGGGCGCAGGTCAGGGTACTGCTGACCCCCGCATCGACCACGGGTTGGGCAATATCTTCCGGAATAACGACCGTCGCTGTCGCCGTGCAGCCGTTGTTGGCGTTCGAGACGAGCAGTTCGTAGGCGCCCGGCGCATCGATCAGGGGGGAAAGCGAATTGGCGCCGCTCAGGATATTACCGCCGCCGGAGGCCGTCCAGACGTAAGAAATCCCGGGACCTGCACTGCCGCTGCCGCCGAGGGTAATTTGTGTAAGCAGGCAATTGAGCGTGGTTGCCGGGCCGGCGTTGGCCTGCGGAGCGTTGGCGTCTTCGAGGATTTGAACGGCGTCGGTAGCCGTGCAGCCATTGACCGGATCGGTGACGGTCAGGTTGTAAATACCCGGTGCGTCGATAGAAGGCGAGGAGGTATTGGCGCCGCCGAGAATGTTGCCGCCCGAAGCGGCCGTCCAGGCGTAAGCAATGACGCCCTGACCGTTTCCGCTGCCCGTGAGCGTCAGCGAATTGATGGCGCAGCTCAGGGTGGCGTCGTTGCCGGCGCTGACCGCCGGCGGTTGAATGTTTTGCGATACGGTGACCGAAGTTTGGGTCGTGCAGCCGTTGACGGGGTCGACGGCCGTGAGTACGTAAGTGCCGGGTGCGTTGATCAGGGTGGGGCCGAACTGATCGCCTCCGGAGATGATATTGCCATCCGCAGTGGTCCAGGTGGCATCGCCGGTTCCGTCGCCCTGCAGGTTGAACTGGGTCAATGTGCAATTCAGGATTTGTGGTGCGGCGATGGTGGCATCCGGAGGGGTAATATCCTGAAGAACGGTGGTTTGTCCGGTCGTGCTGCAGCCGTTGGCCGGATCGGTGACGGTGAGCAAATAAGTGCCCGGCGCGTCGACGGTCGGGTTGGGCTGTGTTTGTCCGGAGACAAACTGTCCGTCGGGGCTTTGCCAGTCGTATTGCAGGATGGCACTGCTGCCGCTGGCCGATGCCTGAATTTGGGTATTGAGGGTCGTGCAAGTAAGCGTTGCCGGAAGGGCGATGTTCAGGTCGGGAATTTGCTGGTTAGCCGTGATCGTCACCGAATCGACGCTGACACAGCCGTTGACCAGGTTGGTTATTTGAATAAAATACTCGCCTGCTTCGTCACAATCCACGGTTGCTGCGCCGGGGCTACCCACGAAGTTGCCGTCGGGGCTTGTCCATTGATAAACGAGGTTGGGGTCCGTTTGGCCGTTGTTGGCTACCAGACTGAACACGGGGTCATTGCAGGTGAGCAATGCCGTAGGGCCCGCATCGGCAGGGGGTGCGACAACGTCTTCATTGACCGTAATGCTGGTCGTGGCGGTGCAGCCGTTTTGGGTATTGGTTACCGTCAGCGCGTACTGGCCGGGCGCATCGACGCTGGGCGCGGGCGTGCCATCGCCGCCGCTGATGTTGCCGCCGCCGGAGGCAAGCCATTGGTAGGTGAATTCGGCGCCTGTGGAGGAGCCGCTGGTATTCAGGGTAAGCGCCACCAGCGTGCACGTGAGAGTGGGCGGTGCGGCGATGACGGCAGTGGGGGTACCGACTTCGAGGTCGACGGTTGTGGAGACTTGCGAAGAGCAGCCGTTATCGAGGTTAAAGGCCGTCAGGGTATACGCGCCGGGGGCATTGACCTGTGGCGCAAGGGTACTGTCGCCCGACAGGATATTGCCGCCGGCGGTCGCCCAGGAATAGACAAAATTGCCCGGGGCCGACTGGTTTTGGGCTTGGAGGGTCTGGACCGGGTTGGCGCAGGTGAGTTCGTCGGGGGTATTAATTTGCAGCGCAGGGGTGGCGATATTTTGCTGAACAACAACGAGATCGGTGGCGGAACAGCCGTTGGCGGAATTGGTCACCAGCAGTTGGTAAGTGCCCGGTTCGTCGACACTCGGGTTGGGCGTGTTGCCGCCGAGCAGGATATTGCCGTCGACGGTCGTCCAGGCATAACTGATCGAAGCGCCGGAAGAGGAGCCGTTGGCGTCGAGCAGGATGGTTCCCGTGGCGCAGCTCAAGGTATCGGGAGCATTGGCCACGGCCGAGACGACGTTCTGGTCGGCGGTGACCGGTATGGAAGCGCTGGTGGTGCAGCCGTTCAGGTTGTTGGTAATGAGCAGGGTATAATTTCCGGCGGCATTGACCAAGGGCGTCAGGGTCGTATCGCCGCTTACCAGGTTGCCGCCGTTGCTTGCCGTCCATTGGTAGCTGAATGTCGGGCCGGAGGAAGAGCCGCTGGCGTCGAGCGAGATACTGGGCGACTGGCAGGTGATGGAATCTGCCGGCTGAATCAGGGCCGCGGGCGGCTGGGTATTTTGTCCGACGGTGACGCTGACCGAAGCGGTGCAGCCGTTGGCCGGGTTGGTGGCCGACAGGCTGTACGTACCGGGGGCATTAATCTGCGGATTGAGCGTATTGCCGCCGCCGGCGATGTTACCGCCGCCGGAGGCCGACCAGGCAAAGGTGGAATTGGCCGGGTTGAGTGCACCCGAAAGGCTCAGGGTATCGTCGACACAGGTAAAGGTTCCGGGTGTCTGGATGGATGGGGCCGGCGGCGTCAGGTTGCCGCTGACGGTCACGGTATCCAGCGCCACGCAATTGTTGCTGGTGTTGGTTACCTGCAAATAATAGGTGCCAGTGGCGCCGGCCACGGCATTTTGGGTGTTTTGGCCGGAGGTAATACTTCCGTTAGGGGTCGTCCAGGAATAGGTAATATTATTGCCGGTGCTGCTTCCTGCACCCGAAAGCACGGTCGACATATTGGTGCAGGTAATCGTTCCGGCGCTGGCATTGGCGACCGGCGGATTGGTGGCCGTGGTGACCGTCACTTCGACCAGTGTCGTGCAGCCATTGATAATGTTGGTGACCAGGAGTTCGTAGGTGCCGGGTGCATTGACGACGGCGGTTTTGGATGTGGCGCCTGAAACGATGTTGCCGTCGAGCGTGCTCCATTGCCAGCTCACAGCGCCCTGGTTGGAGTTGCCGACCAGATTGGTATTGCCCGAGCTGCCGCAACCGATGGGCTGGGGTGGGGTGATCCAGGCCAGGAGCGGATTAGGATTGAGCAAAACGTTGACGATGGCTGTTTTTTCACAGGTGTAGCCGTCTTTTTCAAAGCGCACGGTGAGCACGTATTGGCCGGGCATATTGACCACCGGGTTCAGGGTGTTGGCGCCCGATACGATGTTGCCGTCGGGAGTCGTCCATTCGTAGGAATAATCGACGCCGGTGCTGCTGCCCACGCCCGAAAGCGTCAGGGTAGCGCCCTCACAGGGAATCATAATGACCGAAGGACTGGCCACGGCAACCACATTTACGACATGCACCACTACGGTATCGGTAACCCGGCAAACGGGAGAAAAAGAGATATCGTCGAGTGCAAAATCGTTGCCGCCGAGGGTCGTATTCATGTTTACGATACAAATCGTGGCACTCGAGGCCGAGCCGCTGTTCCAGATCTGGTAAAAATTTTGCCAGACGCAGGTCTGGTTCGGGGCGCTGAAAATCGGTCCGATCGTCTGGCCATTGATGGAAAACTGCAGGAGGGCGGGAGAGGCCGCCACCACGGTAGTCACCCAGGCGGAAAAGGCGTACTGGGTATTGGGCATCACGGCCACCGTTTGGCACCAGACGTCCTGGTTGGGGGTGCCGGCGCCGTTGACCACCATCATGTTGCCGCTGCCCGAGGTGTGGTCGTTGCAGGGCTGGAAGCCGGGGTGGTCGTCTTGCGGGTTGGCCAGCACGTCGTAGTATCCCTCCGGTACCAAATCGCCGGGGTTGTACACGTAGTCGCTTGAAAAATCGGAATTTCCGCCTTCAAAATCGCCGTTTGCGATCAGGTTGGTCGACGGGTCGACGGCCGAGCCGGTAAGTACGTAAGTCGTCGTCTGGGTGACGCTGACACCTGGCGACAGGGTATTGGCGCCGCTCAGGCCGCTCAGCGGCGTCCAGGCAAAACTGAGGTAATCGCCGTCGATGCTGCCGTTCAATTCCGTCGGCGCGGGTGGGGTGCAAAGGTAAATATCATCGCCGGCATTGACTGTGATGGGGCATTGCGCCAGCGTAGCGGCATTCAGGGTACAACAAAATACCAGGACAGCGTAAAGTTTTCTCATGAGACAGGATCGGCAAAATTTACAAGATAATGCTGGGGCGCCAAACGCTGCAAGATTACGAAAAAGCGAAGAAACCGACTACCGGTACAGCACCACCCATTTATCGCCCGTCAGCATATAGACGCCCAGCATTTCCCGGCGGTTTTTTCGGATCTCGGCCAGTGCGTCGATCAGATCTTTGTCGATGAAGCCGTACCAGTAATTGTTGTAATCAAAGAGCAGCACCCAGCCGCCGTCGTTGCTGAAAGCGATGCTTTTAAAAGGCAGGTTGTGGTCGCGGCAGGTGCGATTGAGGTGGGCAAAAAGCGAGTCATGGACATTTTCGCAGGTAAAACCCGCGCGGTCCCACAAAATGACCCATGACGTGGTGGCAGGATCGATGGCCACGTCGCGGATTTCGCGGTCGAGTCGGTGACAGAGGCCGAGTGAGTCGAGGCAATTTTTGGGTATATCGCGGTAGGCGGTATGCCAGAAAAGGTTGCGGTTGAACCACAGGAGGGCTTCCGAATTGGCGCCGAGGTAAAGTCCTTTTAATTCTTCATCGCGAATCCGGCCGAAGGTGTCGATTTTCAACATCAGTTCTCTGGGCAGATTGCCGCTGGTAACGAAGCGGTTGCGGCCGTAAAAAACCGCCCATTGGCCGCCCGGGCCGAAGCTGATTTCCCGTACCAGCTGACCGGCCTTTTGCAGGGAGTCGATCTTGTTCAGTACGTCGGCGGGAATGTCTTTTTGTTTGTATTGAAACTGGTAGGCCGGCTCTTTTCCCGCTTTTTTTTGAATAAAATACCCAATCAAACCCGAGGCGGCCAGCAAAAGAATCAGCCACCAGTACCACGCGAGAGCGGGTTGGGTGGAAGGGCGGGAAGGCTGTGCACCCTCGTTTTCCGCCAGGGCGTCGGACAATTGAAGCAGCGCAAAATTGATCCGGTTCAGTTCCTGGCGGTTCTCTTCTTCTCCAGCGGTGCCCATGCGGACGTCCCGCTGGTACTTTTGAAAACGGGCGGCGAGCAGCATGGCCTCGTTTTCCGAAGTTGTGCCTTTCGCCGCTTCCAGCAATTGCTGAACCGCCGTTTCGGTGTTGCCTTCGGCGATCCATTGTTTGATGGTTTTTCGTTCCATGCCCGAAAGTTAAACCTCAAAAAAACGCCCACAAAGCAATATTCATCATATTCCGAACTGAGACTGGTTACCGCGGTGGGCGGAAAGAATTTGTTGTATCAACAGCCGCACTGGCATATTACCTTTGGTGCGCCCCTCGGAGGGCCGATTTTTCCTGAACTAATTTTCTAAAACTCAACTTTGTATGAAGCAACTCTTCGTTTTCCTGCTCTTTTTGTTTGCAGGGCTACCCGGGCTTTCCGCCCAGAACACCGTACGCGGTCGTGTGACCGACAACACCGGTCAGGCCCTGGCCGGGGTAACCATCAAAGAAAAAGGCTCCACAAGCGGTACTTCTTCGGGTGTCGACGGCACTTACAGCCTGCGCGTCAGCGACGGCAATGCCGTGGTGGTCTTTTCCTACACGGGTTTTGCCACCCAGGAAATCGCCCTTGGCGGCCGCCCCACGCTCGACGTCACACTGCTGAGCGACGAAACCCTGCTCGATCAGATTGTCATCGTGGGATCGCGCCGCGGCAGCCGGGTGCAGACGGAAACGCCCGTGCCCGTCGACGTGATCAACGTCGGTCAGGTGGCGCCCACCACGGCCCGCTACGACGTCACGTCGATGCTCAATTACAGCGCCCCTTCCTTTAACTACAACAAACAAAGCGGTTCCGACGGCGCCGACCACATCGACCTGGCCACCCTGCGCGGACTGGGCCCCGACCAGACGCTGGTGCTCGTCAACGGCAAACGCCGCCACCAGACGGCTTTCGTGGCCGTGTTCGGCACCCGCGGTCGCGGCAACGCCGGCACCGACCTGAGCGCCATCCCGGCCCAGGCCATCGACCGCATCGAAATCCTGCGCGACGGCGCCTCGGCCCAGTACGGCTCCGATGCCATCGCGGGTGTGATCAATATTGTTTTGAAAAAAAACGTGCGCTCCGGCTCCGCCGATTTCGGCTTCTCGGGTTACCTCGATTCCGAATACAACCCCGCCTACCTCGCCGACGACGCCAAAGACGTGTACGGCGATCCGCTGGCCGGCCAATATATCTACGATAACAAACTCGACGGCGCCACTTACACGGCCCAGGCCAACTACGGCCTCCCGCTGGGCCAAAAAGGCGGATTCCTCAACCTGACGCTCAACTACGCCAATGCCGGCAAAACCTTCCGCCAGGACCTCGAGGGCGAACTGCCCGTCAACATCTACCGCCGCGCACACGGCGACGGCTCCCTGCAGGGCTACGGCGCCCTGTTCAACGCCGAAGTGCCTTTCCAGGAAAACGACAAGCTGACCCTGTACGTCTTCGGCGGCTTCAACCGCAAGGAATCGGATGCCTACGCCTTCACCCGCAACTTCTCGGCGCGGCCCGAACGTTTCCCCACCGACGACAATGGCAACCCGATTCCGGTCGATGGCATCACCATGTCGACGCCCGACGGCGAGTTTTTTTACAACCCGCGTATTCAGACGGAAATACAGGATATTTCTGCCGCCGCCGGCCTGCGCGGCAATTTCGGAGAAGGCTGGACCTGGGACCTGAGCAATACCACCGGCTACAACGACTTCCATTTCTTTGGTCATAAAACCTTCAATGCAGGGTTGGGCTTTGGCCAGACCGACTTCGACGACGGTGGTTTCAGTTTCCTGCAAAACACGACCAACCTGAATTTCAGCCGCCTGTACCCCGAAGTGCTCTCGGGCTTCAACCTGGCCTTCGGCGCCGAATTCCGCCTCGAACAATACCAGCTCTACGCCGGCGAGGAGGCTTCGTACCGCAACTACGACCCCGACAAGGCCTCCGGCGCCCAGGGCTTCCCCGGCTACCAGCCTTCCGACGAAGCCGACGCCAGCCGCAACTGCGTAGGCGCTTACGCCGACGTGGAACTCGACGTGACCGAACGCTTCCTCGTGGGCGGCGCTGTACGCCTCGAAAACTACTCCGATTTCGGCTTTACGGCCAACGGCAAACTCTCGGCCCGCTACAAAATCACCGACAATTTCAACCTGCGCGGCTCGGCCAGCACGGGCTTCCGCGCGCCTTCGCTGCAACAGATCAATTTCAGCTCCACCTTCACCACCGTGCAGGGCGGCAACATCGCCGAGGTCAAGATCGCGCCCAACGACAACCCGATCACCCGCGCGGCCGGCATCCCGGAACTGACGGAAGAAAAATCAATCAGCGCCAGCCTGGGCTTCTCCTGGCGCCCGATCCGCGAATTTACGGTCACCCTCGACGCCTATCAGGTGCAGGTGAAGGACCGCGTGGTGCTCTCCGGCCAGTTCGACGCCGGCGATACCACCCTCAATCCCGCCCTCACCAACGAACTCACCCGCCTCAATGTGAGCCTGGCCCAGTTCTTCGCCAATGCCGTCAACACGACCAACCGCGGCCTCGATCTGGTGCTCGATTATAACCGGCGTTTGAGCGACGGCCACATCCGTTTCCTGGTGGCCGCCAACTTCCAGAAAATGACCATCGACGAGATCAACGTGCCCAGCGCGCTCAATGATACCGAAGGTCACCGCAAAACCTTCCTGAGCAGCCGCGAGCAAAAATTCATCCTGGCCTCCGCGCCGCCCATGAAACTGGCCTCCACGATCGAGTACGGTTTCGGCAACTTCACCGTTGGCACCCGCCTCAACTACTTTGGCGAGATTACCCTGCAAGGCTACGGCGAAAGCGGCCTCGGCATCGATCCCGAAGTGCCGAAAGACGACGGCAGCGGCTACGTGCCCGACGTGTACGTGTACGGCGCCCAATTCGTGCCCGACGTGTATGCCTCCTGGCGCTTCGTCAAAAACGCCACCCTGCACTTGGGCGTCGACAATTTCATCAACGCGCACCCCGACCTTGGCTTCGCTCCCGGCGCTCCGGGCTGGGCCTACAACACCGAAACCGGCGGTCCCTGGGACTCCGTCCAGATGGGCGGCAACGGCATGCGCGTGTTTGCACGGCTGGGCGTTACTTTTTGATGAGGATTCGAGGTTGAGTGTGGAATGGTTTTGAGTGAACAAGTTTTTAGGGGACAGGATTTACAAGATTTACAGGATTAGAAAGGCAGCGGCGAAGCCGCTTTATCCTGTAAATCTTGTAAATCCTGTCACTTTTTAAACATTCAGCGCCCCTTCGCCACTTTCCCCGCCTGCACCACCCGCCCGCCGTATTGCAGCGACCAGAAGTACAGGCCCGGCGGCAAATGCCCCGTCGCTACGCGGTGCTCGAAACCGGCCAGCGGCTCGTCGAGGCAAACCCGCCCCAGGGCGTCGCGGAG